>CAVGRW010000144.1:0-6025 GCA_963631735.1 Bacteroidaceae bacterium | reverse complement strand
TTTCATTTCAACCATTTATATCAAAATTACACAGCATAAAATAACACGGCGGAAAACGGGATTGACCGATTTCCGCCGTGATTTAGTTTACTTAGGGTTTAGGTTATGCTTTGACTTATCTTAGCTAACCTTACCTGTCTGCTGGTTGATAACGGATACCTTATTGATTACGTTGTTGAGCAAGGTGTTGTCAACAAGTGTAATTGATCTGTCTCCGTTTACATTGGCTGCGAGCTTCTGCACTGCTGTCAATGTTACAACTCTCTTGAGGTAGCTCGAAAGAAGAACCGAGTCAACCATTGTGATTGCACCGTCGCCGTTGAGGTCGCCGTAGATGAGGATTACATACTCGCCTATCGTTGTTCCGTCAATCGTTGATGTTACCGTCACTGTTGAGCCTGTTCCTACTGTTCTGCCCATTACTCTCTTAATGGTTACTGTTACGTTCTCCATTATAAAGTAGTTGTTCTTGAGTGTTGAATCCGTAAGACCTGTCTTGAGACCTACGATGTAGGTTACTCCGCCGGAGGTCTTGAATGCTGCGCCGTTTGTAAGCTCAAATTTTGCAACCTTTGTATCCTTGAGAATGAGCATATCAACATAGCTCTGGAGGGTTGCCTGCATCTCGTCTACCTTATCCTGCTCAGTGATATTGTAATCTCTGTGAGACGGGATATAAGTAAGGAGATAGTCGAAGATGTAAAGGCTGTAGATTTCATCATAGTTTGTATAAAGTGATGAATCAAGAGCCTCAACCTCTGCGATGAGAGCGTCAAGCTTTGTATAGTCAGCCGACTTGTAGGTGAATGTATAAGCGTTTACTCTGTCAACATAACCGTCAACTGTGCTCTGCTTGTCAATTGTGAGTGTACGGTCGAAGCCGTTAACAAGAGAGTCAAAGCCTGCAACGGAAGCGTCAGTGAAGAGACCCTTTGCGATCTCTGTTCTCTTTGCTTCGATAGCTGCGTCAAGTGCTGTGTAATCGGCATCCTTATACTCGAATACGAACTCGTTGATAGTCTTTGCATAACCGTCAACAGTTGCCTGATCCTCTATTGAAAGGTTCCAATTGATTGAAGCGATGATCTCTTCATATGCCGTTACGGAAGTGGTCTTGTAGAGACCCGATTTAACCTTTTCGTCTGCAGTCTTCTGAGCTGCCTTTACTGCCGTGTAATCGGCACCCTTAAGCTTGAGTCCCTTGACAGCCGTATCAAGAGCGGAAACAAGTGCTTCAAACTCTGTCTGATTTCTGATCGAGTTCTTTGTAAGCTTGTAGGTATCGGCTGCTGCAAGAGCGTCGTTGTAAAGCTTTACGGACTCATCTGTATAGTTGCTGAGATTTGCCGGAACACCCTCAAGAGCCTTATTGTAGCTTGTAAGGTCAAGCGGCTTATCTGTCAAGCGTGCAACTGCCTCGTCGATCGCGGTTGCATAGCCGTCAACAGTTGCCTGCTGAGCCTTCGGGAGACCCTCTACAACTGCTGCGATAGCTGCCTTAACAGCATTTATGCTTTCGTCTGTGTAGTTTGTATCCTTGATAGCTTCCTCAGCCTTTGCCTTGGAGGCATTTACCTTTGTGTAGTCTGCAAGGTCCAGCTCAAGAGCCTCTCTTGCTGCCTTGATAGCATCTGCAAAAGCGTCAACCTCTGACTGATGATTGATATCAAGGTTATAGTTTACACTTTCAAGAACCTTGTTAAGAGCGTCAACAGAGGACTTGGTGTAAGGAGTGAGGTCTGTCGGAATGAGAGCCTTTTCAGCCTCAACTCTTGTGTAATCTGCACTCTTATATCTAAGACCTGCAATTGCTGTCTCAATATCCTTTGCGTAACCGTCTACAGTGTTCTGCTGTTCTGTCGAAAGCGATCTGTCAACGGCAAGCTTAGCTGCCAGAACTTCAGCGGCTGACTCATCGGTATAAACACCGCTTTCAAAGTCTGCCGGAATCTTTGCCAATGCTGCGTCAACTGCCGTATAATCGGCTCCGTTCGGCTTGAGGTTAAGGATAGCGGCGTTGATCGCGGCTGCATAGCCGTCAACAGTCGTCTGATATCTGATATCAAGATTCTTCTGATAATTTGTTGTTGCAAGGAGAGCGTCATAGGACTCCTTGGTGTAGTATGAATATCCGTCATGAGCTGTTGCAAAAGCTGCCTGAATGCTCTTGACTTCTTCAACCTTAGTCATTGCTGCATCAACAGCTGCATAATCTGCCGGCTTGTACTGGAGACTGTTCATAGCGTTACGAATAGCAACCACATAGCCGTCAACCGTTGCCTGCTGGCTTGCAGGAAGATTCCAGTTAACGGAATTAACGGTGTTGACTACGTTAAGAACAGATGCATCTGTGTACATTGTCTTATCCATATCATTCCACTCGGAAATGATTGCTCTGACTGCCGTGTAGTCTGCGCCAACCTCTTTGAGGTTCTTTACAGCCTCGTTGATCGCGTCTGCAAAGCCGTCGATCTTTTCCTGCTCCTTTGCCGGGAGGTTGTATTCAACATTGTTGATAGCGTCCTGAAGATCCTTCCATGATTCCGGCGTATATTTGCTTTCATCAAGGTCGTTTGTTGCATCAATAGCAGCGTCTACCTTTGAATAATCGCCGTCTGCGGGAACAAGAGCGTTCTGTGCCTTAACAAGCTCATCCTTGAGGCTGTCAATTGTTGTCTGCTGCTTAATATTGTATGCCGGAGAAGCGTTTGCTGCTGCCTTGGCTGCTGCAAGAGCCTCTGCGAACGGTGCCCATGAATCGGGAGTATACCAGTTTTGCTTTTCGGCATTAGCTGACTTAATAGCGGCGTTGAGAGCCGTAAGATCTGCATTCTTATACTTAAGGTTATTGAGTGCTCTCTGAAGGTTCGTTGCCATATCGTCAACGTCCTCCTGCTGCTGCCAGTTCTTATCCCACTCTATTGCATTGTAGGAAGCCTGAACAGCTCTCCATGAAAGGTCAGTATAATAATCCTTTTCGGGAAGAACTTCATTATAACGTGTAACCTGCTCATTGACAGCAGTGTAATCTGCCGAGGCAAGCTGAAGATTTGTGATAGCGGCATCAATACTTCTTGCATAAGCGTCAACAAGGGACTGCTTATCGATTTTAAGAGTGTAGTCAACCGAATTTACGGTATCACGGAGAACCTTCCATGATTCAGCCGTGTAATGGTCGGGGTTGAGGCCCTCATAGATCTTAACCATATCGTTGACCTCAGTGTAATCCGCCGGAGTCATTTCAAGCTTGCTGATAGCGTCGCGAAGATCATCAACGAGTGAATCAAGATACGTCTGGCAGAAAATGCTGATGCCGTCTGTGATGTTGGCAACTGCAGTCTGAACTCTTGACCATGATTCGTCAGTATAAACTGCCGAATTAAGAGCCTTGACCTGATCCTTAACTACGTTTGCCTCTGTATAATCGGCTGTAGCAACCTTGAGACCTGCAACTGCCGACTTCAATGCGGCTGTTGCGGCGTCGATCTTCTGCTGATCGGTATCGGGGTCATTGAGAATGTACTGAGCGTTTCTCATTGCTGCAAGGTACTGATCCCAGCCCTCCGAATAGAACCATGAGTTCGGGCTGTTGCCTATCTCTGACTCGGAAGCCATAAGCTTGGTCGGAGTATAAAGTCTGTAAAGATCCTGAATCTCCGAACGGAGGCTGGACTTATCGTATGTAACGATGTTAAGATTAACAGCTGTACAAGCTCTTGTAATATGACCGCCGCTTGTGCTGTACTTATCACCGAAAGAAACGATGATAGTATAGTCAACGCTCTTATTACCGTTATCAAGAGTTGTTGCGCTCTTTTCATATGTTGTACCTGTGAACGGAATTGTGATCGTTCCGCCTGCAACTGTATCGTATTCCTTAGTTGTTTCGTTATACTCTGCAGGATTAACCGGAACAAGCTGCTCACGAGCACTGTTGTTATCAGGGGTATTACCGTCAAAAGCAATGGCACCCTGTGCGATCTTGAAAGCCTTGATACCGTACTCGGCATACTTATCGGTTCTTTCAAGCATATCGGTAACTGTAAATCTAAGATTATAATTGCTCAAAGCAACCATACTTCTGTCAACATAAGCTACCGTCTTGGGACGGTTATAGTCATTTGCGGTATTGAATTCCTGCGTTCCGGTACCGCTGTTATCGCTATGTGAAATCTGACCGTAGCCTGCAGCGACTCCGTCAACCTTTACAAAGCTCTTGCTGTTGAAATCCCAATAACCGCGATCCCAGCCTGCCTGACTGTCATCTGCATATCCGCCGAAAGTATTTACGCCGACTATACGGGCAATATACTGTGTTCTTTCTTTTCTCGTACATGTAGCATGATGCTGAGTCGCATTATACGAACGATATCTATCGGCATAGATACCGCCGGGCTGAGCAACGTTCTCAACCGCACTTGTTGTATAAGCGGTATAGGTCTTTGTTACAACCTTGCCGTTTGCGTCGGTGTACTCATATGTATAGCCGACCTCAAAGTTAAGCTGCTTTGCAGTAACGTTTGAGCCTGCAACCTTCCATGAATAGGTGTAAACACCGTCCGCATATGCGCCTGTTGACGCTGCGGTGAAGGTAAGGTTTGCATTTGAGCAAGTGATTGTCGGGTTAGCCTTCAAAGCCTTGTCTGTAGTGAAAACTACCATCGGATCCTGCGGAGTTTCACCTGCATAAAAGGCCTCCGCCCTCGTTCCGCTAAGCTCGGGCAAGCCCGAAGCCGTGGCCTTGACAATGGTTGTGCCTGCAGCCTGTGAATCAGCCGAGGCCGCTGTACGAATGACTGCCGTTGAGCTGATTGTTATCTCGGGTCTCTCAAGGAAACTCTTGCTAAGCTCAACCGACATAGTGCTGATCCCATCATCTGAAACAGCACCGGCGCTGCCGATCAATCCTGCCGGAACGATAGTAAGAACCATCAGGATAGCCAGCAACACGCTGAGAATACGTCTGCTTTTAGCCATTTATATTCCTCCCAAAAATTAGTGCTATACAAAGTGCAGACAACTCCACACTTATATACGTTATCATTATACTGTTAATTGGGGCAAAAGTCAACCGTATTAGTTCACAACATATCCTATTTTAACATTTTGAACAATCGACAGTTTGTTTTTTTATGTAAATATACAAACCGATCCGTTATCAATTAAACATTTGCGACATAAGAATTATAACGGACGGTGATTTCATGATAGCTGAATTACTTATAAGAACAATATCAAATCTTTTCTTTTTTGCACTTCATCTTTCCGGCACAGGCTCATTCCCTCCTCCCCTCTCCGCCAAGAGGGAACGCGAATGTCTGCTGGCAATGAAAAACGGCGATGTAAACGCCAAGAACGAGCTGATCGAGCACAATCTCAGACTTGTTGCACATATTATAAAAAAGTATTATTCAAGCAGCGTTCAGCAGGATGATTTGATCTCAATAGGCACGATCGGTCTGATCAAGGCAATAAACACCTTTGATCCAGACAAGGGCACACGCCTTGCGACCTATGCGGCAAGATGCATTGAAAATGAAATTCTTATGCAGTTCAGAGCACAGAAAAAAACGGCTCAGGACATTTCGGTCAATGAGCCGATTGATACGGACAGCGAGGGAAATCCGCTGACACTAATGGATATTATATCCACGGAAGATGAAATTGTTGAAGACATTTATAAAATGACTATGCTGAAAAAACTTTCAACCGAGGTCGGCAAGATAAAAGACCCGAGAGAAAAATCAATTATAATGATGCGCTACGGACTTGACGGCATGCGCCCCATGACACAGCTCGAAGTTTCAGAAAAACTGAATATTTCACGGTCATATGTTTCGAGAATTGAGAAAAAAGCACTGAAAGAATTGCGAAAGGCGTTGGAGTGAAAAAAGCACTTCGCTACCCACAAGGGCGCCAAGTATAGGTTTCTGCTGAAATTTTGACAGCCTTCCCCTTGAGGGGAAGGAGGGCATGTTATCATATGAAGTGCAACACTTCAAAAAAATAGACAACATAGCAATTT
>CAVGRW010000143.1:0-6027 GCA_963631735.1 Bacteroidaceae bacterium | reverse complement strand
ATGAAATATATCCCGAAAGCCATGACGTATAATCCTACGATTGCCGCACAGATTTCGTTAAGACCTTTTGCTCTGCCGAAGGATCCGCTGATCTCATTTCTGCGTTTCGAGAAAGCGATAAAAGCGATTGCAAAGATGACCGCGGCATAGACAAGATCCATGATCGCACCCGAGTAATCGGTGAGTGTGAGATTATAAAACGGTGCGCCGTTTTCATTGAATGTAAAATAATGCTGGTATCCGCTTAGAGCCATGTCCAAGGCTTCGTCGTATTGATCAGGCACATAATAGCCTTTCATAGTTATAAATTTGAACATATACATGTATGGGCTGAAAAAGTTCCAACCGCCCTCATATACGCCTATTCCGCCGACGGTGTAAAGTCCTCTCAATATGCCGAAAAGCACACCGGCGGCCATCGGAAATACGGCAATTATGACGGTGAATATCAGACCCTCAACAATATTTCCTGTATAGGCAATTGCCGCCGAGGTAATTGTAAATGAGAGAGCGTATATTCCGATAAAGCAGGCGACCCAGTAAACCGCCATTTTGATAATTGCGGCGTTCGGTGAATATCCGACGCAAAATACAGCCACGAGCTCGAAGAATGCGGCTATAATAACGGCGGCGCAGAAGGGGAGAAGTCCGCCGAGATATTTTGCAAGGAAGATTTTTCTCCTGCTTATGCAGAGCGAGAAAATAACATTGCATTGCTTCTTGCTCTGTGCAAACGAAAATAGGACTATTCCGGCAAGGACGCCTCCGATAATAATCAGCACTTCTGCAAGGCCGCTGCTGTCGTTGACATTGTTCCAGAAAAAGCCGAAAAATCTGTCTTTTACAAAATGTTCCCCGTCAAAACTATGAAATGCCTTAATGTTAATATAGTTAAAGAACGTTGACATGAACAGTGCAAAAAAGGTTATTATCGGAACAAAACAGGTGTTTATGAAAGATTTTTTGAACAGTGCAGAGAAAGGTTCTTCCGCTGTATGTTTATATTTCATGGCTTGTTCCCTCCTATTTAATATTCAGCTTGTCGTAAACGTCCGCTTTTATGGCGTAGGTTGCAATCGAGCCGTCGTTGTATGTTACTTCAACAATGCGGTCGCTGTTGTCGTTAAAGCCGTAAAGCATGGCGTTGTCAAGCACCGTTTGAATCGCAGACTTATCCTCAATTGAGCCGCCGACATGGTTTGCAAAGTAATGGCTTGACTGCCTGCTCATAGTGTCGTTCGATTTGACCTCATCGGCGCAGGCATAGCCGGCGGCAAAGATCGGAAGCATTTCGGAGTTCTTTTTGCCGACTGTTTCGGCTCTCGTTGCAATTTTGATTCTTTGCACATCGTCGGCAGTGATATCGGACTTGAAATATTGCATAAGGTTGTGATTCGTTAGATATTTAATTATGTTTGTCATATCTTTTGTGATAACTATGCACTTATCTCCCGAGATTGAAAGACTTGTATCGGGAAGATTCGGGAAGCCGGCACGTCGTTCTTTTACAGTGCCCGTAATTTCATTTGTATCGGCATTGATAATTACTCCGTCATTGCCGATTATCTCGTTATCTTTGAGATCGAGAACATATGGAAGTGCTATGTTAAGCGGAAAATAGATAACTCCAAGCTCATCCTCGGGATTGTGAAAATAAATCTGCTGTGCGCTTTGCTTTTCAAGATCGTCCAGAACGGCATTTATAAGGTCATAGTCCAGTTTGTCAACGTATTTGCAGCTTTTGAGGTTCTTTGGCAACAGGCAAAAGCCGTCAAGATAGTTTGTAAGTCCCACTTTTTCCGTTGATTGGGCATGGTAATAGAAATAATCCGGTATTTCGTTTCTGAATCCCTCAAGGTTACTGAGGCTAAGCATTTTCATTGCACTTTCGGTGCTGACGGTGCTGTAACGGCGGTCTACCGTTCTGCCGTCACGGAGCCTGTAGCTTATCAGAATACCGTAGCCGCAAGCATTGTCCGCATTAGCTTTGATTTTGCCCTCTTTGGCAATAGCTTTGTGGGCATCAATAACTTTTTCAATCTCATTTTCTTTTTCAACCGTGCAGTCGAGATAAACAGATCCGAAGCTTGCTGCTCCGCCCCAAAAAATAACGTCGGAAAATTTAACTTGGTTTGAAAAGCCGCTGCTTATCATCGGAGAGTAGCCGTAAACCTCATCACCGTAAATATTCGGGCTGTAACTGAACACATTGTATGGGTTTGAAATTTCTAAAGAAATCTCAATTGATTCGACCTTTTTAGCGTTGGGAACATATGAAGAATAACCGAAAAGTCCCGTTGAAAAAATAACGGCAATTAAAGCAAAGGCGGCAACATAGGCGGCAATTCTTTTTACCGATTGCTTTATATTTTTCATTCGTTTGTAAGTGAAAATGAATTTGAAAATCAGATATGCAAGCACAAAGGATAAAATGAACGAAACGGATGCGATAATTGCACTGTGATTCTCCGACAGGTTTAAGGAGGCAATCGTTCCGATGTAAAATCCCAGCATTGCGCCGCAGATTTCGTTGAGACCCTTCGCCCTGCCGAAATAACCGCTGATCTCATTTCTGCGTTTCGGGAATGCCCAATAAGCAATTGCAAAAATTATTGCGGAAAGCACAAAACATGTGATCGTACCCGACCAGTCGGTGGCTGTTAACTTATCGCTTGTATACAGAATGTTGAGAAGGTCATGCGATCCGTAGCCTTCGCCTGTTTGTACAATAAGCATTGCTGAAAAGGGGCTGAAAAAGTTCCAGCTTTTGCCATAAGTTTCGGGGCCGCCATAGGTGAAGATGCTTCGCATATGACCAAAGAAAACTCCTGCAAAATTCGGGAAAATCGCAAGTATGACAGAGAAAACTCCCGATTCGACAATATTTCCCGAAAAAGCCATTGATATAGCCGCGACGGTATATGCGAATGTGTATGTTCCGACCATGCCGGCTGCCGAGATCAACGCAAGGTGAATTGTCGGAAATCGGACGATGCATCCGGAAATAAGATCGGCAAGGACCTCAACGATTGCGGAAAATGTTACCGCAGCCGCAAACGGAACGATTCCGCCGAGGTATTTCGCAAGGAAAATTTTCCTGCGGCTCAGCCCGAGCGAAAAGATGACGTTAACCTGCTTCTTGCTTTGTACAAATCTGAATAAAACGGTTCCCGAGATGAGTCCTAAAATAATAATAACGGGAACAGTAAGAAGTGTTTCGTTGAGAATGAAATCCCAAAAATGTCCGTATCGTTTTTGGTTCCATTCATAATAACCGTCAATATAATCGAAAGCAAATTCAAACAGTGTGGTGAGAAGCAACACTACAAGCATCATGATCGGAACAACCCGTATTTTTCTTACCGAGTCCCAAAACATTGATGCGAAGGAATTACGAGAAGATTTTTTCAAAGTCATAATCCGTATCCTCCATCTCTTCAAGGAAAATCTCTTCAAGTGAAAGCGGGAAGCGTTCGCAAAGCACTGGGTCAAGCGAATTGATGACTTCCTGAGCTTTTTCAACATTTTCCGAGACCGTAAATGTAACTATTTTACCGTCTTTTTTGAAGTTTTTGAGCTTGAGGTCGCCGAATGCGTCACGATCAATCTCGTTCTTGAATGCAAGGCGGAATTTGCAGCGTGTGCCGTTCATATCATCAACGGCACAGTTCATTGCAATTGTTTGACCGTTGATGAGAGCGATGTGGTCGCACATGTCGGCAAGCTCATGGAGGTTATGCGAGGAAATGATTATCGAACATTCCTTTTCAGCCATATAGTCGAGCAAAATTTTCTTTGTCAGATTTCTCTTCGCCGGGTCAAGTCCGTCAAAGGACTCATCGAGAAGAATTACCTTCGGCATGCAGGAGAGACCGAGCACCATTTCAGCCTGACGCTGCATTCCTTTTGAAAAGCCGATAAGCTTTTTCTTGGGGTCAAGTCCAAAAAGATTTGTCAATTTGTAGAAAGTATCTATGCAAAAATTCGGGTGAAATCCCATGTAAAATCTTGCCATTGAATTCATTGAAGCGCCGAGCCCGAAATATAAATCATCGGGAACGTAGAAAAGGTCGGTTTTAAGCTCGGGATGCTCAAAAAGACTTTTTCCGTTGAGCAAAACGTCGCCGCTGTCGGGGAGATAAACGCCTGCAATGATTTTCAGAAGAGTTGTTTTACCTGCTCCGTTGTAGCCGACGAGTCCGTAGAGTGATGATTCGTTGACGGTAAAAGAAAGATTTTTAATTGCCGTATAATCATCAAAGGTTTTTGTTATGTTGTTTATTTCAATCATTTATTATTCCTCCTCATATATCTTGTTGATGAGCTCAATTACCGAGTCCTTGACGACTCCTTTGGACTTGAGCGAGCGCAGGTCGGGTTCAATGTCCTTGAGCGCTTTTTCTGCAATCGAGGTGTTGTCCGCTGCGCCCGAAGCAACAAAGCTGCCTCTGCCGACAAGCGAGTAAATTATTCCCTCATCTTCAAGGTCTGCGAATGCCCGCTTGACCGTATTGACATTGATGCCCGTTTGAAGTGAAACCGATCTGATAGACGGGAGCTGTTCATCTGCCTTGTAGATACCAAGGCGAATACACGTTATCAGCTGGTTTTTGATCTGTTCGTAGATCGGGATCCTGCTCCTGGAGTCGATCTCAAACATAGCATCACCTTCTTTCGGTGGGTGTATTAAGTGTGATATCTGTACTATCACACTTGCATGATATCATTTATGCTATAAAAAGTCAATAGCCTTTTAAAAAATATTTTCTTATGCCTTGACATCGGACGTGCTTTGATTATAATAGTGTTGAAATAAAAACAGAAACAGAGAATGTATATGGCAAAAATAAGTCAAAAATCAAAAGGAATACTTTATATTATGATGGCGGCGTTCGGCTTTGCAATGATGTCGCTTTTCGTCAAGCTGGCAGGGGACTTGCCGGCATTTCAAAAGGCTTTTTTCAGAAACTTTGTCGCACTCATTTTTATATTTATCATGATGCTTCGGGAAAAGGTCAGCTTCATTCCGCCAAAGGAGCATATTCCCGACCTGCTCGGCAGGAGCTTTTTCGGCACAATGGGATTGCTTTGTAATTTCTATGCACTCGGGAAGCTAAACCTTTCCGATGCGAATATGCTCAACAAGCTTTCACCGTTTTTTGCGATAATTTTTTCAATCTTTCTCTTGAAAGAGAAGCCGAAATTTGCGCAGATCATCGGCGTTGCGGTGGCTTTTGTCGGCAGCCTGTTTATCATCAAGCCCGGGTTTGACAATCCGCAGGTCTTGCCGGCGCTTGCAGGACTTTTGGGAGGCATGGGCGCAGGAATTGCATATACCTTCGTACGCCGTCTCGGTCAAAAGCAGGAGAACAGCCGCAGAATCGTGTTCTTTTTCTCGGCATTTTCATGCCTCTTGTGCCTGCCGTTTTTGATAATCGAATATGAGCATATGAGCGGCTTACAGCTTCTCTATCTTATACTTGCCGGAACGTTCGCATGTATCGGACAGCTCGGCATAACAAAGGCGTATATCTGCGCCCCTGCGAGGGAGATTTCTGTTTATGATTACACGCAGGTCATCTTTGCCGCCGTGCTCGGCTTCTTCGTTTTCGGCGATATTCCCGATTGGCTCAGCGTTCTCGGTTATGTCTTGATAATCGGCGCCGGCGTCGCAATGTTTTTCTATAATAAAAAGCGCACAGAATAACAATTAAAAAATAAAAGCAATAGGACGAAACAACCGCTTCCCTTGTCCGACGATAGGGGAGGCGGCTGTTGATTTTTGAGATAAAGTTTTAAAAGTATTGCAGAGAAAGACTAAAGCCGCAAGTCACGGGAGATCCGCGGCTTACGGCTTTTTGTTTTTGCTCTGAGCTTAAAGCATCAGTCCTATTACGGTTTGTGGCAGGAACCTCTCATTGCACAGTTTGCACAGTTGCAACCGCAGGAGGATTTGCCTTTCTTCTTATCCTTCACCAAGCCCACAATAATCAAGGTGACGATAAGCGCAAGCACAAGGCATATAAT
>CAVGRW010000142.1:0-6100 GCA_963631735.1 Bacteroidaceae bacterium | reverse complement strand
ACAACAACTCCGTTGTCTCCGCCGTTGTACTTCTATACCCCGGAAGTAATTTATCTTACTCCCAGCGCATCTTCATGGGGAGCACAGACAAGATCTTCTTTCCAATGGTATGTTCAGAATGATAACTCCGACCCGACAAATCCGAAGACAAAGACCTCGAGAGATACCTCGGGTACAGTGTACTTTAACTATGCAAATGCTACAAATCTGAGAATCAGCTATAAATGGGTCAATAAGAGTGGAAGTGACATGAGTAGTTCATCGTCCACTTCTACCAGCTATTACAATTCAAATTCTTATATGGCGCTCGGCGGTTCAACGCTGTATTCAAAAACAGATAAAACCGTTACTCTTTCTTCGGGTACTGCAAGTCTTTCGATTACATCGGGATACAGCCCGTATCTTATAAGCGGCGACACCGGTTGCTTCATAGAGTGGACGGCAAAGTTCGTTGACTCAACGGACGGTTACGAAAAAACAGCCATATCCTATACTTACGTTTATAAGCCGTGGGTTGCACCCATTGCAGGTGCGGATTTCATAGGAAACTATGCAGGTACAAACTTCTATTCAGGTCAGATAACTTGGATCAGTGGTGTTCACGGCTTGAATGCTGAGGGCGGATATTATCCCCGATATTCCTTCTCCAACAAGGCAAAAGGTCTTTCCGCATTCCTGAGTAACAGCAGCTCGGCTTACGGCGCAACAAGTACATCACTTGTTACAGGTACCAAAACCCAGCCTGCTGTAACAAGCCTTACCACGAAAAGCTCGTATATTTCCAATGACACAAACATGTATGCGTCATTTGCTACAACGGCTAATACTACCGCTCTGTTCGCTGCAAACCAAACAAACAGCGGCGTTGATAACAACACGCCGGTTGACTGGATGCGCAGCAGCGGTTCGTTTACTACAAATGCTTCCACAACAGATAATCTTTTCAACGTAAAGAGTGCAGGCAGTGCTGAGTACACAAACGATGACTCGGGTACTTCTAAGTGCGTAAAGGTATCTGTATTTAATAACGAAGCTAAAGGCTCCATTTATATTGATACAAGCCGTTATACAAACCTTAAAGATATTCCGAACCTCGGTGTCGGACTTATGGTTACTCATGATAAGGCTTCTGATAACGGTGCATGGTATGTTTCCGATATGTCGCACAACACGACCTATGACTTAAGCCATACCGCAGACGGTGTCAGCAACTCAAGAAGCCGTTCAAATTACGACACCTTGAGAACAGTTTTTAACAACCAAGGTACTGTTATTGCAGGACAGGGTACTGCAACCTCCTTTGGCGGCTATGAAACAGAGGGAATCAAATACGCAGGTATTTGGGTTTCGACTCTTAACAACACAGGCAGTGCAACAAGCACAGAAACATATAGAATTAAGGGCGCATATGCCGCAAATCAGAGCAGTGACCAGAACCTCGCTGTTGTTATAAACAAGCTTGTTGCAACTCAGACTAACAAGGCTGACCTCCGTAAGGCGGTTAAACGTGCTCAGAATAACTTCCCGAATCTCGGTATTTATAATTCAAGCACAATGTCGAGCTACTATTACTCGGGCACGACATACTCGAACTTTGTAAGTACATATAAAAATGCTTATCGTCAGCTCACAAAGCTCGACGGCAACTACACATCGACTACTGCGGCAACGCTCGCAACAAACCTCAACAATTATATCGACCAGCTCACAACAGGTACAGACCTTAAAAAGAACTGCACAGCCTATGAGTACAACCTCGGTCTCGAAAAGCTCAGCAACGGTCAGTACAAGATTGTTGAAATCGACGGCGGTAAGCAGTATTCAATGGCATACGACGCCCGTGACAACGTATATTTCACCCCCGACACATACGAGGGATATACATTTGCAGGTAAGTATGAGCTTACAAACACAACGATCACTCCTTCAAGCTATTACGGAAAGACGCTTGCTTCTCTGCCGACATTCTTATCGGCAAGCAATTTGTACAGCAGTGCAATGAGCGTTTCAGGCTCAACCGCAACAATTAACACAACAACGGTTAAGACAACGACTGTTCCGAAGTTTGACGGTAACAACACAAACTACGAATGGGTTGCCGCAGTCAACGATCCGTCGCTGACGATGGTGAACTTCTATTTCGTAAATCAGAAGGTAGTTACGTTTGATGTAAACTATGACTCCAACAAGCCGAACCTTTTTGGTGCATATGCTATGGCTTCAAACGGTGGCTTCAGCGCAATAACTTCTACAACGATAAACGGAGTCAGAACGGCCTATGACAGAACAACGGGCACAATAACGCTCAACGGTTCAATGTCAACGGTTCAGGACACAACGATATTTACTTCGCTTCTTCCCGATGATTTTGCCGCAGGAGATTATTCACTCAAGCTTACCTATCTCGGCGGCTCGGTTACAGGCGCAGGCGGTAACTTCAGTGTTACAAGCCCGGGTGCAAGCAACTCGTATCTTGCGATGTGTGCCGACCTTGTTAAGGCAGACGGAAACAATATTGATTCAAGATGCGGTGTTGAAACCTACGGCGCAAGCGTATCAAGAACAACACCGGTTACCGTCAGTTCGGCGCAGGCAAGTCAGGCATATGCAATTAAGTATCATGCTATTCCGTGCGCAACTGCAGGAGCAATTACAAATATTACCTTTAACTCATACAAGATCAGGCTTGAATATGTAAACTCATCGAGCGGAACAACAGGCTTGGTACCGAATTCACTTATCCAGTTCTACGGACATCAGCTCGGCACAATGCCCGTGCCAGAACGTGATAACTACCGCTTCCTCGGCTGGTTCACAGCTCCCGACGGCGGTGACCGTGTAACGGCTTCA
This sequence comes from Bacteroidaceae bacterium, assembly GCA_963631735.1. Lineage (GTDB taxonomy): Bacteria > Bacillota > Clostridia > Oscillospirales > Acutalibacteraceae > CAG-488. The sequence goes on along the minus strand of CAVGRW010000142.1, from coordinate 3,250 downwards.
TCGGTAATGGGCAGCAGTGATATGACCGTTTATGCTCACTGGGCAGTGTCTGAAAAGGTACTTCTTCTCGATAATGAATTCAATTTTGATGAATTCGCTGCGAAGGCAAGCTCGGCGGCGTCGACGCTTGATACTTTTGCAAAGTCCAGAGTAACACGTACCGAGGGAACTTTGAACGGCGGTTCTGCGCTTAACAGCGATGCAAGCTATTCCTACTCGGTCGCAAAGGACGATGTCGGCGATACCTCGCTCAACATCAAGTATGACCGTTCAACAAACAACGGCAGCTCAAATAATTCGGCATTTGATATTTTCAAATCAAGCACATTTACTGCTTCCGTAAAGGGCGATTATACACTTACATATGAGTACAGAGTAAACGATTATTATTCACAGGCACAGAATGAACAGAATAATACCGACAGCGACTCTATAGTTCTCGGTTTCGCTACAGCTTCAGACTATTGGGGCGGTTACGGATTGGGTCAGTCTTACACCGAAAACAAAAAGACATCCAACGGATATGAAAAGGTTGAACTGAAGCGCGAGTTCAATGCCGGAGATCAGTTCTATTTCAATTTGCTGTTCTATTTCTATCGCGATGCTCTTATCGCAAATCATTTCCGTGCCGATCTTGATCTTAAAAATATCGTAATCAAAGACCCGAACGGCAATATCGTTCTTTCCTCAAACGGAATGTCAACAGCCAGGGGTTCATCCTCATATGATCTTGATGCAAGAACAATAACTCTCAAACCGACTGAGGCAGACTGCTATACGGATACCTATAGCGCATCACAGCTTACAATGAAGCTTGAACCGGGTAACTATACATTTATGTATGATTATCAGGCGTCAACTAACACTCAGCTTCTTCCGTACATATTTACATTTACGTCTGAAACATCGAATGATTATCAGGCTCAGTCTGCACCAATGAATATTTCGGCAGGTTCCGGAACGATGGCGGTGCGTTTTACCGTTACTTCAGGCAGACCGTGGATCAGGGTACGTTTCGGCGCAACTAATTACAATGGCGGCAGCACCGTTTCCGGACCTGTAACGATCGGTAATATCTCGATTCAAAGAACAGAGATATTCTCTGACGGAGCATATGTAAGCGATCCGAGTACCTATCTCGGTTGGCTGAGCAAAACTACGGCGGAAACAGAAACAAGAGCTTATGTAAACGACCTTAATTCCAGAAATGAGAAAATTACATCTCATTATCAGGACATCGACTACGGCGCGCAGTACGATGAAATCCATGTACCGACCCGTGAAGGCTTTACGTTCCTCGGCTGGTATGACGCATCGGGCACTCAGTACACCGACGCGAACGGCAAGGCGGTCGGCAGCCATATCTGCACAACCGACGGCTTGAAGCTCTATTCACGTTGGACGCCGAAGACCTTCAATCTCAAATACAATGCGTTCAGACCGAACGACAGTGCAGGAACAGTAACCTCAGGTACAGTCGGCAATCTTCCGTCACCGAATCCGCAGACGCTCAAGTTCGGCGTGGCATCATCGATCAGTTCGACCGTACCGACACTTACGGGTTACACATTCAGCGGCTGGTCAAAGATCTCGGGCGGAACTAAGGCATATGATAAGGGTCAGACGCTCTCGGCATCGGCCGTAAGTCAGATGTATAAGGACTGCAGCGGCGGCACATATAATATCTATACCGCGTGGACACCGCACAAGTTTTATGTGAAGTTTAACGGCAATGGCAGCACGACGGGAACTATGGCAAATCAGCAGTTCACATATGACGTTTATCAGAACCTTACCAAGAACGCATTTGTCAATACAAGAACGTTGACCTATAACAAGAACGACACAACGGCATCGCCCGCAGCTATCGACAGAAACTCAGACACCAAGAACCTCACATTCAAGGGTTGGACGGCTTCGGCAGAGGGTGTTGCAACGAGCACACCGGCGGTTAGATACACCGACGGTCAGAACATAAAGAACCCGAATGACTATTCAACCGACGGCGGCACAACAAATCTTTATGCAAAGTGGCAGGGCGTTGCCGTAACGCTCCCGACACCGACAAGACCGGGTTATTCTTTTGCAGGCTGGTATGATGCTGCAACAGGCGGGAATAAGGTCGGTGACGCAGGCGCAAGCTACACTATCACTGCAGACAAGACGATCTACGCACATTGGACAGCGAACAAGATTACCGTTAAATTCAACGGCAACGGTTCAACAGGTGGTTCAACGGCGGATCAGGAGTTCACCTATGATGTTGCACAGGCTCTCAGAGCTAACGGTTTCTCGAGAGCATACACCGTAACATACAGCGGAAACTTTGCAGGCAAGACTCCGACACTCGGAGCAACAAGCCAGACCGCAACATATACATTTAAAAATTGGAACAATGCGGCAAACGGAAGCGGAAGCTATACCTATACCAACGGACAGACGGTAACAAATCCGAACGGTGCAACGAGCGGAACAACGACCCTATATGCACAGTGGACTTCAGCTTCTGTCAAGCTCCCGACAGCATCACTCCCGGGATATACTTTCCTCGGCTGGTATGATGCTGCAACAGGCGGAAATAAGATAGGCGACGCAGGTGCAGCATATACGCCGACAGCTACTAAAACGCTCTATGCTCATTGGAATGCCAATACGAACACACCATACAAGGTAAATGTGTATGTGATGAACACTGTCGGAGCATATCCGGCAACGCCGACAACACATTCGTACACGGGAACAACAGACACAAGTGTAACGATAGATCCGGCAACATATTATCCCGATAAGAGCGGTCAGTTCTCGCTCGACAGCAGCAAGGGCAATGTGCTCACGGGAACAATACAGGGAGACGGTTCACTTGTACTTGTTGTATATATCAAGAGAGCAAGCCACACTGTAACATATGACAGCGCAACCAACGGCGGCTCAACGGCAACACAGACAAGAACCGTATATTATCAGGGAACAGTTGATCTCTCACTCACGGCAGCAAAGGGTGACTGGATGTTCATAGGCTGGAATACAGATAAGAACGCAACAACTAAGCTTGATTCTCTGACCATGGGAACATCGAATATTACGCTTTATGCAATATTCAGCAAAACCGTAACCGTGCATTTCTACTCGGGCAGCAAGGGAGCGGTACACAATCAGTTCCAGGTAACGTTCAAGAACAACGAGACGACGGGAAGCGTAACGGCGCCGACAAGCTTCGGCACGATCAGCGGCTGGACTGCACTCGGCTGGA
>CAVGRW010000141.1:0-6207 GCA_963631735.1 Bacteroidaceae bacterium | reverse complement strand
AAAAATATTTGGGCTGTCCTGATGAACAGCCCTTTTGTTCTAATTAAGTATTTGAAAATATTGTAAAACTATTTGAAAAATTTGTTAAATGATGTATAATTACAGGAGGGTGATACCGATGGTTAATTTGAAAGGCAGAGATTTTCTGAAATTGCTTGATTTCACAAGCGAGGAGATCGAGTATCTTCTTGACCTTGCGGCGGATCTTAAAGCAAAGAAGAAAGCGGGAATTCCGCACAGAATGCATGAGGGCAAAAATGTTGCGCTCATCTTTGAAAAGACAAGCACAAGAACACGCTGCAGCTTTGAGGTCGGCGCAAACGATCTCGGCATGGGCTCAACCTATCTTGCCGAGGGTTCGCAGATAGGCAAAAAGGAGAGCATTGCCGACACGGCGAGAGTTCTCTCGGGCATGTTTGACGGCATCGAGTACCGCGGCTACGGTCAGGAGCTTGTCGAGGAGCTTGCCAAGTATGCAAGCGTTCCCGTATGGAACGGCCTTACCAATGAATTTCACCCGACTCAGATTCTTGCCGACTTCCTGACTATCAAGGAGCAGTTCGGTCATCTCAAGGGCATCAACTTCGTTTACATGGGCGACGCAAGGTACAATATGGGCAATTCGCTCATGGTAGGCTGCGCTAAAATGGGTATCAACTTTACCGCATGTGCTCCGAAGAAGTATTTCCCCGACCATGACCTTGTTGACACCTGCAAGGCGATCGCAAAGGAAAACGGCTGCGAAATCAAATTCAGCGAAAATCCCACGGAGGCAGTTAAGGACGCAAACGTAATTTATACGGACGTTTGGGTTTCAATGGGCGAGCCGATGGAGGTTTGGAAAGAAAGAATCGACGACCTTATGCCGTACCAAGTCAATCAAAAGCTTATGGATGCGGCGGCAGACGACGTTGTGTTTATGCACTGCCTGCCCGCTTACCACGACCATAAGACAAAGGTTGGCAAGGAGATCGGCGAAAGATTCGGCTGTGACGCTCTTGAGGTCACGGACGAGGTCTTTGAAAGCGAACGCTCAATCGTTTTCAGAGAGGCAGAAAACAGAATGCACACTATAAAAGCAGTTATGGCGGCGACATTATGATTAAAAAAGTTTACATTGTACTTGAAGACGGACACATTTTTGAAGGCAAGAGCTTCGGCGCAGAGGGCGAGGCTCTCGGCGAGCTTGTCTTTACAACAGGTATGGGCGGATATATCGAAACGCTCACCGACCCCAGCTATTACGGACAGATAGTCATGCAGACATTTCCCCTTATAGGCAACTACGGCATTATGGAGGAGGACTTTGAAAGCGACAAGTCCTACGTCAGCGGCTACGTTGTCAGGGAGTGGTGCGAGCTGCCGTCCAATTTCAGAACGGAGTATGACCTCGACACATTCCTCAAAAAGCAGGGAATAGTCGGCGTTTACGGCGTTGACACCCGTGAGATCACGAGAATAATCCGTGAAAAGGGCGTTATGAACGCAAGAATCGTCAGCTCGGTTGACAACATCGACTATGACGAGATCAAGGCTTACAAAATCGTTGACGCAGTCAAGAGCGTAAGCTGTAAGGAAAAATATACGGTATCGGACGAGGACGCGAAGTATAAGGTTGCGCTGCTCGACTACGGCGCAAAGAAAAACATCGTTCGTGAGCTTGTCGCAAGGGGCTGCGAGGTTACGGTTTTCCCGTATGACACCTCGGCTCAGGAAATTATCGAGATGAACCCCGACGGAATCATGCTCTCAAACGGACCGGGCGACCCGGAGGAAAACATCGTTCCGATTGAAAACATAAAGGAGCTTGCCGGCAAATTCCCGATTTTCGGAATCTGTCTCGGTCATCAGCTCACCGCCCTTGCAATGGGCGGAAAGACCATGAAGCTCAAATACGGTCACAGAGGCGTTAATCAGCCCGTCAAGCAGCTTGAAACGGGAAGAACCTATATTTCGAGCCAGAACCACGGCTATGCCGTTGTTGCCGAAAGTCTTGACAGGCGCTATGCAAGGGAGAGCTTCATCAACGCAAACGACGGTACCTGCGAGGGCATGGAATACAGAAGCAAGCAGATATTCACCGTTCAGTTTCACCCCGAGGCATGCTCGGGTCCCAAGGACACAAAATTCCTGTTTGACAGGTTTATTTCAATGATGGGAGGAAAAAACAATGCCGCTGAATAAAGACATAAAAAAGGTACTTGTTATCGGTTCCGGCCCCATCGTTATCGGTCAGGCGGCTGAGTTCGACTACGCCGGCGCACAGGCATGCCGTGTTCTTAAGGACGCAGGACTTGACGTTGTGCTTGTCAATTCCAACCCTGCAACAATTATGACGGATAATGCGCTCGCCGACGAGATTTATCTTGAGCCGCTGACGCAGGAGACCGTTAAGAGAATTATCGAAAAAGAGCATCCCGATTCGATTCTTGCCGGACTCGGCGGACAGACGGGACTTACAATAGCAATGCAGCTCGCTCAGAACGGCTATCTTGAAAAGATGGGTGTTAAGCTGCTCGGCACGAATGCCGAAGCCATTGACAAGGCGGAGGACAGACAGCTTTTCAGAGACACTATGCTCAAAATCGGTCAGCCTGTTGTTCCGTCGGATATCGCACACACCGTTGACCGTGCGGCAGAAATTGCGAAGGAGATCGGATATCCCGTAATTATCCGTCCCGCATTTACTCTCGGCGGCGCAGGCGGCGGAGTTGTTTATAACGAAGAAGAATTAAGAGTTATCGCATATAACGGACTTGAGCTTTCACCCATCAATCAGATCCTTGTCGAGCGCTTCATCGGCGGCTGGAAGGAGATTGAGTTTGAGGTTATGCGTGACAGCGTGGGCAATGTTATCGCTGTCTGCTCAATGGAAAACTTTGATCCTGTCGGTGTTCACACGGGCGACAGCATCGTTATCGCTCCTGCCGTAACGCTTTCGGACAAGGAATATCAGATGCTGCGTTCCGCTTCGCTCGATATTATCACCGAGCTTGGCATCGAGGGCGGATGTAACTGTCAGTTTGCGCTCAACCCCGAGAGCTTTGAATATTCCGTTATCGAGGTCAACCCGAGAGTTTCACGTTCGTCGGCTCTTGCTTCAAAGGCAACGGGCTATCCTATTGCAAAGGTTACAACCAAAATTGCACTCGGCTACACGCTTGATGAGATAAGAAACGACATCACGGGCAAGACCTGTGCCTGCTTCGAGCCTACACTTGACTATGTTGTTGTCAAGTTCCCGAAGTGGCCGTTCGATAAGTTCGTCGGAGCAAGCCGTAAGCTCGGCACTCAGATGAAGGCGACGGGCGAGGTAATGTCAATCGCTCCGAGCTTTGAAATGGCAGTTATGAAGGCTGTCAGAGGCGCAGAAATCTCGCTTGAAACACTTAATTATAATAAATTTCCCGAGGATATGGATGTTGTTGAGCGTCTGCATGAGCAGGACGACCTGCGAATTTTCACTGTGTTCAAGGCTCTTAAAGAGGGCGTGAGCATTGAGAAAATCCATGAGATAACGATGATTGACGAATGGTTCCTCGGAAAGCTCAAAAATCTTGCCGACTACGAAAAAATGCTTGAGAGCGGCAAGCTTGACAAGGATTACTACGAAAAGGGCAAAAAGTACGGCTACAAGGATTCGACTATTCTCAAAATGGCAGGCAAGCTCCCCGAAAAGACGCTTGACGCCGTTTACAAGATGGTTGATACCTGCGGCGCAGAGTTCAAGGCAGAAACACCCTATTTCTATTCGACATATGACACCGACTGTGAGTCAAGAGAGATCGAAAGAGGGGAGAAGGAGAGAATTATCGTTCTTGGTTCGGGACCCATCCGTATCGGTCAGGGTATCGAATTCGACTATTCCTCCGTTCATTGCGTATGGACTCTCAAGGAGCTCGGCTACGAGGTCATCATCGTAAATAACAACCCCGAGACGGTTTCGACCGACTTCGACACGGCGGACAGACTTTATTTTGAACCGCTCAACGACGAGGACGTAATGAACATCATCAAGGTTGAAAAGCCTGTAGGCGTTGTTGTTGCGTTCGGCGGACAGACGGCTATCAAGCTCACAAAGTTCCTTGACGAAAACAATATCCCGATTCTCGGCACTTCGGCTGAGGGCATTGATATAGCCGAGGACAGAGAGCGCTTTGACGAATTGCTTGAAAAGTTCGGTATCAGCAGACCCAAGGGTCAGACTATCATGGACACCGAGGACGCTATCAGAGCCGCAAACGAGCTTGAATATCCCGTTCTTCTCCGTCCGTCCTACGTTATCGGCGGTCAGAACATGACTATCGCATATAACGACACGGACGTTAAGCGTTACATGGACATCATCCTTTCACAGAAGATTGAAAACCCTGTTCTTGTTGATAAATACATGATGGGCACGGAGCTTGAGGTTGACGTTATCTCCGACGGCAAGGATGTTCTTATTCCCGGCATCATGGAGCATATCGAGCGTGCAGGCGTTCACTCGGGTGACTCGATCGCAGTTTATCCGCCCTATAACATTCTCGACAGCATGATTGACAAGATTGTTGATATTTCGACAAAGCTTGCGCTTTCGCTCGGCACAAAGGGTCTTGTCAATATTCAATATCTCATCTATCGCAACGAGCTTTACGTTATCGAGGTTAACCCCCGTGCGTCAAGAACAATTCCTTACATCAGCAAGGTTACAGGTGTTCCGATGGTTGAGCTTGCAACAAAGGTCATGGTCGGCACTAAGCTCATCGAGCTTGGCTACGGCACGGGACTTTACAAGATTCCGCCGTATGTTGCGATCAAGGTTCCCGTATTCTCGTTCGAGAAGCTCAACGACGTCAATTCCGAGCTCGGACCCGAGATGAAGTCAACGGGCGAGGTTCTCGGCATAGGCAGAACCCTCAACGAGGCTTTGTTCAAGGGACTGATTTCAGCCGGCTTCAAGGTCGGTCACGAGAGCACATATCACGATAATAAATACAACGGCGGCGTGCTTATCAGCGTTCATGATAAGGACAAGCCCGAGGTTATATCGCTTGCGAAGAAATTCGCCGACGTCGGCTTGAAGATTTATTCAACTCCGAACACGGGCAAGCTTATTCAGTCGGCAGGTATCAATGCCGAGATTATCGAGGAATTCAGCGACGGCAAGCACGTTATCGAAATGCTTGAAACGGGCAAGATAGATTACATTGTTTACACAGGCTCAACGGCAAAATCGACGATTGAAAACTTCATCAAAATTCACCGCCGTGCCGTCCAGCTTTCAATCTGCTGTCTTACATCTCTCGATACGGCGAATGCGCTCTGCGACATTCTTTCAAGCCGCTTTACTCAGCGCAACACCGAGCTTGTTGACATCAACCATATGCGCTCAAAGCGTATGCGCCTGAATTTCACCAAGATGCAGGCAACGGGTAACGACGATATCTATTTCAACAACATGAATAAGACTATTCCGTCACCCGAGTCGCTGACTATCAACTTCACCGACCGTCATTACGGAATCGGCGGCGACGGCGTTGTTCTCGTTGAAAAATCAGATATTGCCGACGCAAAAATGGTTGTTTATAACGACGACGGAACGCAGACGCTCATGGCTGCGAACAGTATCCGCTGTGCTGCGAAGTTCCTCTATGATAACGGAATTGTGCCGAAAACAACTATGGCAATTGAAACGAACTGCGGCGTCAAGAACGTTCGTCTGTATTCGTTCAACGGCGAGGTCAGATCGGCTCAGGTTGATATCGGCAAGCCTGATTTCGACCCGGCAAGCATTCCGATGAAGACCGACACATATATGATAATCGATCAGCCCGTCGATATCGGCGGCGAGTCCGTTAACATCAGCTGTGTTACGATCGGCAATCCGCACTGTATCGTGTTCATGGATAACGTTGACAGCGTTGACCTCAATGAGTTTGGCGACAAGATTCGTAATTCGGGCATTCTTCCCGAGTATATCAACACGGGTATAGCTCGAATGATTGACAGAAACACGATCAAGCTTCGCTGCTATGAGAGGGCGGTCAACGGCGAGAGCCTCGGCTGCGGAACATCGGCGGCTGCGGCAGTTGTTGTCGCAACGGAAATGGGTCTTTGCAAGAAGGGCGAGGACGTAACGGTTAAGATGCCCGGCGGCGACGTCGTTATCACATATACCGACGAAACCATTCTCGTCAACGGCGACACAAGAAAGGTCTACGAGGG
>CAVGRW010000140.1:0-6225 GCA_963631735.1 Bacteroidaceae bacterium | reverse complement strand
TCTGCTGTTATAGCGGCTCTCAATTCATTATTTTGTTCAGGTGTTAATAGTTCCATTTCTGCTACAAAGCCTGTTGATATATATGGCTGATATAAAAAGTATTTGAATATCATTCCGTTTTTAAAGTGTATATTGACATTAATGTCTTCCTGTTTATAATTTTCGGGGTGAGCTCTGAATTCATCATAAGCGTTTATCAACCAATCAGGATCATGTGCAATAGGATCTTTTATTTCAAAAGGCACGAGTGCAGTCGTTATTTTATAGAAGGTGTTTATTTTGTTTCTGTTTGTAACGTTACCTTTTTCAATTTCACAGTATTGAGTTCCCTTCATGCCTTGAACAGTATAACTTAAGTAAGCTATATCATCGGCAGAATAGGCGCCGTAAAGAGAATAGATTTCTTTAAAACTAGGACTTTTATCATCACCAAACTGATCAAAAACAAAAATGCTGCAATATTCACCCTTTTGAGCAATGAGTGCGGATTTATTACTTGAGGCGTAATAGTACACAGAGCTTCCTTTTAAGGTAGGCTCCTGTGCTCCCACTTTAACAGAAGGATCATCCTGTGCCGTTTCAATAACTGTTCCGATAAACGCACCAAAATCGGATTTTGTCAATCGCTTATTCAAGCCATATTCCGGATATTCTTCTAACGGTAATTGTCTGTATGTGATTTTGCCGTTCAAAACGATATCTATATGCGGAATTTCATCTTCTGTAAAATAATCAACATTAGGATTTTGTTTTGATGCCGGGAACAGGTGAACCGATACCGTATTTGCCTCTTTTGTCGGTTGCGTGGATCGCTGCTGTGTAGTGTAGTTTTCTGTTGCGCTATTCGGCGCTGTTGAGCTGCTGTTATTACTGTTACCGCTCGTCGTAGATTGCGGCGGCAGAGCAGCAATGTTATTTTGTGCAGAAGAATTGTATAGAACAACGGTCAGTATTATGGCTAAGCATGCAGCTGCCGGAATGCAAGAATAAATTATTTTTTTTCTTGTTGCACTTTTTTTATCGAGTTCTTTGGCACGTTTTAATATTTCATTACGAACTTCTTCGTTTGTTCTGCTCATTAGTGTTCATCCTTTCTTCAATATGAAATTTCAATGACTGTTTTGCCCGATGTGCAATATTTGCAATCTGTTTAGGACTTTTCCGCAAAACAAGGGACACTTCTTTGTATGACATTTCTTCAAAATAAAGCAAATAAATAACTTCTTTATAGACGGGATTTAGTTTATCCATAGCTTCATGGAGCATTGTCTTACGCTCATCATCAATCAACTTCTCCGTAAAGATTTCATCATTTGAAATATAGTTTTCTACTTCATCAAGTGATATAAAATCACGTTTGTTGCTTTTTAAATGCCGCAACGCCTTGTTTTTTCCGATTGCAAACAGATATGTTTTCAGACTTGATTTGCCTTTAAATCCTTTATGGCGTATCAATTCGACGAAAACATCAATCATTATGCTTTCAGCGGTGTCGTTGTCCTTTGTAAATCCACATATAAATGCCGTGAGCGGATCGCGATACATTGCAATCAACTCATCTAATGCTTTTTCATCTCCCTCGAGAAAGCGCTGATAAACTTCTAACCCTCTATCCATAATATTCACCTTATTAAGCTGTATAAGACTGCCTTACACCTATTAGAGTCATAAAACGTCAAAAAGTACTCACTTCTTTTTTGACAAAATTTGAACATGCTTTTTATGCAAACTGCCAAAAAGCTCATGTGCAAGCAACTTGAAAAAACTGTTTCAGATATATTATTCATTTTGTTGTTAATTCGTTTAAAACATTATACCATACAAATTAAAAAAAGCTCAACAGTAAAAAATGAGGCAAAGAAACCGCACTGACTTATTCCTAATATAAATAAAAACTGCAAGCCTTTTGGGGTTTGCAGTTCTTTCTTTTTATAAGTATTTTTATTGTATGGAATAGCTCTTTTTATTTTTCGTTTTATTATTATTTCTTTTTGTATATTGAAAACGGAAAAAAGAAGTGATAATATTCTATTTATAAAGCTTGTGATTGGAGGCAGAAATATGAATATATCGGAGCTAAAAAGAAAAAAGTTACCTGAAATACCGACGGAAATTCGGACGGCAATATCAAAGCAGGATATTTCATTGACTGCTTTTGAAAATAAAGATTTTATTTTGAGCGACCGTTCGTTACAGAAAGAAGCGGGATACAGTCACTTTGCCGACGGCAGTTATTTAGTGTCTATGTACTGCCCTATGCCGAATGTGACTCCCGAGATGATTTTGTGGTGGTTTTGGTGGCATCCACAGGCAAAGAAAAGGTATCAAGCATGGTTCCCGGGTGCACATTACAATATCGGATATCCGAAACGCTGTGCAAAATATTTTGAACAAGATGAACAGCCGCCGTTTGCAGAGAATACTCAATTTCCGACCGAAAAAATCGGAGGTGTGCGTATGCCGCTGCGAATTGATTTTTTGACGCCGAAAAATTTTGGGTTTTCTAAGTTGATTATGGAGGAAAATAATGTTCCCCTTATTGTTTGCGGACATGTCGGCGCTTTCAACGGACTGATTTGGCACACAGAAATGGCACATATTTTTAAGCAGACTGAAAGCGGTTTGTTGCTCATAAGTCGATTTTGGCTTGGCAGAACGATGAATCCGATGTTACGCAAGCTGATAGTGAACGATGCCATGGCAAAGGGTATGGCGGAGCATTGCGCCGTGGAATACCGTAACCTTGCCGAAATTCTCCCCGATCTGTATAAAACTTATAAAAATGACCGATGAACACGGTTATAAATTTAAATTGCAAAAAACTGCAAGCCTTATTTTTCAAGGCTTGCAGTCTTTTTTTAAAAATTTAATTGGATTTTGTGTTATCCTCAGCGGATATCTCCATTCCGTAGCAGGCAAGAATTGGCATATCAAAAAAGTCACGTGCTACAAATACAGGAGGATGTGCTTTCCACGCATAATGAAAACGGGCGGGCAATTTATACGGACGTGAGGTGGACACAATTAAGCCGTCTTTGATCGGAACGGCTTCTATGCAGTCCGTCATTCCGTCGGAATCCTCAACATTCATTCCAACCGCAAAGTTATCCATAGCCAACACTGAGTGTCCCGGTGTGAGATTAAGCTTTACATGCGTATTATCAATGGCATCTGCGGAAAGAATAAACACCGATTCCTGACCAGGTTTTCCGTAAATATACGAGAGGGCGGCATTGGCGAGCCGTTCACCTATAATTACATTTGCACCCGAGCTGTTGTGAATACCGTCGGTAGTAGGCAGATCCATTGATGCCACAACGTAAACACCGTCAATCTCAAGAGCCGCACGGCGCTGAGCATCACGAATCATACCCCAATAACGATCATTTTTCGAATCCATGGTGTCGATTGAACGGTTAAGCTGTACCGTTAGCATGGGATGAGCACCTAATCTTTCATTCCAAGAAGAAACCATATTTGAAAAGCGCTCAAAATAATTCGGAGCTTTTTCTTCATAGCAATCATTGCATCCCTGCAGCCAGATGAAGCCTTTAAAGGCACCTGTTTTAAGAAGTCTTTTTTCCATTTCATAGTAGCAGCCGCCTCCATCTGTGGGATCCCACTCGGAAAGAGGTGTACCTCCGACAGCTGTCGGAATAATTCCTATCGGTACACCGAGTCTGTCATGCAAACGGCGTGCGAATGAAAGAGCAGGAGATGTGCCCGTACCGTTTTCAGGGTATCCGTAAATGCTTCCGAGAGCATCGGCGAGGGGATGCGCCGCAATCGACCATTCTCCGCGATTTCTAAACATATGCACACCTAGGCACGGCGGATCATATGCGGAGTCTCTGCCGTATCCCGTCATATTGCTTTGACCGACGGTTACATATATATCGCCGATTCCTATATGATATACACATTCGATTTTATCAATCCAAAGGGCGTCACCCTGCTGTATGGATGCCTCAAATCTGTACAGTCCTCCCTCGGGTACGGTAAGCTCTATGGACCAGCTCAGTGTATCCGAAGCCATCTTACAGATCGTCCAAGGAATCAGGCAAAGATTATCGTCCTCTCTGACAACTCGAACAACAACATGGTGGCTTGCATCTTTGAGAGGTTCATCCAATTTGCCTTCCCAGGTAAAACGTGCATATCCGTCAGAATCACGCTGGATAATTTGAAAATCATGAAGTAACATATTTTTTCCTTTCGCAATTCGGTTAAGGCGATACCGCACACCTCTTTGTACGGTATTGCTTTATTGTTTTTGTACATGTTTACAGTATAACATATGATAAAAGAAAATCAAGATATTATGCGCTTCGTCGTGTTTTCAAAGCAATGACTGCAAGCCTTATTTTCAAGGTTTGCAGTCATTTTTAGGTTAAATATGTGTTTCAACACTCAATATCTCATCAAATGAGGTGTTGAGAATTTCTTTGAGCAGGATAATTTCATCGGGGTAAAGATGGCGCTGACCGACCTCAATTTTTGCAAGTGCGCTCCTTGTGATGTCACAGCCGTTGATTTGCAGTTTTGCCGAAAGCTGTTCCTGAGTCAGATTTGCGTTTTCACGCAATTTTCGTATGTTGTTCCCAACCTGTTTTTCTATTTCATAATTCATAATAAAGCTATCCTTTGCACCTATTTAAGAACAAATTTCTTGACTTTATTATATTTCCGTGATAATATTATTTTGCACTTATATAGGTGCAAAAGATGTTAGGAGTGAGAAAAATGGCACTTATTGCTATGAAATGCCCGGGCTGCGGAGCCGATATAGAAATGGATGACAGCCGTGAATTTGGTTTTTGTACTTATTGCGGTACAAAGGTTATGCAGGACAAGCTGGTTGTTGAACATAAAGGCAATGTGAAAATCGACAATTCTGAATACGTTCAAAAATTCCTTCAAAATGCTCGCCGTGCAAAGCAAAAGGAAGATTGGGAGGAAACCGAGAAGTATTATAATCTTGTTGAGCAGAACGATCCGACAAATATTGAAGCGATTTTCTATAGCTCATACGGAAAAGCAAAAATGTCACTTATTGAAAAAGATATATTTAAGCGCGAGCAGTGCTTCAAGGTGCTGACCAATTGCGTTTCTATCATTGATGACAACTATTCACCCGAAAAGGCGGAGGAAGAAGAAAAGATAATTAAGGAAATTGCCGAAGATGTATTTAAAATGATAAGCGGCGAATTTGTTTTTACCGAGTGGAAAAATCAGTATGGAGACGTAGAAAGAACGACCAAGGATAAAACATATCAGCTGTTTATTGCCTTGGCTATGACGTTTGAGGAATCAATCAGAAATATTATTGCCAAGGATAATCGGCTATATTTGCACGAAATTTTAATTAAGGAATTCACTCTTCTGTGCAAGGTTGAATACATTAACACAATCACAAAGGAACGATATAGAATAAGGATTATCAAAGAGCATGAAGAAATCCGGAAAATTGATCCGACACATGTAGTTCCCGAAGCCGATTCCATAATAATAGATACAAGTAATGAAGGCGGCTGTTATGTTGCAACTGCGGTTTACGGATCGTATGACTGTCCGCAGGTATGGACATTGCGGCGTTACCGTGATATGAAGCTTTCGTTGACATGGCAGGGTAGGTTGTTTATAAAAACATATTATGCCGTCAGCCCGACGATAGTTAAATGGTTCGGCGAAACCGAATGGTTTAACAGGATGTGGAGGGGAAAGCTGGATCGCATGGTTGAAAGGCTCCAAGCTGAGGGTTATGAAGCAACTCCGTATAAAGATAAAACCTATTAAAATCAAAACCGCCGGTTGAACCGGCGGTTTTAATTTATTTCTGCGGACAATGGTTTGTCGCAACAATGTTTATGCCTGTATCGCAGATGTTTTCAATAAGAACATCGCCGAGCTTTACGGGAGCTTTCACCTCAACCTCTGCAATCGCCTTCATGCAGTCCATGATTTTTTCTTTCGGCAGTGCGCCTTTGGATTTGCACGGAACAACATTGTGGATTCCGCCGCTGACCTTGACTGTCGTTGCAAGGCTTCTGACAGGATGAGTACATTCGGTTCTTGCATAGGCGTCGCCTCGCTTGCAGGTGTTGCCTGTTACGGAAACGACCTCGCCGCTGTCGTTCAGCTCGACTGTAATTCCACAGCCCATAGGGCATGAAACGCAAATAATATTCTTCTGCATAAATCAACCCTCCACCGAAATTTCAATTA
>CAVGRW010000139.1:0-6277 GCA_963631735.1 Bacteroidaceae bacterium | reverse complement strand
AACACATTATCCATAAGCATTTCTCCGTAAAATTGATAATGTTATTATTTTCGGACTGAGTTAAATTATACCTTTTATCTGAACTGATTGTAGAGATTGACTATAGCGTTCCATGTCAGCACACCGACCTGACCGTTTTGCTCAATGCCCTCAAGCCTTTGAACCGCAAGAACCGCATTTTTGGTCTCATCGCCGTAATAGCCGTCAACCGTAACATCGGGCACGGACGGGGTATTGGCGGCAATCGTTTTGAGATAGGTCTGAAGCTGTTCGACTACCTTGCCGCTTGCACCCGTTGTGATTATATAGCCCGGGTAAAGCAAGGACGAATAGCTTCTGTATTCATCGGGCAGTGAGGTAAGAACACCTGCATATGCATTCTGAATCATATCCCATGTATCCCTGCCGACAATGCCGTCAACGTCAAGACCGTAAAGCGACTGGAATGTGAGCACGGCGTCGCGCGTCTCGTCACCGAAAATTCCGTCAATCGCAACGTACGGCAATTTCAGATTGAAATAGCTGAGGAAATTCAGATAATACTGTAAGATTCTTACCGATGGACCGCTGTTGCCTTTTTTGAGAACACTCTCGTATTTTCTTTCGGCTTCGCTGATTGTAATACCTTCGGAATAGAGCTCCGAAAGGCCCTTTATGCCGTTGTAAATTTGCTTGATTTTATACCAAGTGTCCTTGCCTACAATGCCGTCGGGATCAAGGTTGAAAATCCGCTGGAACTGCTTGACGGCGTTCTGCGTCGTCTGCTCAAAATAGCCTCTTGAGCCCGAAATCTTCGGAATTGACGGATAGTTTGCGGCAATTCGGTTCAGTTCACGCTGGATTTCAACAACATCCTCGCCGCCGCTTCCAAGTCTCAGCGGCGTACCCTGATAGGTCGGCGTGTTCGTCTTTATCGGCGCATTTCTGACGATATCAATATCGTTTCCGTAATAATATTGAAGTATTCTGTACGGTGTGTATCCCTGATTTGCAAGCGTAACCGTGCCCCATTGCGAAAGTCCCTCGCAGGTTCCCGCACAGTACTGAGTGAAATACGGCTGAATTTGACCCTGCTTGACAACATAATCATTGAAAATATCGTCAACCACACGGCTTATGTTTTCAAAAATATCTCTGCCCTCAACATAATATTGGTCAAACTGAGTTGAATTCGTTATATCGAAGTCATAGCCCCTCGACCTGTAATATTCGGTATAAATTCTGTTAAGCGCAAATGTTATCTCGGCATAAATGTTTGCCCTGAGCGCATTCTCGGGCCACGTCGGATAAATCTCGCTCGACGCAACATTCTTTATATACTGAGCAAAAGGTACACGCACGTTTCTCGCCGCCGCATTGGGTCTGCCGAGATGAACGGTGATAAATTCGGGAACTATCGGTCTGTCGGGCATCAGACGTCACCTCCGAAAAGTCCCATAGGCTGTTCGGGAATATTGACCGTGCCCGGCTCTCCGCCCGTTTCCGTCAGCGGAACAAGTCTTGCAGGCTGAATTGCCTTGATATTTGCAAACACGGGAACATTGAAGAACTCCGACTTTGCAAAATCGGGGTGAGTGACCGTCACCTCATAAACGGCATAAGGCTCAACGGTCGTGTTCTGCTCGTCAAGGGAATAGCTCGTGTCGGGAGCAGGCAAAACTATATTGTCCACGACCCCGTTTATATCCGTATATCCCGAATAAATTTCCCTGTCGCCCGTTTCAAGCGGAACGCTCACCTTGACGACAGCATTGATTATCGGATAGCTTCTTCCACCCGACGAGACCTGAACGCGCATACTGCCCTTGGACGGATTTTTATTTTGAAAATCCTCAAAATTTTTGTAGAATTCCGTTTCCTCGTTTGCGCCCGCATTGCTCACAAACGGCAATGCGTTTGCCATTACAGGGGCAACGTTTTCCTCCTCGGCTTTGAAAATTTCTTCGTCGGCAATGGGCTTTTGTTTTGAAAATTCAACAAGCTCCTGCCGATATTTTTCAATCATTTTTTCAAGCTCGCGCATTAAAAAACCTCCTTCGCTTTATAATATGCGAAAGAGGTTTTATCTGCTATTCAATAATTATTTTTTTGATGATGACTGACCGTAACCGTAGCCGTAGCTGCCGTAGCCGTATCTCTTGCTGTAGCCGCCGTAACGACGTCCGTAGCGGCTCGTCTTGCTGAGGTTGCTTGTATCGGCGTTAAAGATACAGCCGATAATTTCCGCACCGTTTGAATCGATATCCTCAATCGACATTCTTATTCTCGAATACGGTGAGAAGTCCTCTCGAACAACGATTATTGCCGCGTCAACAAAGCCTGCAATAACCGAGGTATCGGTAACAACGCTCGCAGGTGCGGTATCAATAAGAACATAATCGAATTCCTTTCGTGCTTCTTCGATTATAGCCTCCATTCTTTCTGTTGAAAGAAGCTCGGACGGATTGTTAACGCCCTTCTGATCCGCAAGCACACAAACGTTGAAGCTTGTAACACGCTTAATAGCCTGGTTGAGCTCAACCTTGCCGAGGATTACATCGGAGAGTCCGTATTCGGTGGCAGGAAGCGAAAGCATTTTGCTGACCGACGGCTTTCTGAGGTCGGCGTCGATTATCAAAACGTTTTTGCCGTTCTGTGCGATTGAAAGAGCAATATTGACGCAGGATGTCGTTTTACCCTCGTTTTCACAAGCGCTGGTAACGAGAAAAACCTTATTGCCTGTTCTTGTAGAATTATTTTCAATTTTCGTTCTGATTGCCTTGTACGTTTCAATGAACGAAAAGCCGTTCTTTCTGTCCGTTACAAGCAAGCCCTTGGCAGTCTTGTTTTTATTTGTAATCTGCTGAACCGAACCGAGAATATGCACATCAAGCTTTTCGCTGAGCTCATCTGCGGTCTTTGCCGTATCCTTAACAAGGAACATGATAAAGAAAACAACGCAGCTTGCGACCGCGGCAATGAAGCCGACCATCAATGCAAGCGAAACAACAGATCTGTTCGAATTGGGAGAAGTCGGAAGCACGGGAGTGTCACAAAGTGTAAGCTTGGCATTGGGATATCTTTCGGTAACTATATCGCCGTAAACGTCAACGACCGTGCTTGCAATCGCATAGGAAATTTTCGGATCGCCCGTCGTTACGGACATAACAATAACGTTTGTCGAAGAAACGACATTGACAGAGATGCTTCTGTCAACTGTACCGAACGTGACCTTTTCCGGGCATTTTTCAACAATTGCCTCTTTCAGCGCACGGCTCGAAAGAATATAGCTGAATGTGCCCGCCATATTGATCTGTGCATTGATCTCACCGCTTGAAACCTGTCCGTTTTCCGTTGCGGAGTTAACGACAAATGATACCGTTGATGTATATGTCTCGCTCTTTGTTGCCTCGCCGATAACTCCGCCGATCGCCGCTCCGACAACGGCAATTATAGCAACAAGCCAAAGCTTTTTTGAAAGCTCCTTAAAAAAAGCGAGAATATTTATTTCAATTCCTTTTGAATTTTTTCTGTCCGAATATGATTTCACTTTAACCACTCCAAATATTTATTGTCGTTTCATGCTGTATTTTCTTCCGCCGTCAGAATTTATAGCATAGGTAGCGCAATAAAGAATTGCGATAACAAGCTGTCCGTATTTTGAGCTGTAGCTGATTATTCCGCTGTCAAGAACGATCATCATTGTAATCGCCGTTATAAACAAAACCGAAATTTTTCTTCTCTCCACAAAATATGCTCTCAAGAAAATGACAACGCAATATACATACATTGAAAAATAAATTATAAAGCCTATCAATCCAAGCTCGCTTAAAATCTGCCAATAGTTATTATGGCTGTAAAAGTTGCCGAGATAATACTCGCTCTCCAGTATTCGCGAATAGTTACCCATTCCCTTACCTATAATCGGGGATTCATTAAACATGCTTTTTGCCGCCGCAATGTACCTCCGTCTCAGAGCGATACTTCCGTCCGTTCCCTCACCCTTTATATAATCAATCATACTGTCAAATCTGCGTCCGATAACAGTGTAGAGCGTATCGTTTTCCATTACGATAAGAAGCACAGCTGTGCCAATTGCCAGCGCCGCTATTATTCTCAAAAAGTAATTTTTCTTTCCGACTGAGAGAAATACTATCATAATCGGAGCCGCCAGCGAAGCGAGCAAACCTTTTCTTGAGCTTGAGAAGGCGCAAAAAACTATGAATACAGCCACCAGCGGATACATCCATTTTTTCCCGTTGACGTAAGCTCTGTAAAAAGCTATCGCCGAGGCGAAGTCGATCCAAACGGTTATATCATTCGGATTATTTCCGCTGAAATAGCTTCCGACGCTTCCGTTTTTCCAACCGTCAGCCGGGACAGCAAGGAATTCAAGAATTGTTATTATAACTGCGCCTGCAACAAACAGCGACATCAATCTGTCCAGATCCTCCATTGTGTCAACATAAACCGCAACAGAGGTCGAAATAAGCAAAATAATACATAGCTTTATCACAAATGTTATATTATACGAGGTAAAGAACTGCGCCCATAGACCGGACAATCCTCCGTACAATATCAGCGTCAGATACCAGACCGTGATATACGGTATCATTATCCTGTTCTTGCTTTTTTCCAAAAGCACGAGGAAGGACGCCACAAACATAAAAACTGCGGCAGCAGGAGCAATTATCGGGACCCTGTAAAAAGCAAAGACAATTACCATGTTAAGCAAAAAAGCAAACTCATACAAGCGTCTCGCCCTGCTCTGACTGCCGGAGTTTATTTTCAAAACACCATTTTTCAGAGATATCATAATTATCCTTTCCTCATGATCGTGACAATACAGGCATTGAGAAAAAATCAGGATATGCCTTGCCCGCATTGAACGATCTTTCCCAAAGCTTTCTTGAATTTTCTCTGTAAAAATCCCTTTCGGATCTATCCATATCGTAATACCGTTTTATGAAATCGGCAAACTCATCGGCAGAAGCTCTTTCGCCGAGGAGCTGACCGTTATATCCGCTTTCAACAACTTCGCAGACTCCGCCCACATCCGTTGAAACGATCGGGATTCCGAACGACGCCGCTTCCATCATTGATACAGGCAAGCCCTCGCTTTTACTGGTGCTTATAAAAAGGTCAACCGGGTTATTTCTGTAAAATTCATAAACCTCGTTGTTCGGAATGTTTCCGAGAAATTCCGTATCGGTTTTTTTCAGCTTTTTTTTGACGCTTTTTTCAAGCTCGGGTCGTCTGTTGCCGTCGCCGATATGCGTCCATTTTATTTTATAATTTCCCGATTTTTCAATTTTTTCAAGAATATCTATTATCTTATCAATTCGCTTTATATCCGTAATAAGCGAGCAGGAAACAATATGCAAGCCCTCCTCGGACTGCGTTCCGAGGCCTGCATCGACCGTACCGAGATGAGCGGTTTTTACCTTGTCGGCGTACTCGGGATACCTCAAAACAATGTGTTCCGTTCCGACATCGGAGCACGGATATACCGCATCACAGTTTTCAAGAAGAAATCTTCTCATCGGAAGGTAATTAAGAGCATTTCTTTCCTCATAAACATCGTAGCCGTGTGCTCTTGAAATAAGCTTGACATCGGCGGCCTTATCCAAAAAATAATTTTTCAGCATAACGCCGACAAATGCCGTTGCAAAGAACCAATAGCTGTAAACAGTGATGCTGTCATAGCCTTCCAGTCCGCAGTTTTCAAGAACATTTAAACATTCCTTATAGCTTCTGACTGAACGGTTGCAGAAATACTCAAAGAACATTCTTTTTCTGAAATCCGAACCGATTTCTTCCTTGTCCCATTTATAATAATCCGTTGGAGCAAAAATATTACGCAAACCACCGACGATATCTCCCGTCCTTGCGACCGACTGTCTTTTCTGCGAGACATTATAATACTCTATACCCTCGGGTAATGTCCTCATGATCGGTGCACCGGGGTCAAGCTCAATCGGCAGTATTATAACACGCTCAAAGCGATCCTTTAAAAAGACTACCTCAGATTCAATATAGGTTTCACTTATACCGTAGGGGAAACCGCTTGTTATCATAATCAGGCATCTTTTCAAGAAATCACCTCCACAACGCTTTATTTTATCATTTTACAGGTACTGTGTCTACATTTTTTTAAAAATTCCTGCAATTTCCACGCTTTATCTGCATATTTCGGCAATTACCTCGGTAAATATCGCCGCCGCAGTCAAAATATCGTCAATGGGCATAAACTCATTTGCGCCGTGCATATTCGTCACCGTGTCACGGCTTATAGCGC
>CAVGRW010000138.1:0-6400 GCA_963631735.1 Bacteroidaceae bacterium | reverse complement strand
CATATTCGATGAGAGCGTTAGCCATAACGAGGTTAACGCTTGCAGAAATAACCCCCGTTTGTTTATTTAAATACTTTTCGAGTCCGTTTGAGCATGCGCTGCAGCTCATTCCGCCGATTTTCAAATTGATCTTTTTCATGACCTTAACCTTCGATCTCCTTTAAAGCAGCAATTTCGGATTTATTAACAGTGATTTTTTTGTCCTTTATAAGCTTGACGTCACGTCGGCTGAAAACTGCCGGTGCGGCTTCGGGACTGCGGTCAAGGCGCACCTTGAGCATTCCCTTGAGCAGGTCGGATTCAACGACCGTGCCTCTGCCCGAGCTTGTGTCAACGATTGCGCCGACCTTGGGAGTAACCCTGAGCAAATGCTCATACGACTCCTGCTCGTATTTGAGACAGCACATAAGTCTGCCGCAGGTGCCGCTTATCTTGGTCGGATTGAGAGAGAGACCCTGCTCCTTTGCCATTTTTATCGAAACGGGCTGGAAGTCGCCGAGGAAGCTGTTACAGCAGAAGGGTCTGCCGCACATTCCGAGACCGCCCTTCATCTTCGACTCGTCTCTGACGCCTATCTGGCGAAGCTCGATTCTTATTCTGAATACGCTTGCAAGATCCTTGACAAGCTCACGGAAGTCAACACGTCCGTCCGAGGTGAAGTAGAAAATCACCTTGCTTGAATCGAATGTATATTCAACGTCGATAAGCTTCATATCAAGACCGTGTGCGGCGATCTTTTTAAGACAGATGTCGAACGCTTCCTTCTCTTTCTTCTTGTTTCTCTCAACGATTTTGAGATCCTCCGCCGTTGCCACACGGACAATGGGCTTGAGCGGCTTAACGATCTCGTCGTCGTTGACTTCCTTGTTTGCCTGAGCAACCTCGCCGCATTCAAGACCTCTGACGGTTTCGACGATAGCTCGGTCGCCCTTATTGAGCTTAAACCCGATAGGGTCGAAATAATATATTTTTCCGACTTCCTTAAATCGGATTCCTACAACCTCTGACATATTAAACCTCCTTATGTTAGGGTATTTATATTATAAAATTATCTGTTGTACGCCGAGCTGCGCATGACTGCACAGAATCGTGTAATCAGTAAATTTTTATTAGCGTTTCTGTTTATACTTTCCCTGAAATTATCAATTTCACGTGTCATTTTCATCAGCGAATTCATCGTCAGCTTTGAAGCCGCCTGACGGCTGATATCCGCATGGCTCGAAAGCATGATATCGCTGCCTGCCTTGATAACGACGGCGTCACGGAAAATGAGCTGCAAGGCGGAGAGGGTAGGCTCAAAAAGATTTTTGTCCTTCTCGAATTCAGCCGTGATTTTCATGAATTCATATTCCGTCGGTTTGAGAATAGCGGCGGCTAACCGAGCGGCAGTATCGTCCGCTTTTTTTCTCAGCTCGTCGGATATTTCGTCGTTGTCTGCGCCGAGGTCAAAGAGCGTTACTCTAGACATGATGGTTTCAAGCATTGCCGCCGAGGAGTCACATTCGAGAATAAATCTCGCATACTCGGGCGGTTCTTCAATGAGCTTCAGGAGTGCATTTTGCGCCTGTATGTTCATTTTATCCGCCGAGCGGAGGATATATACCTTGCTTCTTGCCTCGTTCGGAATAATATAAGCGTCTTCCTTGATTTCACGTACAAGGGCGATTTTAAACATCTTTTCGCCCTGCGCCGACGGGTCGGCTGTTATTACGTCGGGGTGGCTGCCGCTCTGTGCTTTAAGGCAATGCGGACATTTGCCGCACGGCTTTTCGTCACCCTCGCAAACAAAAGCTTCGGCAAGAAAAAGTGAAAGCCTTTGACGCAAAGCCTCACTGCCGCCCCGAAGCATTATCGCATGCGGAAGGCGTCCGTTTTTTATGAGCCCCACAAGATTTTCGGCAAGGCTGTTTTGAATTCCGATATCGTGAATACTAATCATTACATTTTATAGAATTGGTCAACATCGAGGACGAAAACGGTTGCTCCGCCAACGGTGATTTTGACCGGAATTGCGTTAACAAGACCTGAGGAATACGTCGGAACGACGGGTGTGAGTTCCTCACGCTTGCGGCAGTTTGTTCTGAGAATTTCAAGCAGCTCGTCTACTTTCTCATCCTCAACGCCCATGAGAAGCGTGAGGTTGCCGGCACGCAGAAAGCCGCCCGTGGTGGAAAGCTTCGTTGCATAGAAGCCTGCCTTTGTTATCTCGTCGAGAACAACGTGCGAATCGTCGCTGTTGATGACTGCAATTAAAAGTTTCATGATTTGCCTCCTATTATATCAAGGTTCCTTTTTATGACCTTTTCGCCTCGCCATGCGTAGGCTCTGTCGGAAATATTATCTGTTCTTGCCGTCGTTTCTATTCCGTCAAGGAAAATTTCGGCAGGATTGATTTTCACTTTTTTATTCATCGGGCACACCGTTTGGCAGATATCACAGCCCCAGGCACAGCCCGTTTTTTTGATCAGATTTTTTTGCTCGGGTGTCAGCTCGCCCTTGCGCTGGGTTATGTCCGAAAGGCAAAGATTTTTATTAAAGCCGTTTTCGGTCAGCGCATGAGTCGGGCAGGCGGCGATACATTTGCCGCAGTTTAAACATTCCGTTTCTTTTATCTCCGCCGCAGGCAACTGCATCGTTGTGATTATCTCCGAAATGAAGAACCACGAGCCGTATTCTTTATTTATGAGAAGCCTGTTTTTTCCCTTAACGCCCAAGCCGGCGTCCATAGCCGCCTGAACTTCGGGAATAGGTGAATTATCCGTGAAGAACACAAACTGCTCGTCGGGAAAAGTCTCACGAAGCTTCTCGAGTCCGCCCTCGACCGCCGAATTGATTGCAAGGTGATAATCCTTGACAACGGCGTAGCGTGAAATGTTGATGTTTTTGTATTCGTCCTCGCCGAGATAGTAGGGGAAAAGCATGACTATAATGCTTTTTGCGTTCTCGGGAAGTCTGCTTTTAGCACGGCAGTTGATAAGCTTGTCCCGAAACGGCTCAAAATCGCAGAAGCCGTAGACGGGGGAGATTCCAGAAATGATATCCTTTATCATATTATCAAATCCTATGCGACAGTCTCTACCGCCGCAATTATTAAAGGCATTGTTATTATCGACATGAAGCTGACCGTTGCGACAAGCTGTGAAGCAAGCCCCGTGTCCTTGCCGTATTTGGCGGAGAACAGGACGGTGTTGTTAGCCGAAGGGGCACATGAGGATATCGTAAGTGCAGTCAAGAGCGTTCCGCCGAGACCGATAAATTTGTATATCGCTATCATGACAGCCGGCAAAACTATCAGCTTTGACAGTGCGACAAGAAAAATCTTCTTGTGCTTGAAAAGGCTTTTGAGCTGAGTATGCGAAAGAAATGTGCCGAAAATTATCATTGCCACAGGCGTCTGAGTGTTTGCAATAAAATCGACCGGCTTTGTTACAAGCTCCGGAAGCGGAACCTTGAACAGGAAGAACGGCAGACCTATGAGCACTGCAATAACGCCGGGGTTGAGAATGAGCTTTTTAGCGTCGAAGCCCTTGCCCTTGTCCATCATGAAAACGCCGTGGGTAAAGGAAACAACGTTGAACGCCATAATGACGGCTGAGCAATAGAATACGCCCTCGCTGCCTAATAATGTTTCGGTCAGCGGCAGTGTCATGTAGCCCACGTTGCCGTAAATTGCGCCGTATTTGTAAACGCAGTTTTCGTCACGGTCACCCTTGGAAAACAGGGGAGTGTTGATTGCAATTGCTATAAAATGCAGGAGAAATCCGCAGCCGACGGCAATCAGCAGCTTCATTCCGCTGTCCTTGGTGAACTCCCGTGTGAAGAACGAGTTGATAATAACGCTCGGCGTTATTATGTAGAAAAGCAGGTCGGTGCAGGCTTTGCCCGTTTTCTCGGTGAACCAGCCTATTCTGTCGCAGATAACTCCGACAAGCACCATGACATAGAGTATGCCGACCTGACGTGCCGCAATAAGAAAATGGTCAAGAAACATAAACTACCCCGATTATTTCTCCGGTTCGTTCGTCTGAGCCTTGGCTCTCGAAAGGAGATTGTAAATTATATAAGCCGCCGCACCGAGGTCGCTGTAGGAAACGCCGTAGTGCTCGTTGAGAAGCTCGGATTTGCCCGTTACCATGAGAATAAATCTCGGCAGGAAGCACATCAGAGCGAACATGGCGGCAGGAACGCCGTAGGCAAAAATCTTCCAAAATACGGTTTTTTCATCAATCTTCGCAATGGTCTGAGCCAAAGCGAAGAAGAAAAGCATGAGAAATACGATTTCAAAAAGCTCAAGCAAAAGGTCGGAAACGTTGATGAAGCTAATCGTTCTCTTGAACTTGTAAAGAAGTCTGAAAATGCACCAGAGAACAGGCGTCAGACCGAGAACCTTGAGCTTTGAACCGTCGGAATTTCCGAGACTTACGGAAAGACCCGAAACGAAGAAGTAAACGGCGGCAATTGCGCCCGAAACAGCCTGGAGCAGGAGAAGTGTGCCACCCTGCTTTTTGACGTATTCCGTAATCGTTGAGCCTGCGGAAGCGGCAGCGTCGTAAAGGTCGAAGTAGCTCATGAGCTGACCTGCCGAGTCAATGATTATCGTAACGGCGAGTATCAGCGAGAGAACAAGAAAAACAGGTGATTTCTTGACCGATGTAACGGTTATCATCTTTTTCTTGTTGATGAGCGGAATAACGACTGCTACGATCATTGCAATGCCGAGCAGGGCATAGATAACATAGACCGAGAAATCAATCTTAGAATAGAAGCCCGTATCGGGTTCAAGAACCTTGAAATACTGATAAACTCTCAGCGGCACGGCAACAAGCAGTGCACAAAGAGAAACCAAAAGCGGAAGCTTGTAGATTACATCACTTTTACTTTTCATTATTTATTCCCCCTGAATAATTCTTTCTTCATAAGGTACATAGCCCTGGTCGGGAGCATATTTTGCGATTCGTTTGTCAATCGTGACGTACTTCCTTTTTGCCATTACGCTCTTGTAAGCCGGACGGATAATTCTGCCGCCCGTTGCAAGCTCCTCAAGACGGTGAGCAGTCCAGCCTGCGATTCTTGCAGTCGTGAAGAGCGGAGTGTAAAGATCCTCGGGAATACGAAGCATCTCGTAAATGAAGCCCGAATAGAGGTCAACGTTGGCGCAAATCGGCTTTTTGTTTCCCTTTTCTCTGAGGAATACCTCGGGAGTCAGGCGCTCAACGGATTCAATGAGCTTGAATTTTTCCGTGTTGCCGGTCTTTTCGGCATATTTGCGAGCCTCCTCCTTGAGGATAACGGCACGGGGATCGGAGAGAGTGTAAACGGCGTGACCCATTCCGTAGATAAGACCCGAATGGTCACCGGCTTCTTTCCTGATGATTTTTGCAAGGTAATCGGCAACCTGACCCTCGTCCGTCGGGTCGGAAACGCCGTTCTGAATAAATCTTATCATTTCGGCAGCCTTGATGTTTGCACCGCCATGCTTCGGTCCCTTCAAAGCGCCCATGCCTGCTGCGATAGCGGCATAGGTGTCGGTTCCGCTGGAGGTAAGAACTCTCGTGGCAAAGGTCGAGTTGTTACCGCCGCCGTGCTCGGCATGAACCATAAGGCAAAGGTCAAGCAGCTTCGCCTCGTCATCCGTGAAGGTCTTGTCCGAGCGGATCGAACGGAGAATTGTTTCAGCCGTTGACTGATCGGGCTTTGCCGGGTGGATATACATGCTCTTTTTGAGATAATGGCGGCGCTTTACCTGATAGGCATAAGCCATGATAACAGGGAGCTGACCGACAAGCTGAACCGACTGACGGACAACGTTTTCAAGCGATGTGTCGTCGGGCGATTCGTCATATGAATAAAGGGCGAGAATAGTTCTCGTGATTTTGTTCATGATGTTCGGCGAGGGAGCCTTCATCATAGTGTCCTCGATGAAATCCTCGGGAAGATTACGGCTCACGGCAAGAATATCCTTGAAGCGAGCGAGCTGCTCGGCGGTCGGGAGCGAGCCGAAAATGAGCAGCCAAGCGACCTCCTCATAGCCGAAGCGGTTTTCCTCCTGACAATGCTTTACGATTTCCTGCATGTCAAAGCCACGGAAGTAGAGATGACCCTCTTTGGGCACTCTTTCACCGTCGTCTATGTAGTAGCCGTCAACCGAGCTTATTTTTGTAATGCCTGCCATGACGCCTGTTCCGTCGGAATTACGCAGACCTCTTTTAACATTGAAACGATTGAAATAATCGGGATTTATCTGATAGCTTTTGTTAAGCTCTTCAACCAAAGACTGAGTAGTTTGATTGGTAAGGGGATTGATATACGAATTCATTGCTTCACCACCAATATATTTTCAGATTATTATACTATACTATATATTATAAAGTCAAGAATTGAAAAACAAATAAACTGTTAA
>CAVGRW010000137.1:0-6538 GCA_963631735.1 Bacteroidaceae bacterium | reverse complement strand
AATCAAAGCATGATTACAGCACAATTTCCAAAGTGTCAATTGACTTTTCGGAAATCTTTTGCTTTCCGTGTCATGTAAAAATGCTTGTGTTGCATATCTGCCACGAGGATTGGCAGAAGATTTCCGCCGACGGCGTTCTCCCGACCTACAACCGCGGCATAGAGTTTATCGGAAGAATCTGTGCCGATTATGTAGGTGAGTTGATAAAATAAAAAATCAGAATAATCAGAAAAAGCTGTCTCATAAGTGCTAAAAGCAAAAATGAGACAGCTTTTTTTATTCTTCAATATCAACCTGTTCGACTGTGCCGCCGAGGGAGTTGCCCATAAAAATGAGGGCGTGCTTTTCAAAATCCTCTGCGTTGTCGCTGACGAAATATTTTCGCTCGCTTATTTTTGAGTCGCTGAGGATATCTCTTTCTCCGAGACCTTTTTTCAGCTCCTCTGCCGCCGCAACCGACGAGCTGATGACCGTAACTCCGTCACCCATGATTTCTGTTATGATGTCGTAAAGCAGGGGATAGTGGGTACAGCCGAGAACGAGGGTGTCGATGCCCTGCGCTTTCAGCGGAGTGAGGTACTCACGCAGAACCTCCTCGATGACCTGATCGCCCTTTTTAAAACGACCCTCCTCAACGAGAGGAACAAGAAGCGGACACGCAAGGCTGATCACCTGTGCGCTTTCGTCAAAGCTGTGTATCGTCTTTTCGTAAGCACCGCTGTTGACCGTGGCGTTGGTTGCGATTACGCCGATTTTTTTGTTCTTCGACAGTTCAGCGGCTTTTTTTGATGCAGGCGCAACAACGCCGTAAACGGGAATGTCGCTGTATTTTTCCTCGATTTTATCTCTTGCCGCCGAGTCTGCCGTGTTGCAGGCGATTACAATTGCTTTGATATTAAATCGGCTGAGGAACTTCACGTCGCTGAGAACGTATTCGATTATCTGTTCCTTTGAGCGTGTTCCGTAGGGGACATGAGCCGTGTCGCCGAAGTATATTATGTTTTCATTCGGCATCGTTTCGACTATGCTTTTAACAACGGTCAGACCGCCGATTCCCGAGTCGAAAACGCCGATATATTTCTCTTTTTCTGTCATATTTATCCTTTCGGGTTAAAGCGCATTTACAATCTTCTTGAAGTGGTCGCCGCGCTCCTCAAAGCAGGTGTATTGGTCGAATGAGCTGGTGGTGGGAGAAAGGAGAACTGTGTCGCCGTTTTCGGCGATTTTGTTTGCCTCGGCAACGGCTTCGTCAAGTGTAGTTAAGATAATTCCGTCCTCGCCGACAAGGTCATGCACAAGTCTTGCACCGCATGCGCCGAAGCCGATAACCTTTTTAACACAGCCGAGATGATTTTTCATCTCGTCCATCGGCAGACCCTTTTCAAATCCGCCGACAAGGAGAATTACCCCACGATCAAACGCCTTGAGAGCGGTTATTGTTGCGTCGGTGTTTGTTCCCTTGGAATCGTTGTAATATTTAACGCCGCCGATTTCACGGACAAATTCAATTCGATGCTCAACGCCCTTGAAAGACGAAACAGCATCATGAATAACGTCGTTTGAAATTCCGATAGCCTTAGCCGCCGAAACGGCAATCATGACATTCTGCAAATTGTGCTTGCCGACAATTTTAATTGCTTCGAGC
This sequence comes from Bacteroidaceae bacterium, assembly GCA_963631735.1. Lineage (GTDB taxonomy): Bacteria > Bacillota > Clostridia > Oscillospirales > Acutalibacteraceae > CAG-488. Next base: position 4,893 of record CAVGRW010000137.1, on the reverse strand, counting down.
GGAATGATTTTTTCGCCCTTTATTTCGATATAGCCGTTCTTGGCAATGCAGTCGGCGTTTTCGCTGTCGGTGCTGAAGCTTTCCTTAACGCACTTAACCGGATAACGGTCGGTGTATTCCTTAACGACGGGATCGTCGGCATTGAGCAGGAAAACATCGCTGTCCGCCATGTTCCTGTAAACCTCGGTCTTTGACTTGTAATAATTATCGAGACTGCCCATGAAATCAATATGGTCGGGCGTGAGGTTGATTATCGTTGCAACCTCGGGGCGGAATTTATCAATATTAACAAGCTGGAAGTTTGAAATTTCGAGAGCGATATAATGTCCGCCCTCCTCCATGAGTCCGTTTTCCATCACGATCTCGCAGAGCGGAATACCGATGTTGCCGCAAAGATGAGCCTTGCCGGGGAAAGCACGGCGAAGAATTTCATATGTAAGGGTGGAGGTCGTGGTTTTGCCGTTTGTGCCCGTTATTGCGATATAGTGCTGGGGCCTCGCAACCTGATATGCAAGCTCGATTTCCGTGATAACGGGAATGTTGCGTTCATGAAGCTTTTGAATCATCGGGCTTCTGTAGGGCACACCGGGGTTTTTGACGACGAGATCAAAATCACGCTCAAAAACAGCCATATCCTGTCCAACTATTTCAACATTGTTTTCGTTAAGAAAATCAATTTCCTTAATATCTTCTTTCTTCTTGCTCTCGGAGAGTGTGACCTCTGCGCCGAGCTTTTTAAGCACTCTGATCGCTGCCATGCCGCTGCGTGCAAGTCCGACAACGAGAACCTTTTTGCCTGAAAAATCCATATACAAAAACCTCCGATTGACTGTGTACAATAATAAAACTAAACTATATTATATTCTTGTCAGGCGCAAAAGTCAATTGAATTAGACGTTATACTTTCGTCAATTTGAATAAAAAAGAGGACGATTGTTTTATTTGTAAAATTTGAGCTTTTGTGTTATAATCAAGTATCATAGGAATAATATCATTTTCCGAAAGGAGACAGAATTATGAAAAAAATTCTTTTGTCGGTTCTCTCGGTTGCTCTTTGTCTTTGCCTGATCGTTCCGATCGGCGTAACGGCATTTGCAAAGAACGAGGAGGCTCCGATTGTTGCCGAGTCCAATGTGACTCTCGAAGAATACCTTGCCGATGCCGCCGCAAACGGTAATCAGGTTCAGGTAGTCAACAGCAATGTGAACGACACACTTGACAAAATTGGCGATGCTTTCGGCTCGCTCGCTTCAACAAGCCCCAAGACGGTTTTCATGAAGCTGCTTGCCAAGGTTATCAACCTTTTGAGCAACACGCTCATCAATGTTATCGGCAAGGCTCTCGGCTTTGTTATTCCGAAAACCTCCGTTATTCATGATTATGCCGATTTTGACCTCGACAGCTACGGCAATTTCTACAAGGGAATGTCAGAGTTCCTTGACGCTCCGGCGGCAGGCGCAAAATGGCATCTCGGCTATGCTCAGGCTTCGATTCTCCCCGATGATTTCGGCACAACGCCGTACACAATGGGCGGCTACGGTCTTATGGCTACAACGACCGAGACCTTTGACGGACTTTGGGTTCGCACGATCGTCCTCAACGACGGCACAGGCAGAGGAAACGTTGCTTTCTGCGTGCTTGATGCAATCGGTATTGCAAATGCAGATGTTCGCCTTATCCGTGAAGCTATCTCGGATTTTGCTGCGGAAAACAATATTGTCAGCGTTAACGTTTCCGTTACTCATACCCACAGCGGTATCGACCTCCAGGGTGTATGGGATAACACCGTTTCAAATGTTCTGAACAATCTTTTCCTTTCAAATATCGGTCTTTCCGAAATTCACAGCGGTGTTAACCGCACATTCCTCAAGAAGATAGTTGATCAGTGCACGGCTACAATCAAGTCGGCTTATTCCGACATGAAGGGCGGTACTCTCACTCTTGCAAAGAAAGATATCGCGGACGATTATCTCCGCGACAGAACCGCTCCTTATACATTTGACGGTAACCTTTACCGTTTGATGTTCACTCCGGACAACAAGAATGAAAAGGGTACGGTTATTGCTTCGTTCAGTGCTCATCCCGAGAATTCGGGTTACGGTCATGTTGTTATCTCTGCCGACTTTGTTCCTTACATTGAGGAGGTTGTCAACAAGGCAGGCTACAACTTCATTTATATTCAGGGCTGTATCGGTACTATTACCTATCAGCGCGGCGCTTCCGATGACGGACTTGACCTCACAAGACATGAGGAAGCTGTCAGATACGGCTATGAGATGGGCTATATCATTCTCGGACTTACAAAGAACGAGGCTGAGTGCAAGAAAATGAACTATGCTCTCGGCGATTTCCTCGGCGAGGCTGAGTACGGCTCAAATGAGGGCTATACCTCATGGTACAAGGATTGGAAGCCCGTAAGCGAGACAACGGTTGCTCCGATGCTCAATATTGCTCATAAGCAGTATATTATCGAGGTTTCCAATGTTCTTATGGATATCGTCGGTAAGACGGGTATCACGGACTATTTCTTCCTCTATGACAAGACGACCGACAAGTATTACACAGTAACCGAGTCGGGCTACATGGAGCTTGGCAATTCACTTCTTGTTGAGCTTTGCCCGGGCGAGACCTACGGCGAGCTTCTCATGGGCGGCGAGGGCTTGAAGGGCTTCAAGTATCAGTCGCTTCGTGAAATGTACGGCGAAAATATTATCGTATTTGACCTCATGAACGACGCTATCGGCTACATTGAGCCGGACGACGATTTCGTAATGGCAGGCGTACAATACAGCGAGAAGAAGGAATCCTTCGACACGGACACATGGTGCCTTATCTCTTGGGGCAAGAATACTGCTTCAAAGGTAATTTCGGAATTCATGGATCTCGTTGACAGCGTTAAATAAGAAAAAAATAAAAAGCGGAAGTCGTTAATTCGGCTTCCGCTTTTTTATGTGGTTGTATTATAAGAACTGATGAAAAATGGTAGAGAAAACCCTGTAGCAAAGGTCAAGAAATCCTCCGACAATGCGGATATAATCCGCTCCTCTTTGCTCGTTTCGGTTCAGCTCGGCAATCTTTGCGCTTTCGTAGTAGCCGTGCAGGGGGCTCTTTTCATTCTCACCGCCGAAGGCTTTTGCCAGCGCATAAACCGTGTTGTGCAGTGCAAGCTCACCGACAACATGACGGTAATCCATTGTTATGCACTCTCTGTCCTCTTGAGCAACAATTTCATTCTGCCTGTTAAGCATAAGTCTTGCCGATTTGCACATTATTGTGAGCTCAAGCACCTCTGGGTGCTTTGTGATATCGACAATGACGAAGAATTCGCCGTCATCGGCAATATAGTATTCGGCGTCATCGGCGATGGCTTTAGCGTATTCGTCTGTCTTTCTTTTGAAAAGACCTGCGTATTTTGATATTTCATCGGAAATGTCCTCCGCCGTAGGATCTTCACCGACATTATCGAGAACGGCTGTTACAAAATCGTTGCTTACGGTTATGTCGTCGCTCGGTTCTTCACCGATTATGGCGGCGGCAGCGGCACGGACGGCTTGCCTCTGAGCCTGTTCATCGGTTATAGCGGCTGAATTTATATCGCTGAGGTCAGCTGCGGTGGCTGAAACGGAAATGAACGAAAGGCAGAGCGATATAGCCGCAAGGATGGCAATAATTCTTTTCATAGTGTGCCCCTTTCAAAAAACAATACGATAACTATATCATTTTTTAAATTCCGTTTCAAGATTAAAAATAAAAAATTAAAAAAAGTGTTGACAAACGGCTTTTGTTGTGGTATAGTATACGAGCGTTGAGACGCTGGTGTAGCTCAGTTGGTAGAGCAGCTGATTTGTAATCAGCAGGTCGGGGGTTCGAGTCCGTCCACCAGCTCCACTTTTTTAAAAGTGAATATGGGAGAGTTCCCGAGTGGCCAAAGGGAACAGACTGTAAATCTGTCGTCAGTGACTTCGGTGGTTCGAATCCACCCTCTCCCACCAAATAAGGAGTAAGTGAGAGCTTACTCCTTTTTGTTTTGCTGTAAATAAAAAAACGGGTGCCGAGACAATTACTGCCTCGGTACCCGTTTTGATGATTATATGTCGGTCTGCGGCCGAATATTGATTATTCGATCGCTATTGATGAGCTTGAAGGAAGCTTCTTGGCTTCTGACTTCGGAACTTCAAGAGTGAGAACGCCCGACTCATATTTTGCCTTTACGTCCTCCGGCTTTACATCGCCGATATAGAAGCTGCGTGAGCAGGCTCCTGCGTAACGCTCTCTGCGGATCAAACGGCCCTTTTTGTCGTTTTCGTCCTTATCGAGACCCTTGGCTGCCTTAATTGTGAGATAGCCGTCGCTGACATCGACATTGATCTCATCTTTCTTAAATCCCGGCAGCTCAATAGCCAATTCATAACCGTTGTCCTTTTCATGGATATCGGTTTTCATCATATTCTTTGCGTGCTTACCGTATAACGGATTGTGCGCACCGAAGAATTCACGATCAAACGGATCGCTGAAGAAATCATCAAACATGTTTTCACTAAAGATACTCGGTAACATAATTAAAACCTCCGTTATAATTGTTCTTATATGAAGTCCGACGGCTCAGCGCCGCCAAACAGGATATACATTTTTGTTCTCTTTATTTTCCTTTCCTTCTCTTTTTCACTTTTCTCTCTTTTCTTTTTACAACTATATTTTACTCATTTTTATTGCTTTTTCAACAATATGGGAGTATAATAATTTTAGAATATGTTGTGCTGTGAGCACAATGATATGAAGAGGTAAAAAATATGTTAACAGAAGACAATATTTCTATACTTATATCGGATTTCTTTGAGCGTGACGATATTGATTTGCTCGTTAAAGATACAGGAAAAATCTTGGGATGTCCGC
>CAVGRW010000136.1:0-6584 GCA_963631735.1 Bacteroidaceae bacterium | reverse complement strand
CCGATTGAAAGTCCCGGCTTCTTCACGCTTATTAAAAACATGGTTCTGAATGTTTTCAAAATTCTGATTGAACAGCTCGGCAAAATTTTTAAATAATCATATTAAATACAAAAACGCAGACCGAAAGGCCTGCGTTTTTTGCTGTATATTCAGTTTTCGCTGATAACAATAAATCTCGGAATTTCCCGTGAAGTTATCTGATAAATTCCTGCATAATCGCCTCGGAAAAGAACGGTTATTGTATTCTCGCCGCTCTTGAGACGAAAAACATCTTTTTCGCTCTCCTTGTCGATTGCTGTGAGATTTTCATTTTTTAATAGTCCGATCTCAACGTCCTCGTTGTCGATTGCCGAAATTTTGACCTCGGCTTCGGTATTGTTCGGATTGTAGATATTCAGCACACATTCGATATAAACATAATCGTCGTCGGTGTAAAAATCAACAAAATAGCTCTTGCCGCTGTTGTCAAGTATCGGCGTTTTTTCAACCGAGCAGGAGGAGAGGGAGAAAAGCAAAACGGCGCATATTATCAGTGAAATAAATTTTTTCATAGCGTGTTCCTTTTATAACTCGTTTTTTAAATATTATAATTTATTTTACCACACAATAATCATATTGACAAGCGGTGTTGACAAAGCGAAAAAAGAGGTGTACAATATGAAATTGAAATTCAGTTTCATATTCAGAAGGTGAAATAATTGGAAAATTCATATAACACTAAGCAGGGCGGTCTGATTCTTTCGCTTTTGCAAAAGCAGCCGGGCAGGCATTTCACTGCCGACGATATTATATCCGAGCTTGCAAAGGACGGTCAGCCCGTCGGCAAAGCGACGGTGTATCGGCATCTCGATAAGCTGATAAAGCAGGGCTTGGTACGCAAATATATTGCCGAAGAGGGTCAGAGCGCATGCTTTGAATTCATAGATGAGAGCGGAAATTGCGAGTCGCACTATCACCTGAAATGCTCGGGCTGCGGCAGACTCCTGCACGTTGAATGCGGATATCTCGATGAGCTTGCACAGCACGTTTTGGAGCATCACGGCTTTGTGATAAGCCCCGAAAAAACCGTTCTTTACGGAATGTGCGAAAAATGCAGGGAGGCATTGGATGAAAAATAAAATTACGGCGGTTCTGCTCGCTGTTTTAATGCTCATGCTTTGCGGCTGTTCGTACACGGCTCCCCAAAAGAGCGACAGACTAAGCGTTGTCTGCTCGATTTTTGCTCCGTATGATTTTGCACGTCAGGTTGCGGGCAACAGGGCGGACGTCAAAATGCTCCTGCCGACGGGCGTTGAGAGCCATTCGTACGAGCCTACACCGAGGGATATAATCGAACTCGAAAATTCGGATATTTTCTTCTATGTCAGCGAGCACACGGAAACATGGGTCACGCAGATAACGGACGCAGTTGAAAACGACAGCGTGAAAAAGATTGATATTGCCGATGAGCTCGGAATTGCGATAAACGATCACGACCACGACCATCATCACGGCGAAGAACACGATGAGCACGACGAGGGCGAAACAGACGAGCATATCTGGACAAACCTTGAAACGGCAACAAAAATGATTGACTGTATCGCAAAGGAAATGGGCAAAGCCGACCCGAGCAATGCGGCTTATTACAGCGAAAACGCAAAGGCTTATTCCGATGAAATAATGAAGCTCAGAGATGATTTTGCCGAGCTTGTAAAAAGCTCAAAGCGCAGGGAGATCATATCGGGCTCAAGATTTGCGATGAAAAACTTCACTCATGAATTCGGCATTGAATTCACGGCGGCGTTTGACTCATGTGTTGACAATACCGAGCCGAGCGCATCGGTCATGGCGCACATAATCGACAAGATAAATACCGACAATTTGCCCGTTATTTTCTATGAGGAGCTGACCGAGCCGAAAATCGCAAGGGCGGTTTCGATTGAAACGGGAGCGAAAATGCTTCTGCTTCATTCGTGCCATAATATTTCCTCGGACGAAATGAAAAGGGGAGAGACCTATCTCTCGCTCATGCGGCAGAATTACAAAAATTTAAAGGAGGCGCTGAACTGATGCAGCTTTTGAAATGTGAAAATATTCATATGAATTACGATTCGACCAAGGCGGTCAACGGCGTCAGCTTTACCGTTGATGAGGGCGATTTCCTTTGCATCGTCGGCGAAAACGGAGCAGGTAAAAGCACACTTCTGAAGGGTATTCTCGGTTTGCAGAAAATCTCCGAGGGAAGCGTTGATTTTAACGGAATAAAGAAAAGCGAAATTGGCTATCTGCCGCAAAAAACGCAGGTACAAAAGGACTTCCCGGCAGGCGTCAGGGAGGTTGTACTCAGTGGCAGACTCGGCGGAAAAAGGAAGCTTTTTTACACGGCGGAGGACAGGCGAATCGCTCAGGAAAACATGGATATCATGAAGATAAATTCCATAAAAAACAAGTCGTTCAACGAGCTTTCGGGCGGTCAACAGCAGAGAGTTCTGCTCGCAAGAGCACTGTGCGCAACGGACAGGCTTCTGCTTCTTGACGAGCCGACGACAGGTCTTGATCCGTTCGTGACCGAGGACATGTATAAGCTGATAAGTCATCTCAATAAAGAGCACGGCGTTACGATAATCATGGTGACTCATGACGTTAAAAGTGCAATTCAATATGCAAACAAAATTCTTTGCATGGAGCATGACGGCGATTTCTTCGGCACGACCGAGGAATATTTAAAGACCGAGGCGGCGAAAAGAATTCTCGGAGGTGACAGCCATGCTTGATATGTTCGTTCAGATGTTTTCCTACGGCTTCATGCGAAGGGCGATAATTGTCGGCGTGCTGGTTGCCCTCTGCGCAGCTCTGCTCGGCGTTACGCTCGTCTTGAAGCGGTATTCAATGATAGGTGACGGACTTTCTCACGTCGGCTTCGGCGCACTCTGCGTTGCGCTTGCAATGAATGTTGCGCCGCTTGCGATTTCCGTACCCGTTGTAATCATATCCGCATTTCTGCTCTTGAGGATAAGCGATAACAGCAAGATAAAGGGTGATGCGGCAATAGCGCTGATTTCGAGTACGGCTTTGGCGGTCGGAATTCTCGTAACCTCAATGACGACGGGGCTTAATTCCGACGTAAACGGATATATGTTCGGCAGCATACTTGCAATGAGCAGTACGGATGTTATAATAAGTATAGCTCTTTCGGCGGCGGTGTTGATTCTCTACTGCGTATTTTACAACAAAATTTTCGCAGTTACGTTTGATGAAAATTTCGCAACGGCGACGGGCACAAAAACGGGAATGTACAACACACTGATTGCCCTGCTGACGGCAATAACGGTTGTTATCGGCATGAGAATAATGGGTGCAATGCTTATTTCAAGCCTTGTTATTTTCCCTGCATTGACGGCGATGCGTGTCTGCAAGACGTTTAAAAAGGTCGTCATCGTTTCGGCGGTCGTTTCGGTTGTATGCTTTTTTATCGGTCTGCTCGTTTCGTTTGCGTTCTCGATGCCGGCAGGTGCGAGCGTTGTTGCCGTGAATGCGATAATGTTCGGAATATTCTCGCTCGTCGGAATGATAAAAAGAAAAACTGCATAAATTACTCTATGAGGTGGTACTATGACAATTAAAGAATTGAAAGAAAATCCCGTGAAAATAATTTCCGATGATTGGGCGCTTGTCAGCGCAGGCACTCCCGAAAAATGGAACACGCTGACAGTCAGCTGGGGCGGAATAGGCGAGCTTTGGGGCAGAGACGTTGCATTTATATTTATCCGTCCGCAGAGATATACTAAGAAGTTCATTGATGAGCAGGATTATTTCACGATAAGCTTCTTTGACCCCGAGTATAAGGATATGCTTCGCCTTTGCGGCAGAATTTCGGGCAGAGACTGTGATAAAATAAAGGAAGCGGGACTTACCCTTGCAACCGACGGCGACGCCGTTTACCCTGCCGAGGCGAGACTGACGATAAAATGCAGAAAAATTGCGGTTCAGCCCCTTGATAATTCGGGATTTCTTGACAAAACAATTGAGAAAAATTATGCCGCAGGGGACTATCACTATATGTATGTCGGCGAAATCGAAAAAGTTATCGAAAAAAATTGAAAAACTTTTAAAAAGTGCTTGACAAATCGGTAATCACGGTATATAATAAGCAAGTCGTTTGGGAACAATAGTTCCCAGCGGAGTCGGTGTCGATGGCGAAGAGGGTCCACCCGTTCCCATCCCGAACACGGTAGTTAAGCTCTTCAGCGCTGAAAATACTTGGCGGGCAGCCGCCCGGGAAGATAAGGCGACGCCGACATCATCAAACAGTCGTTTTTATAACGGCTGTTTTGCTTTCACGGATCCTGTCAGCAGACGGGGTCTGTTTTTTTAAAAATATTTGTAAAAGCTATTGCATTTTCACAAAACCTGTGATACAATAGCTGTTGCGTGAATATATCGAAAGAGGTGAAACACATGAAGGAAGGAATTCATCCTAAGTACGAAGAGACAGTTGTTCGTTGTGCTTGCGGTAATGAGATAAAGACTTGTTCAACAAAGAAAGATCTCCGTGTTGATATTTGCTCAAAATGCCACCCGTTCTTTACAGGTAAGCAGAAGCTTGTTGATACCGGCGGACGTGTTGACCGCTTCAATAAGCGTTTCAATTTGTCTAAATAATGATGAGAGAAAAGGCGGTGTATTTAACACCGTCTTTTTTTAGGTAATAAGAGTGAGAGGGGGATCGCCTTGGAGTACAGAACGATTGCGAATGCGTCGAGCGACGAATTTGTCGAGAAAAAATCCAGATTTATCGGCTATATTAAGCCTGTCACAACTCAGGAGGAGGCGGTCGCTTTTATCAATGAGATAAAATCAAAGCATTGGGATGCGACCCACAATGTTTATGCCTATGTTCTCAGGGACGGTCAGACACGCCGCTATTCCGATGACGGCGAGCCGCAGGGCACGGCGGGAATTCCCGTTCTTGACGTTCTCCTCAAGGAGAATTTGACCGATTGCGTTGTTGTTGCGACCCGTTATTTCGGCGGCACGCTTCTTGGCACGGGCGGACTTGTCAGGGCATATTCCCATACCGCCAAAATTGCCGTTGACGCAGGCGGAATTGTAACGATGAAGCTTTGCAAGGTGCTGAAGGTCTGTTGCGATTACAATTTCTACGGCAGGCTCAATTCGCTAATTCCCGAGTGCGGCGGAGCGATTGACAATGCCGATTTTGCCGACACGGTGACGGTTACATTCAAAATGCCGACCGATGATGTTGATAATTTTGAGAAAAAGCTTGTCGATTTGAGCTTCGGAAAGTTCAAAAGTGAAGAAATCGGTGAAGTTTTTGAGGCAATGCCTTAAAATTTTTTAAAATAAAAAGAGGAAAAGGGCGAAAAACGGAGTATATAATTATTGAGAAGCCTTCGGGAGGTGTTTTGTATGGAAAAAACGGTCAGAGAAAGACTTTGCGAAAACGAACATCTTATTCTGAGCAGTAATGCGTGTTTCTCGGATTCGAGCAGGGGCAGACAGATATTTGAGCCCGAAACCGAGCTTAGAACATGCTTTCAGCATGACCGTGACCGTGTTATACATTGCAACTCTTTTCGCCGTTTAAAGCATAAGACCCAGGTTTTTCTTTCGCCGCAGGGCGATTACTACAGAACACGACTTACCCACACCCTTGAGGTCGCTCAGATTGCGAGGACGATCGCCGTTTGTCTCGGACTTAACGAGACGCTGACAGAAGCCATTGCACTCGGTCACGATCTCGGACACACCCCGTTCGGCCATGCAGGAGAGCGTGCGCTCAACAGCGTTTGCTACGGCGGATTTCGCCACTATGAGCAGAGCGTCAGAGTGGTTGACGTTATCGAGAAAGAGGGTAAGGGTCTGAACCTCACATGGGAGGTCAGAAACGGCATTGACCGCCACACAAACGGTGAGGAAGCGGCAACCTTAGAGGGCAGAATTGTCCGCATTGCCGACAGAATTGCATATATAAATCACGATATCGACGATGCCGTTCATGCCGGAGTTATGAAAGAGGAAGATATCCCCAAGGATATCCGTGATGCGCTCGGATATTCAAAGGGTCAGCGTATAGATAAGCTTGTTAAATCCGTTGTGAAAAACAGCAGGAATGATATAATTCTCGGCGAGGATTGCGCCGATGCGTTTGCGACTCTCCATTCGTTCATGTTCGAGAGAGTTTATACGAATCCCGCTTGCAAGAGCGAGGAGACAAAGGCGATTGAGATGATTAAGTGGCTTTATGAATATTACTTGAATCATCCCGATGAGATGCCGGAGCTTTACATAAAAATAAGCGAAAAAGAGGGCGTCGAGCGTGCCGTCTGCGACTATGTTGCAGGCATGACGGACAGATTTGCCGTCAGCACGTTTGAAAAGCTTTTTGTTCCCAATTCGTGGATGATGGTGTGAAAAAGAACAGTGTTGATAGCGGTGGCGAATGTTGCAAATTAGATGAAAATCTATAGGACTTGCAGAAATCAATCGGGCTTCCCCTTGAGGGTAGCGAAGCGGCGCGACGGTAGTGAATGAACGTCCGGTGGACGTTCAGAGCCGGAGCGTGACCGAGCCGCAGCGAGACG
>CAVGRW010000135.1:0-6770 GCA_963631735.1 Bacteroidaceae bacterium | reverse complement strand
GCAGGCAGTATTGCCGCCTATTGCATAGGAATAACGGGAATCGACCCGATGAAATATAATCTTCTCTTTGAGCGTTTTCTCAACCCCGAGCGTGTCAGCATGCCCGACTTTGACGTCGATTTCTGCTACGAGCGCAGGGGAGAGGTAATCGACTACGTTATCGAAAAGTACGGCGCAGACCATGTCGCACAGATCGTAACCTTCGGAACGCTTGCGGCGAGAGCGGCTATCCGTGACGTCGGCAGGGCGATGGGAATTCCGTATAACGTTGTCGATAACGTTTCAAAGCAGGTTCCCAGAGAGCTGAATATAACAATTCAAAAGGCACTAAAAAAATCGCCCGAATTCCGTTCGCTTTATGAAAGCAGTGACGAGATAAAGAACCTCATCGATACTTCCATGAAGGTTGAGGGTATGCCGAGACACACCTCAACCCATGCGGCAGGCGTTGTTATAACGAGAGACCCCGTGGCGAGCTACGTTCCGCTTGCACTCAACGATAATTCACCTGTTACTCAGTACACGATGACGACGCTTGAGGAGCTCGGACTGCTCAAGATGGACTTCCTCGGACTGAGGACGCTGACCGTTATAAACGATGCGGTCAAGATGATAAAACTTAAAGACAAGAGCTTTGATATAAACAAGATAGATATAGCAGACAAGGCAACCTATGAGATGATGGCTTCGGGTCAGACCGAGGGCGTGTTCCAGTTTGAATCGGCAGGCATGAAGAGCGTGCTTGTCGGACTGAAGCCTGTTGATATTGAGGACTTAATAGCTGTTATTTCGCTCTACCGCCCGGGTCCGATGGATTCGATTAACACTTATATCGAGAACAGGCATCACCCTGAAAAGACGGTTTACAAGACCGAAAAGCTCCGTGATATTCTTGAGGTTACCTACGGCTGTATGATCTATCAGGAGCAGGTCATGCAGATATTCCGCTCGCTTGCGGGCTATTCCTACGGCAGAGCCGATATTGTCCGCCGTGCAATGTCCAAGAAAAAGCACGATGTCATGGAAAAGGAGCGCAAAAACTTTATCTACGGCATGGTGCGTGAGGACGGAACGGTTGAATGTGACGGCTGTGTGAAAAGGGGAATCCCTGCCGAGGTCGCAAACGATATATTCGACGATATGTCATCGTTCGCTTCGTATGCGTTCAATAAGTCGCACGCAACGGCTTATGCCTACGTCGCATATCAGACGGCATATCTCAAATGTCATTATCCGTGCGAGTTTATGGCGGCGCTTCTTTCAAGTGTTCTTGACAATACGGACAAGGTAACGGAATATACTGATGAATGTAACAGAATAGGTATTAAAATTCTGCCGCCGAACGTCAACGAGAGCTATGACAATTTCACCGTTTCGGACGGAAATATCCGCTTCGGAATGTTAGCAATCAAAAATCTCGGCAGAAGCTTCATTAAAAATATCATTTCGGAGAGAAATGCAGGCAAATTTACCTCGTTTTATAATTTCTGCTCGAGAATGCACGGCGCTGATTTTAATAAAAGAGCGGTTGAAAGTCTCATAAAATGCGGCGCACTCGACGGCTTGGGCGCAAACCGTCGTCAGATGCTCATGGCTATGAACGAGATAATCGACGAGCTTGACTCAAAGAAGCGCAGGAACGTTGAGGGTCAGATCGGTCTGTTCGATTCGGTCGGCGGTGAGTCACATTCGGAGTCGGCATTGAAATTCTTCGACGAATTTCCGCAAAGCGAGCTTCTTGCAATGGAAAAATCGACAACGGGATTGTATCTTTCGGGTCATCCGATGGCGGCTCATGCCGAGCTTGCGGCTTCAATGGGCTGTGTGAGAATAGCCGGGCTTGCGAACAGCGGCGAAAATATACATTCTTCGCATAAGGACGGAGAAAGAACCAAGATAATGGGCATAATAACCGATGTGAAGAAAAAAATCACAAAGAGCGACACGACGATGGCTTTTGTCAACGTTGAGGATACCTCGGGCTCGATTGAGGTTATTGTTTTCCCAAAGATTTTGATGGAAAACGCAATGATGCTTGAGGAGGGCAGAGTGCTTGTCTTTTACGGACGGCTCGATGTTCGTGACGAGGAGCCCTCAAAGCTTATCTGCGAGCACATTTACACCGTTGAAGCGGCGAAGGACTATTTCTCGAAAAAGAACGGACAAAATCCGTCACAGCCTGCCGCACAGAACAAAAAAAGGCGAAGCGGACTGTTCCTGAAATTCCCGACGGAGGGCACACCCGAGCAGGCTCAGGCGGAAAAGCTTCTTGCGATTTTTGACGGCAGAGTTCCGCTTTATTATTACTTTGCCGACACGGGAAAATACGTTCATCAGCCGTATGAGCGCAGTGTTGACGTCAACGAACCGCTGATAAACGAGCTTAAACGGGTTCTCGGCGAAGAAAATGTAGTTTTTCAGTAAATATTTTTCTGTTTTATTTGACATTTTTTTTATTTAGGTGTATCATCATATAGAATTTTTAGTTGAATCCTTAGGAGGAAGTTATAATGAAGACAATCGGAGTTTTGACAAGCGGCGGAGACGCCCCGGGAATGAACGCTGCCGTTCGTGCAGTTGTTCGTACAGCATGCGAAAACCATATCAAGGTTTACGGCATTGACCGTGGATACAAGGGCCTTATGGAGGGCTCGCTCATCCCGATGGAGATCCGCACTGTTTGCGATATTATCCACAGAGGCGGCACAATGCTCCATTCCGCAAGAAGCAAGGAATTTGCAACCGAGGAAGGTATGCAGAAGGCTATTGAGATCTGCCACGCATACGGCATTGAGGGTATCGTTGTTATCGGCGGTGACGGCTCGTTCAGAGGCGCAAGAGACCTCTCCGAGCGTGGAATTCCCTGCGTAGGCATTCCGGGCACTATCGACAATGATATCGCTTGCTGCGACTATACAATAGGCTATGATACATGTCTTAACACGATCATGGAAATGGTTGACAGAATCCGTGACACATCGGCTTCTCACGACCGCTGCTCTGTTATCGAGGTTATGGGCAGACGTGCAGGCTATCTTGCACTTAACGCAGGTATCGCAGTCGGCGCAACTGCTATCCTTATCCCCGAGATCGAGTTTGACCTCAAGAGAGACGTATTCGACAGAATCCGCCGTACTCAGAAAACAGGCAAGAAGCACTTCCTTGTTATCGTTGCCGAGGGCGTAACAGCTGACGGAAACATCACCGTTGACGAGCTTGCAAAGGCAATCGAGGAGGAGACAGGCGTTGAGTCCAGAGCAATGGTTCTCGCTCACGTTCAGCGCGGCGGCTCACCGACAGTCAGAGACCGTGTTGTTGCAAGCCAGATGGGCTACAGAGCGGTTGAGCTTCTCATGGACGGCATCGGCAACCGTGTTGTTGCAATGCAGAAGGATCAGATCGTTGATTACGATATCTTCGAGGCTCTCAACATGAAGAAGCATATTGACATGGATCTTTACAAGATGGCAAACATAATTTCAATCTAAAGGAAATCAAATTATGCTTAAAGACGAATTTTTAGAACTTCGCCGCCGTATAATTGCAAAAGATTTTGAAAGAATGAATGACAGGCAGCAAGAGGCTATCTATGCAGTAAATGGCCCCTTGCTGCTTCTTGCAGGTGCAGGCAGCGGAAAAACGACTGTTCTTGTTAACAGGATCGCCAATCTTATTAAATACGGCAACGCCTATAATTCGGACTATTCCGAGTTTGAACCGACAGAGAGCGATGTTGCGCTCATGAAGCAATACCTTGCCGACCCGACAACGGATCTTTTTGAGGTCTATGATTTGCTGACGGTAAACGCTCCGGCTCCGTGGGAGATACTTGCCATTACGTTCACAAACAAGGCGGCTTCGGAGCTCAAGGGCAGACTTGCCGCAAAGCTCGGCGACGCTGCAAACGATATTTGGGCGAGCACATTTCACTCCTGCTGTGCAAGGATATTGAGACGCTACGGCGATCTTATCGGCTATACGAACCGCTTCACGATTTATGACACGGACGATTCAAAGCGTGTTATGAAGGAGGCGCAGAGGCTCCTCGATATCAACGACAAGATGCTTTCGCACAAGACCATTCTTAAAGAGGTCAGCCGTGCCAAGGATCAGCTCATAACGCCCGATGAGTACATAGCTCAGGCAGGCGGAGATGTCCGCTTGAAAGCGATCGGCGAGGCGTATAAGTGCTATCAGAAGCTTCTCAAAAATGCCGATGCAATGGACTTTGACGATATGATTTTCAGAACCGTCGAGCTTTTGCAGAAGAATGAAGAAGTCAGAAATTACTATCAGAATAAATTCAAATACATATTGGTTGACGAGTATCAGGACACCAACCACGCTCAGTATGTGCTGACAAGTTTGCTTGCCGAGAAGTACAGAAACATCTGCGTTGTCGGCGATGACGATCAGAGTATTTATAAGTTCCGAGGAGCTACCATTCAGAATATTCTGAGCTTTGAGGAGCGCTATCCCGACGCCAAGACGATAAGGCTTGAGCAGAACTACCGTTCGACTCAGACTATTCTCGACGCCGCAAACGCCGTTATTGCCAACAACAGCCAGCGTAAGGGAAAAAATCTTTGGACGGCTAACGGCAGGGGCAATAAGATCACCGTTAACACCTCCTACGATGAGAGGGAGGAAGCACGTTTTGTTGCAGACACGATAATGAAGGACGTTGCGGCAGGCAAGAAGATGTCCGACCATGCTGTACTCTATCGAATGAACGCACAGTCGAGCACGATTGAAAATGCGTTCGTCCGTGCAGGTATTCCGTACAGGATCATCGGCGGTCTGCGCTTCTATGAGCGTAAGGAAATCAAGGACGCACTTGCTTATCTCACACTTATCAACAACACGGCGGATAACGTCAGACTTCGCCGTATCATAAACGAGCCCAAGAGGGGAATAGGCGATACAACGCTTAACAATGCGTCGGAAATCGCCGCAGGACTCGGTGTCAGCATGTTTGAGGTCATCTCGAATGCGGATTCCTACCCGTCGCTCAGCCGTGCATCGTCGAAGCTTTTGCAGTTCAGCGCAATGATCAAGGAGCTTATCGAAGCGGCGCAGGAATTGAAGCCTCATGAATTGCTTGAAAAGACTTTAAGCATGACGGGTTACTATCAGTTCCTTGACCTTGATAAAGACACGGCACAGGACAGAAAAGAGAACCTCAACGAGCTTAAAGCGAACCTCATGCGTTATGAGGAGGAGAGCGACGAGCCTACGCTCAACGGCTTCCTTGAGGAAATTGCTCTCATGACCGATATTGACAATTATAATGCCGATTCCGATACCGTCGTTATGATGACGCTTCACTCGGCTAAGGGACTTGAATTTCCCGTTGTCTTTATAATCGGCATGGAGGACGGAGTTTTCCCGGGAAATCAGTCGATTTACAATCCCGACGATATGGAGGAGGAGCGCCGCCTTGCATATGTTGGCATAACGAGGGCGAAGCAGGAATTGTACCTTACGAACACAAGAACACGCCTTATTTTCGGCTCAACGACTCATAATGCGCCGTCACGCTTCCTTGGTGAAATTCCCGACGATTTGACCGAAAAGACGGGCGTAACCTCGTATTCTTCATACAAGCGAAGCGCAGAGGACGAGCCCTACAGAGATTTCGGCGAGGATTTCACGAGCGGAAAGCCGATAAGACGAGGCTTCACGGCTCAGACAACGGTGAAGAAGCCTCAGCCTGCCGCCGCAAGCAAGGAGACCTACAAGATAGGCGATACCGTCACCCACAAGGTGTTCGGACAGGGTGTTATTCTCTCTGCCAAGAGCATGGGCAACGATACGCTTTTGGAAATTGCCTTTGATAAATCCGGCACAAAGAAGCTCATGGCGAACTTCGCAAAGCTGACAAAAAAATAAATCTTAATCAAAACTTAAGATTTGGAGTATTGAATATTTGCTGTTTTAATGGTACAATATCTTTAAAGAAAATAAATTTGAGGTGATTATCATGACAAGGACAGTAAACAAATTCTTAGCCGTTATTCTTGCGATTGCTATGATCTTCAGCTTTTCCGTTATCGGCTTTGCCGAGGCAGGAAAGTTCAGTCTGAAATCGGGAGAAGCGGTTGCCGCATCGGGAAATTTTAAAGACAAATATGTTAAGGATCTCAAAATTACGGTCAAGTCAAACAGTGAATTTGAGCTTGCGGACGGCTTTTCCGTCAGCGTTGTCGGAACCGACGGACAGAATAAAACATATAATGCTTCAAACTCAAAGAATATTGAAATGAAGGGCAAGAGCGCCGTTATTACAGTTTCGTATGAGTCGGGAATGGCTCACGAGGCGGATTACACGGTGACCTTTGCAGAGGGCTCATTCAAGACGGCGGACGGAAAAATCAGCTCGGCTTATTCGTTCACGACAACGGGAAACCTCATTCTCGAAAAGCTGAACGGAAACCGTCCGACAACTACGATGCAGAAGTTCATCAAGTGGCTTTCCGGCTGGAAATATGCAGACGTTATCAAGCCGATAATTGATCTTCTCAAGTGGTTCGATTCACTTTAATATCAACGACTTAAGCCTCTCCTTGATTATTTAAGGGGAGGCGTTTTTTGAGTGAAAAGAGAAAAATGAAAAGCTAAAAGAAAAGATGGCTTTGCGTTGCAAAGCATAAAAAATCAGTAGGAACCGATCAAGGCTTCCCCTTGAGGGTAGCGAAGCGGCGCGACGGTAGTGAATGAACGTCCGGTGGACGTTCAGAGCCGGAGCGTGACCGAGCCGCAGCGAGACG
>CAVGRW010000134.1:0-6828 GCA_963631735.1 Bacteroidaceae bacterium | reverse complement strand
ACCGCTGGGCGGGTTCTTTTCTTTTAACAGGACATTCTCTGCGTTGGCTTCAAAGAGCGCCCGACGGAGTGCTTTGATTTCTTTTTTTCCGTCCGTGAGACAATCTGACAGTCTCTTGTTGTCCTGCAACACGGGCGTCACAATCTCTCTGACCGTGTCCTGCACCGCCTGCTTTGCGCCGTAAGCACAGGCAACGCCACACACACCGATCGCAAAGCCGATCACAAAAAGTCTAAAAAGTAAATCCATTGCTTATCCCTCCTTTCCGAAGAAATCGCCGAAGCGATTCATTATTGCCTGTTTCGGTATTCTCCATGAACTGCCGAATTTTGTTGCTCCCGGCATCTCACCTTTTCGGCAAAGATAATTGACGTTATCGGACGTGCAATGTAAAATTTGAGCCGCTTCCTGCGCTGTGAGAATATCTCCGTACTCTGAAAACTTTACAGGTCGATACACCGGGGGTTTACATCTTACTGCCATAATCTCACCTCCTCATTTTTTATTTGGTGGTTCATAAAGGTTGTATTGCCGTTCTGAGTGCATTTATCTTTTCTCTCGGTTTCATCTCACACCTCCTGTTTAATTATGTGAATTTGTTTCACTCTGTTGTAATTCTTCTTTGTTTTGTGCTATAATCGCCCCAAGAGGAAGTGATTATATGAAAACTCCAAAGAATAAAGACTTTGACCGTTGCATGAAAACCATACTCGAAAAGTGCGGAAGCTCCGGCAAATGGGCTGACGAATCGTTGAGCGAATTTTGCAAGGATTTTATTCAGCGAGCTTCGCTTTCCGTCCTTGCTTTAAACGGATACATACGCCTAATTTCTGCTGACGATTCAACCGTATTTGCCGTTATCATGCTTGATCGTGGTTACGAATACTTTGCCGAAAAAGAAGCAGAGCGGAAAGAATTTATCAAATCTTTCTTTTCAAACTTTATAACGGGCTTTCTTTCAGGTGTATTGGTTACTGTCATTGGTGGGCTCATATTAAACCGCTTGATTTAAGAATGACAATGCCAACGAGAAAGCCTAACCAAAATCCCAACGTCGCAGCACCGCAGTCCATTTTTTTACGTTTCATAAAAGCCTCCTGTTTCTATAATTGTGAATTTGTTTCACAACGCCCCGTTATGCTGAAAAATTCTCATAAAGCCAATGAAAAAACAAAGTGAACAGTGTTGCTATTATCGCAGCGTATATTGCATAAGCCTTCCACGCTTGACTTATACGCTGCATTATCAATGTGCCGATAATTGCAACCCACCACATAAGCAGTGATAATATTGTCGGTGCCATACGAAGCCTCCTGTTCTTGCAAATGTGATTTTGTTTCACAATAGTTTCTTTTCTGTAAAATAATTGTGAATTATCCAAAATTTATTTGACTGTATCAAAATTTGCTGATATAATGGCCTCGCCTATTAAGGCAAAGGAAGGACGTGGTTACCATAACCAAACTTGTAATACTTTGCCTGTTCTCAAACGATAAGGTCGTCAGACGGTGGTGCCAATACACCTAAAAAGGGCTAAAGATAACAACTGATACGGCGTATCGTGCTCGGCACACGTAAAAGTGCTTTCGATTGACAATCGTAAAATGTTGACCGTATTAAGTGTTCCTTAAGGTAATCAGCGATTAGGCAATTTGCAGAACCGTCACTGCTAAAGTGATTACGCTTCTGAAGAAATACACGGAGCGTTTGTGTATGATGAAAATCTGCAAGAGGTATTGAGTAAACAAATACGGACAAAGGCTGAATGAAAACGCTCTTCATTCGGTTTTTTGTTTTTTTATGGCGTATTAAAGAAAAATGTACCGATATCCTCTTTGGCGATCTTCAGGAGTACACACAACTCATATATTTCCTTAGAGTTAAAATACGAACGGCATTTGAGCTTGTTTGTAAACGAGTTCTCTGATATACCTATCGCTTGTGTAGCTCTTTTCTGCGTTACGCCCATTTCTGCCATTCGACCTAACAATCTGTAGTACCGAAACATATTAAGCCTCCTGTTCTTGCGTTTACTGATTTGTGTCTTGCCACTCTGATTCGGCATCACAGATTTTCTGCAAAGAGGTTTTAAACAAATCTGCAAATTTAGTTATCAGCGTGACGTCCATCTTCTTTTGACGAATTCCGTTTTCTATGGCATTGTAATATTGCCTTGAAATCCCGACATAATCAGCAACGTCCTGTTGCGAAAAATCATGTTTCTTTCTTAATTCAACGAGATAGTCTCTCAATTTCATCACCTCCAACGTTTCATTTCGTTGACACTATTATATATCACCTTACCTTTATTGTCAACAATTCGTTGCTAATTATTTAATTTTTGTTAGTTTGCACAAAATTATGTTTCATTTTGTTGCATAGTCTTGACACGTTTCATATTGTTGCTATAATACAGGTAGAGGTGATTACATGGAAGCCCTTATGAAAATAAGAAAATCCAAAGGATTATCCCAGCAAGATGTTGCTGATTATCTTGGAATAAGCCGACAAGCATACTGTAATTATGAAAACGATAAAAGAGAAGCAAGCTATGAAACGCTCTTGCAGCTCTCTGAATACTTTAATGTCACTGTTGATGAGCTTTTAGGAAGAGGAACAAAGCCTAAAATTACAGACGACGATATTCGCTTCGCCCTCTTTGACGGTGCGGACAATATAACCGATGAAATGTATGAAGAAGTCAAGCGCTTCGCCGAATATGTAAAACAAAGGGAGAATAAATAATGGAGTTATTAGAGTTGTATCAACTCGCCGATGCGGAACATATACCCATTTATTCTTTTGATTTGCCGCAAACGCAGTCTTTATCATTGATGAATAATGACGGTTCTTGTGCAGTTGCTATTGATCCCTTCGGACTTAATTCCACTAAAGATGAGAAGATACGATTAGCCCATGAGCTCGGTCATTGCGTTACAGGGAGCTTTTATAACAGATATTCGGATTTTGATATCAAAGCAAAATCTGAGTACAGGGCTGATAAATGGGCAATAAAAAAGCTCATCCCGAAGGACGAGCTACAAGCCGCATTTGAACAAGGTTATACCGAACCTTGGGATTTGGCTGAGTATTTTAATGTTACTGAGGAATTTATAGTCAAGGCAGTTAATTATTACAGAAGTTAATTACGGGTGATTTTATGTATTTATTGATTATCCTCGTCATTATTGTGGTAGTGGTTGTTATTCAGCGTCGAAAAGCATCTAAAAGAAATAAGAAAACATCTGCAAAACCTGTAGAATATGAGGTACATATCGAAGCTGAAAAAGAACCGCCTGTTCCCCTTCCTAATACAAATTCTGAAAATGGGGATGATGAAGATGTATTTCCGTGGGGATGGTTTTATCAAAATAAGGATTTCACAGATAGAATTAGCGCAGAGTATTCCTATTTTCTTAAGAATTGGATAGATTCAAGACAAAAAGACGTACGCACACAATATAGCGCCTTGAAGTCCTTTGTTATATATTTGCAAGACGCTGAAAAGCTCTGTAAAGCAAAAGGAGATCTATTTTATACATGGTTTACTGAAATTCTTACCACACCTTCATACTTAGATATGCGAAAAGAAGAGCTACGCATATTTCAATCCGAACTAAACCAACGTCTTGTGGATGAAAAAGAATACACTGAAGCAATGGATGGAATTGACGAAAAACTTATACAAATTATCAACGAAAGCCCCGGTATACTTCAAAAAGACATATATGTTTTCTTCCCGCCTTCGGTGAAAAAAGAAATTCAAAGCATCCTTTATCAATTGGATAAAAAAGGATTGATACAAAGAGAAAAAGCCGGGAATACATATAAGCTCACAGTGAAAAACAGTTAAACTTAGTTCATAACCGCATAGCGGTGTGATAAATAATTGAAAAGAGGATTCATTATGGAAATTAAAATTAAGTCGATGTTGCTTACTTCGACTGTTACTGACACGGAAATAATTATTGCCAAAAACAGGCTACCGATTGAAAGCGTTTGTGAAGTTCGATATTGGGAACCTAATGCTTTAATGAATGGCTTTTTGTTTTTTGCGACAGAACAATGCCCTGGGAAAGATGTTCAAACACCGCAAGATGCCGCAAAATATCCTTATAACGTCATTTTTTTCAAGAAAAAGCAAAAAGATGATATGCAAAAAATAATGGATTTCTTTTCGGATAAAGTGCCGGTTGTGAATTCGGTAAGTGCTTTTACAAGTGAAGAAAAACAATTAAAAAATCAGGATATAATTTACTGTCCTAAATGCCATAGCACGCAAATTTTCTGTGGCAGTGAGCGCTTCAATACGGGGCGTGCTGTTGTCGGCGGAGCTTTGTTTGGCGCAGCAGGAGCAGCAATAGGCGGCGTTACAGGCAAAAAACTTGAATTCAAGTGCATGAAATGCGGACATACTTGGAAGAAATAAAGCAGGCGTGTGAATTATTTTCACTGTGTTTTTTATAATCACCTTGACATGATACTTAAATAGATCGAATTTGACCAAATAAAAAACCGCCGCTCGGTGCTGGAACACCGAACGGCAAAATAAAAATTATCGTTTATAATCTTTATTGTAATTTTTTGAAGCTCTTTCTAATTTTTTAAAATCGCAGGATATTTTAACAAGAAATTTATTCGTTTTACTTGTGACATCAAAATAAGTCATCTGAGCATGGTTCAATATGTCCGCTTTCCTCTTATTACAAAGTGAAATCTGTCTTTGCAGTAAGTTTCTATATTTCATATCTTTTTCCTTTGAAATATCGTATTCAATTAAAGCATCTTTATGTACAGGAATCATATTGTTAAATCCAAGCATACCTAATTTTCCATTATCCAATTTCATAATGTGTTTGCCGGGTTTAATATTGGCATGATTGGGCTTAGGAGATTCCATGGGAACAAAATAATCATGCCGTCCGAATTTAAAGACGACACCGACATAAGGTCTCTTTGCGCCCTTGTTAAACTGAACCCTGTTATCGACACCATGCAGATAATTAACATATTTATCCGAAATTCTGTAAATCCTTAATCTTTCCATCATATCCTCTTGCATAAAAAAAAGCGAGACAAAAATATCTCGCATTTTTAAGTCCCAACTTACGGCATGGGCTCTCCGCTTTTTTAAGTTCCAACTTACGGCGTGGACTCTCCGCTTTTTTAAGTCCTAACTTAAGGCTTAGGCTCTCCTCTTGGTGAAAATGAAGAGATAATGTGTTCATTTCACATGATGTGGATTACTCCACATCAATAGTATATCGAATTTTGTTAAAAAAATCAACATTATTTTTAAAATATTTAAAATTTATTTAATTTTTTATACTTTTAGTATTTTTATTAAATGCAACCCCGACATGGTACGCATTGCAAAGAGGCGTGTCGAGGTCTATCTCATCAATTTAAAACGCCGCTCAGTGCTGGCACACCGAACGGCAATACATCCAATCTCTCGAACCACCAAAAGAAAGGCTGTGGCTACATTATACCGCCTTTCTTGGGTTTTTGCAACCATTTTTTGAAAGGACGGTTATTTTTTATGCCAAGAAAATCAAATGTGACACGAGCTGACGGCCGAATTGCCGTACAAGTATATCTCGGTACGGTCGACGGAAAACGAAAATACAAGAGCGTGTATGGCAAAACGCAGAAAGAAGCTGACCGAAAGGCTGATGAAATCCGTCGGGCAATGGATAAGGGCCTTGACATTTCCGAGACCTTCACGTTTTCGGAAATTGGGCAAAAATGGCTCAAGACAAAAGAAATAGCCGTATGCCATTCTCAAGTTGTGCAATATAAAACATGTCTTAATCATCTTAACCGATATATCGGTGACAAAGACATACGAAAACTTGTCCCAAACGATTTACAGGAAATCATTGATCTCTTTGCTCGAATGAACCCCAATACCGGAAAGCCGAGCAGTCACCGAACACTTATTGCCATTAAATCAACAGCGTTACAGGTTGCAAATTATGCAATTTCAGCCCGTTTGACAGACTTTAATTTTGCAATATCAGTTTTCCTGCCAAAAAACAAAACCACACAAAAAAGACGAGCCCTGAATGAATCCGAGCGCAAAACAATTCTTGCCGTTGAACATCCGTGTAAATTATCGGCGATGATAATGATGTATGCCGGTTTAAGGCGCGGCGAGCTTCTCGCCTTAACGTGGGATGACATAGACCTTGACAATCGTACTATATCAATAAATAAAAGTGCCGAAATCATAACTAATCAGATCAGCATTAAAGAGGGCGCCAAAACCAAAAGCTCCGTCAGAGTGGTTAATATTCCCTCTGCCCTCTCCGAGTATTTAAAAGAGTGTAAGACGAAATCCAAGTCAAATATCGTATGCTGCACTCAAAAAGGTACATATATGAGCTTAACTACATGGCGGAGAATGTGGCAGTCTTATATCCATGCTTTACAGGAGGCTAATCCGTTAATGCCTGACTTTACACCACACTGGCTGCGTCACACGTATGCCACCATATTGTATCACGCAGGAATTGATGTTCTGACGGCAAAAGAACTACTCGGCCATTCCAAAATTCAAACAACCCTTGACATTTATACGCATCTTGATTCGCAATTCAAGAGCAAAAATATTGATAAATTGGATAGCTTTCTCAGTGCCCGAAATTGATGTCAGTCAACGTGTCAGTCAAAAAAGCCGCAAACGACGCAATATCAACGTTTTTAGCACTTTTTCGGGGTGAATGGCATTCAAGAGGTCAACGGTTCGATCCCGTCCGTCTCCACCAAGGCAGAGAAGCGATTTTCGTTTCTCTGTTTTCTTTTGGATTTTATATTCAATTTGAC
>CAVGRW010000133.1:0-6939 GCA_963631735.1 Bacteroidaceae bacterium | reverse complement strand
GTCAGCGCCGACCCCGAGGAGGGCGGCTACGGCGGCTGGGGAATTTACCTTGACGAGGGCTCGTCATACATGCTTGTTGAAAAGAATCTTTCTTATGCCTGCGGAAGCGATGCATATCATCTCCATTACGGCTCATACAATACGGTCAGGAACAACATCTTTGCACTCAGCGGAGAATCCCAAATGAGAATTGTTTCTGCGCTCGATCGCTGCACGCCCGATGACGGCGGCAAAAAAACCGTTGATCTTTACAACAATATTATTCTCACAGACCAAAAGACACGAGTCTTGTCCAATATGCGTAGCACTTCAGCAATGGACGAACGCAACAATACATATTGGGATCTTTCTTTAGGTGAAAAGCTTTATGCAAGTGAAGGCGTAAATCCCAATTATTCATTAAGCATTAAAACGGCGCAGAGAAAAGGTTATATTCATTCGCCGATTATTGCCGACCCGATGTTCCGTGACGCCGCAAACTTTGATTTTGAACTCAGTCCCGATTCTCCGGCAATTGCCGCAGGTTTTGAAACATGGGATTACTCAAACGCCGGCACACTTTCGGAAACAACGATAGGTCTTTCGACCGAGGGCGGCATGACTGCTTACAATGCAAATTCGGCGCATGTTCCGATGACACCGGCAAGAGAACAAAATCGTTTCTTCGCCGTAATAATCAACGCATTTTATTTCTTCTTTAAAAACCTTTTCGGCTCAATGTGCTGAAATGAATTTTATTGAAATCCGCAAGGACTTATTTGTTCCTGCGGATTTTCCTTTTGACCCGATTGATCAGAAGCATAAATCGCAATGCAAATATCTTCGGATATTTTGTTGCGGAATATTTCAAATTCTCTTGACAGGCGGCTTTTGCGGTATTATACTTATGTCAGTTAGCAAGTGCTAACCAAAGGAGGCTCAATCATGAAAAAGAATGTGTTCAGAGGTATTCTTGCCGTTGTTTTGGCGGCAGCGGTTGTGTTTTTCACCGTCGGCGTAGGCGCCGCCACAACCCACTATAAAAGAGGAACATACGAGGGTAGCGGTCGCGGCAAATTCAGCGATGTTGTACTCTCGGTCAAAATCAGACGAGGTAAAATAACCGCCATTGATGTTATATCTCAAAACGAGACACCAAACTATTGGAAACGAGCATCTGCTGTAATTGACAGAATTATAGAGTCAAACAACACCGCCGTAGACGGCGTTACAGGCGCAACCAAAAGCAGTAACGCAATCAAAACGGCCGTGGATAACGCTTTGGAACAGGCAACCGTTTACGGAGACGTTTCATTTTTAACGCCGGAATTCATGAAGAATCTGATTGATATTTTTATTCGTGAGTTTTCGCTAATAAAAACTCTTTGCTCGTAATAACATAAAAACTGTCGCAATGAGAATTCACTGCGACAGTAATTTTTTATGCGTCGAGCTTAGCTCGTTTTTTGTGTTCAACCAAAGGTGTTGCGCTGTTTTCCACGCAGTCCTCGGTCACCTGAACGCTGACGATTGATTTATCGCTCGGCACGGCGTACATAATCGGCATGAGAAGATTTTCCATAATGGAGCGAAGTCCTCTTGCGCCGGTTTTCTTTTCAAGCGTTTTTCTTGCTATCGCCGTGAGTGCTTCGGGAGTGAAATCGAGCTCAACCCCGTCCATCGAAAGCAATGACTTATACTGCTTGACAATGGCATTCTTCGGCTCGGTCAGGATCTTCACGAGAGCGGTCTCGTCGAGCTCCTTGAGCGTAGCGATAACGGGAAGTCTGCCGACAAGCTCGGGAATTATGCCGAACTTTGTGATATCCTGCTGAACGACCTTTGACATCGCATTTTCAACCGTAAAAGCTTCCTTATCCTTGATGTCTGCCTCAAAGCCGAGAGCCGAACCGCCGATACGTTTTTCGACAATCTTTTCTATTCCGTCAAATGCGCCGCCGCAAATGAAAAGAATATTCGAGGTGTTGACCTGTATGCACTCCTGCTGAGGATGCTTCCTGCCGCCCTGCGGAGGTACATTCGCAACGGTTCCTTCAACGATTTTCAGCAATGCCTGCTGAACACCCTCGCCGCTGACATCGCGGGTAATTGACGGGTTTTCGGACTTTCTCGCAATCTTGTCGATTTCGTCAACATAGATTATTCCGCGCTCCGCCTTTTCGATATCAAAATCGGCTGCCTGAATGAGCCTGAGAAGAATGTTTTCAACATCCTCGCCGACGTAGCCTGCCTCGGTGAGCGTTGTTGCGTCCGCAATCGCAAACGGAACGTCGATTATCTTGGCAAGCGTCTGAGCAAGCATGGTTTTGCCGACGCCCGTAGGTCCGAGAAGAAGAATGTTGCTCTTCTGAATCTCAACGTCGGAGTCCTCCTGCTTGAAAACACGCTTATAGTGGTTATAAACGGCAACACTGAGAGTAACCTTGGCTTCATCCTGACCGATAACGTACTCGTCAAGACCTTTTTTGATCTCCATCGGAGTCGGTAGCTTGAAGTCCTTTGCTTTTTTCTTTCTTGCTCTGCCTGCCGCCGCCTGCTCCTCTGCCATAATTGCACTGCAAAGGTCAATGCACTCGTTGCAGATATAAACTCCCGGACCGGCGATTATTTTTTCAACCTGTCCGTCGGTCTTGCCGCAAAAGGAACAGCGCACACTTTTTTCACGTCTTTCATCATCTCTTGGCATCGTTACACCCCTGAATTATCTTTTGTAAAGAACCTTATCAACAAGGCCGTAATCCATGGCCTCCTGAGCTGTAAGGTAATTGTCACGCTCGGTGTCAATAGCAATCTGCTCGATCGGCTTGCCCGTGTTCTCGGCAAGGATCTGATTGAGCTTTTCTCTTGTCTTGAGTATCTGATCGGCAACGATCTTGATTTCCGTTGCCTGACCCTGTGCGCCGCCGAGCGGCTGATGGATCATGATTGTGCTGTTCGGGAGAGCAATTCTCTTGCCCTTTGTGCCCGAGGAAAGCAAAAATGCGCCCATCGAAGCAGCCATACCCATGCAGATCGTCGAAACGTCGCACTTGATATACTGCATTGTGTCATAAATCGCAAAGCCTGCGGTAACGGATCCGCCGGGGCTGTTGATATAAAGGCTGATATCCTTATCGGGATCCTGTCCTTCAAGGAAAAGCATCTGAGCAACAACAAGGCTTGCGGTTGCGTCGTTTACTTCATCGGACAAAACAATAATTCTGTCGCTGAGAAGTCGCGAAAAAATATCGTAAGAGCGCTCGCCTCTGTTGGTCTGTTCGATAACATAAGGTACCAGTGCCATATTTATTCCTCCATTCGAGTTATTTCTTTGTTTTTTTCGGTGCCATAATAGTGCAAATGAATGGCTAAGAGCCATCCATCCGCATAAATTATAATCATTTTAAGGCTGAATTATTCAGCGTCTGCCGGCTTTTCTTCCTCTTTCTTTGCAGCAGCCTTCTTTGTTGTCTTCTTCGGCTTCTCTGCTACGATAGCCTTAGCGTTTGCAACAAGGAAATCAACTGTCTTTTTGCCGACAACGTCCTTCTTAACGTCCTCAATATTAACCCACTTCTTGACCTGCTCAACGTCGAGCTGATACATGTCAGCCATTTCCTTGAGCTGAGCCTCGGCCTCCTCATCGGTTGCCTCAATCTTCTCAAGCTCTGCAATCTTCTCAACTGCAAGCTGGAGCTTAACCTGCTTAACAGCGTTGTCTCTCATGCTCTCCTTGAACTTGTCTCTGTCCATACCCATGTACTGGAGATAAGTGTCAAGAGGAATACCCTGCTGTGCAAGTCTGTTCTCGTAGTCCTTAACGTCGTCCTCGAGCTTATTGTCATACATAACCTCGGGAATCTCGCCCTCAACGAGATCTACGACCTTTTCAAGAACTGCGCTCTCGAAGTCCTTCTCAACGTCTTCCTTCTTCTTGTCGGAAAGCTCTGCCTTGATCTTCTTCTTGAGCTCGGCGAGTGTATCGACCTCATCGTCAACATCCTTTGCGAAATCGTCGTCGAGAGTCGGGAGTTCCTTCATCTTGATCTCATGAAGAACTACCTTGAATACTGCTTCCTTGCCTGCAAGCTCGGGAGTGTACTCGGTCGGGAAGGTAACGTTTACGTCGAACTCATCGCCTGTCTTATGACCGATGATCTGATCCTCAAAGCCCGGGATAAACTGACCCGAACCGAGAGTGAGCTCATAGTTCTCGCCCTTGCCGCCGTCGAATGCTACGCCGTCAACGAAGCCCTCGAAGTCGATAACTGCGATATCATTCTTCTTAGCCTTTCTGTCGTCAACCGTAACAACACGAGCGTTTCTCTCCTGCATGGAAGCAAGCTCTTTCTTAACGTCGTCTGCGCAAACGGAAGCGTCACCCTTGTCCGCCTCGATGCCCTTATAGTTAGCAATCGAGATTTCCGGCTTAACGGTAACCTTCATCGTCATTTCAACGCCGTCCTTGCCGATCTTTGTAACGTCAAGATCATGGGGAGCTGCAACAGGCTCAATGCCTGCCTCTTTGATAGCGTCGCTGACAACGCCGGGATATACGATATCAAGCGCATCTTCATAGAATACGCCCTCGCCGTAGAACTTTTCAATCATTTTAAGCGGAGCCTTACCCTTACGAAAACCGGGAAGCTGAATCTTGTTCTTCTGCTTGTTGTAAGCCTGAAGAATTGCCTTGTTGAAGTCCTCGCCGCTTACGCTGACTTCAAGAGTGTAGATGTTTGTTTCTGTTTTGTTAGCTGATTTTAACATTAAAAACTTCCTCCTGTGTGGTATTTCGGAGCGTACATACTCCCACAAATACCTATTAACTTTTGTATTATAGCAGATGTTTTCAGCTTTTTCCATACCTTTTTTAAAAATTTTTATTATTTACGGAATTATTTTCAAGTTTTTTGCATTACATTACGCCCAAAAGGTCAAAAAAGGTCGGTCGTAAAGGTGTAAAGCTTTACATTTCGTTGTTTTAACTCGTTAGCCTGCCCTTTTCCTTATTATAAAATATTTCATAAAAATTCAGTGAAAACCATTGACAAACAAACACTTTTGTACTACAATGCAGTAAACCGATGAGGAAGAGTAAGTAAACTCCGACGGACACTTCAGAGAGCTGTAGTTTGGTGCGATACAGTGTGGAAAGCAGAGTTGAATGGACTTCCGAGGGCGAGCAGAATTAAAAGTATGCAAGCCGGAGAGGGCACTTCGTTAACAATAACCGTCGTATAATGGGGTACGAGCTAAGAGGACACTTGAATGTGTCAAGCAGGGTGGCACCGCAGGAGTATATCTCTTGTCCCGGCAATGTTGTCGGGACAGGAGTTTTTTGTTTTTATGCCCCGACACGGCTCAGACAAAAATATTTTTTGAAAAGGAGAGACAGTTATGAGCAACACAGAAAAAATTCCGTACAAAATCTACCTCGATGAAAAGGAAATGCCGAAGCAGTGGTATAATGTTCGTGCAGACATGAAGAACAAGCCTGCACCGCTTCTCAATCCCGGCACACATCAGCCGATGGGCTTTGACGATCTTCGTCCCGTTTTCTGCGACGAGCTTATCAAGCAGGAGCTTGACAACGACACGGCTTATTTCGACATTCCCGACGAGATTCTCGATTTCTACAAGATGTACCGTCCGTCTCCTCTGGTAAGAGCCTATTGCCTTGAGAAAAAGCTCGGCACTCCGGCAAAAATCTACTACAAATTTGAGGGCAATAACACGAGCGGAAGCCACAAGCTCAACAGTGCGATCGCTCAGGCATATTACGCAAAGAAGCAGGGGCTTAAAGGCGTTACAACAGAGACAGGTGCAGGTCAGTGGGGCACGGCACTCAGCATGGCTTGTGCATATCTCGGACTTGACTGCAAGGTTTACATGGTTAAATGCTCCTATGAGCAGAAGCCGTTCCGCCGCGAGGTTATGAGAACCTACGGCGCATCGGTTACTCCCAGCCCGAGCACGGAAACAGAGGTCGGCAAGAAGATTCTTGCGGAACACCCGGGTACAACGGGAAGCCTCGGCTGTGCTATCAGTGAGGCTGTTGAGGTTGCAACGACAAACGAGGGCTACCGCTATGTTCTCGGCAGCGTTCTCAACCAGGTTCTTCTTCATCAGTCGGTTATCGGTCTTGAGTCCAAGATTGCAATGGACAAGTACGGCATCAAGCCCGACATCATCATCGGCTGTGCAGGCGGCGGTTCAAACCTCGGCGGACTTATCTCTCCGTTCATGGGCGAAAAGCTCAGAGGAGAAGCAGATTATCAATTCATCGCAGTTGAGCCCGCAAGCTGTCCGAGCTTTACAAGAGGTAAGTTTGCTTATGACTTCTGCGACACAGGCATGGTTTGCCCCCTCGCAAAGATGTACACACTCGGCAGCGGCTTCATTCCGTCGGCAAACCACGCAGGCGGACTTCGCTACCACGGCATGAGCTCGATTCTCAGCCAGCTTTACCATGACGGCCTCATGGAAGCAAGAAGCGTTGAGCAAACCAAGGTATTTGAAGCGGCAGAGCAGTTCGCAAGAGTTGAGGGTATCCTCCCCGCTCCCGAAAGCAGCCACGCAATCAGAGTTGCAATTGATGAGGCTCTCAAGTGCAAAGAGACAGGCGAGGAAAAGACGATTCTCTTCGGTCTGACAGGTACAGGCTATTTCGATATGTACGCATACGAAGCATTCAACGACGGCACGATGTCCGATTACATTCCGACCGATGCCGACCTTGAAAAGGGCTTCGCAGGTCTGCCGAAAATGGACTGATTTTCTTGCCTGCAAGCCTTGACAAACAGATATAATTGATGTAATATATTCACAACAGCAGGGGTGCTGAGAAATCGGCTGAGATTATACCCTTAACCTGATTCGGATAATACCGACGTAGGAAGCTATTGAAGTAAAATCTACGCCCGGCGGTATTTCCGTCGGGCGATTTTCTTTGATCAGGTA
>CAVGRW010000132.1:0-6995 GCA_963631735.1 Bacteroidaceae bacterium | reverse complement strand
GATTTCTCCACATATCCTCGTGCGTGATGTTTTTGTATTTTTGGAACAGCTCCTTTATCTCGCCCATGCGCTCAGTTTCCCAACCCGGCATCGCATAGCCGTTCGAGTTATCGTCAATCTCCTTGAACATATCTTCGGGGCTTTTTCCCTCAACCTGCTTGCCGTTATAGCAAAGACAGGTTGCACCGTTGCCCATATCCATCGCAAGGTCGGTTCTTGTCCAGTCAAAAACAGGCATGAAATTATAGCAAATTACCTTTACTCCCGCCTTTGAAAGATTTCGGATACATTCCTTGTAGTTTTCGATATATTTATCGGCGTCACTGTCGCCGAGCTTTATGCTCTCATGCACATTGACACTCTCGATACATTCCATTGTAAGCCCTGCCGCTTCGATCTCCTTTTTCATATCGAAAATCATGTCAAGCGGCCATACTTCACCTGCCGGCAAGGTGTGCAAAGCAGGCACGACGCCTACCACACCGGGCACCTGTCTTATCTGTTCAAGCGAAACGGTGTCCTTACCGTCGCCGAACCATCGCATTGTCATCTGCATAAGATCACCTCTTTCCGATAATTACTTCTTCTCCGCTCTCCGAGGACTCATAAATCGCCGAAAATTCTTCAACTGACTTGCCGCCCTCGTGAGAATCTATCGGGAATCTACTGTCAGAGGCAATACAATCATAAAAATCATGTATCAGCGCTTCATGACCGCCGCCCCAGTAATCCTTGCCTCTTGCAATATCGTTTTTTGTGCTGAGGAACTCGATTTCGCCGTCGCTGTGGATAACACAGGCATTGTCGCCTTCAACTCGGAGCGTCGCTCTCTCACAGAAAATATCAATTACAGGCTTTGCGTTAAGGCTGAAAGCCGTCGTTGCATCATAAAGTCCGATCACGCC
Organism: Bacteroidaceae bacterium; assembly: GCA_963631735.1. Lineage (GTDB taxonomy): Bacteria > Bacillota > Clostridia > Oscillospirales > Acutalibacteraceae > CAG-488. The sequence goes on along the minus strand of CAVGRW010000132.1, from coordinate 6,090 downwards.
GTTTGCAAATACGAACCTTGCGTGAGCGGTGTCCTCAACCTCGATAAAATCCTTCAAATGATCGTTTGCTACATGTCCCGTAACACTGACAACGTCGCTTCCGACAAGATATCTAAGCAGATCCTGCGTGTGGATTCCCTGATTTATGACGACTCCGCCGCCCTCCTTTTTGAGGGTTCCGTGCCAATCGTCGGAATAATAATCCTCGTTTCTGCACCACTGGACAACCGCCCTTGCGCCCTTTATTGCGCCGTATTTTCCCGTTTCAAGCGTGTTTTTAACCGCTCTCACGGACGGATTGTAACGGTTCTGGAAGCAAACACCGTATTCATGCGTGCTCATGAGCTGAGCCATGCGAATTTTAGCAAGCTCCTCCCTGTTCATGGCGCAGGGCTTCTCGCAAAGGACATGGATGTCCCTTGAAAGAGCCTCGACCGACATTTCAACATGAAGATAATGCGGAGTGCAGATGTGCACGGCGTCGGGATGATCCTCGTCGAGCAATTTTATGTAGTCATAATATGCCTTGCAGCCGTATTTTTCGGCAGCCTTATCAGCCTTTTCCTCAACAATATCGGCAACCGATGAAATCTCGATACCCTCCATGGAGTTAAGTATCTCCAAATGAACCTGCGCAATGTTGCCGCAGCCTATAACAGAAACCCTCATAAAACACCTCAGTATGTCTTGCTCATATCGTCGGCAACCTGCTCGACAACATTTGTTTTTGCCTTGGAGTTTTTAACATGCTCCATGAGCAAATCATAATATTTATCCTCGTCAAAAGGAATTGAAACCGTTTCATTCGTCCAGCTTGAAAGATGAGCGGCGTTGGAGATCGTAAGTCCGTTAATGCCCTCCTTACCGTCGGCAACAAGCGGAGTTCCGTGAAGAACCTTTCCTGCGAACGCATTGAGAACGCCCGAGTGCTGTTCATTTTTTCCGTCGGTCTCAACGTCAACGGTATGAGTTCCGATTCTAACGAAGCCGTCCTTGGCGGTCTGAATGTTGTGTGTCAGACCTTCCTCAAGCTCAATAAGAGTGATTTTTTCAGCCTTTTCACATATGATTTTCGCCTTATCAAGCGTAATTTCAAATCTGTTTGTGCCCGGGTAATCGCCCGTTGTTGTAATGAACACGCCGGTCGCACCGTTCGGATACTCGGCATAGATAGTAACGTCGTCCTCAACCTCGATATCGTGCCACTTGCCCTCATTGCAGAATGCACGGATCTTTGACGGCATGCCGCAGATCCACTGCCACAGGTCAAGCTGATGCGGGCACTGGTTAAGAAGAACGCCGCCGCCCTCGCCTGACCATGTTGCACGCCATCCGCCCGAATTGTAATAAGCCTGGGTACGGTACCAGTCGGTGATTATCCAATTTACACGGCGAATTTCACCGTATTTTCCGCTGTCAACGATTTCCTTCATCTTTCTGAAAACGCAGTTTGTTCGCTGATTGAACATCATTGCAAAAACCTTGTCGCTCTTTGCGGCAAACTCGTTCATCTCACGAACCTGCTTCGTGTAAACGCCTGCCGGCTTCTCCGAAACAACGTGAAGTCCGTTCTTGAGAGCCTCAATAACATACGGCGGATGGAAATAGTGCGGAACTGCGATTATAACAGCATCACACTCGCCGCTTTCAAAAAGCTCCTTAGCCGTCGAATATCTCTTAGCCCACGGGACCATTGTCTTTGCCCATTCAAGTCTCTCGGGATTGATATCGGCAACCGCCGTAACCCTCATCTCGCTCATATCGCCGTCAAGGAAGTTACGGATATGATGCGAACCCATATTACCTATACCAACAATACCCGTGCGAATCGGCTGAGCCTTTTCAACGAGCTTGTGCATTGCGTCCGCAGCAGCCTTGAATGAGTCCTTATATGTAGCATAGGTATGCTTGTCCATACCCTTTTTCGTTTCGTCGTCATTTTCAAGTGCGTCAAAACCGTCAAAAACCTTGAGGTGCGGCTCAAGCGAAAGAACGATTCTTGCCCATTTGAACGAGAGCTTTCTGATTATCTCCTCAACGTTGCCATCACCCTCTCCGGCAGGAACGACCTGACCGTCGGAATTCAAAGCGTCCTTAACGTGCATGTATTCGATATAGTCCTTAAGAAGGTCATATGCCTTGAGAGTATCGACTTCGCACTGAACGAAGTTAGCAGGGTCAAACACAGCTCTGAGCTTACCGCCGCAGGCTTCAAGAACCTCAAGGCAGCGCTCGGCAGTATCGCCGTAAATGCCCTTTTCGTTCTCATGGCAGCACATTATGCCGTTCTCGTCGGCATAGTCAACCATTGCCTTAACTCGGCGGAACACCTCTTCCTTATAATCGTCATAGCTGTCCTCTTTGTCAAAGAAGAAGCTGAAAATTCTGATATATTTAGCTTCAAGGATTTTTGCGACCTCAACCGTATTCTTAAACGCTTCAAAATGCGGCTCAAAATCGTCCTTGATGTTGATTTTGCCGTAAGCCGAACCTATCGAGGCAACCTTCATGCCCTCATCGTCAATCGTCTTTTTGATTTCCTTAGCCTGCTCAACGGTCATATTGTTGATATTAAGCTCCTTGCCGAAGCCGCGAAGCTCCATCTCGGCAATGCCGTTCTCCTTGCATGCCGCAATCTGACCTTTTATCGTGCTTTCACCGGATTCGTCGCTGAATGCGGAAAAAATAAAATGTGCCATTGATTATCCTCCTTATGCAAACTTTGCGTAAACATAATTTTACAGAATGATTATATCACACAAAAAATAAAAAATAAAGATATAAATACAGTAAATACCAATTATTTTGCACAATAACACTTTATTTTTCCTCTCATATAATATAACGGAAGCAAAAGCTTCCAAAAAAATAAAGGAGGTCTTGCAATGGCTCTTTTCACAAACCAAGCGACCTTGACCTATAACGATAATGTTATCAATTCCAACATCGTTACGGGCGAGATCGTTCAGGTTCTTACAGTCACCAAGAATGCTCTTTCCGACACCTACGAAAGAGATAAAACCATAACCTATATCATCAATATTGTAAACTCGAGTGATACGGAGTTCACGGATCTTACCGTTACAGATAACCTCGGTGCATACGCTTTCAACACGACAACAATTGTTCCGTTGACCTATGTTGAAGGCAGTGTTCGCTATTTTATCAAGGGCGATCTTCAGTCCAAGCCGACCGTTGCGGCAGCTTCACCGCTGACAATAACGGGAATCACTGTTCCTGCCAACGGAAATGCAACTGTTGTTTACTCGGCAACGGTAAACGAATTTGCACCTCTTGACGGCGAAACACAAATCACAAACACCGTGTCCGTAAACGGCAGAGGGCTATCCTCCCCCGTTACGGCAGAAGAAACAGTAACACTTGAAACAAGTCCGCTTCTTTCCATCACTAAGGCTGTTTGTCCGCTTTCCGTTCCCGAAAACGGCACCCTGACCTACACGTTTGTTATCAGGAATAACGGTTTCACCGAAGCCGAAGCCGCCGATAATCTTGTTATCCGTGATACCTTCGACCCGATTCTCAATATCACAAGCGTAACCCTTGACGGAACAACTCTCACTCCGACAACGGACTACACTTATAATGCAGAAACTGGCGAATTTGCAACAGTTGCAGGTGCGGTTACTGTCCCTGCGGCAACCTACATTCGCGACGCAGCGACAGGCGCCTACAGTGTAACTCCCGGCGCAACCGTTCTCACGGTTACAGGTACAATTTAAATTCATCACAGCAAAAGGCACGGTTTTACGTGCCTTGAACAATGCTATATAAAAGAAGGGCTGCCGCATTTAGATACCGAAAGCACTAAATGCGGCAGCCCTATTTTAATTTACTTCAAGTATTGAGCAATACTTTAGCTTGCTTTACCTGTCTGCTGGTTGATGGTGGAGATCTTGTAAATTACGTTGTTCAGCATTCTGACATCAACATAGTTTACATATCTGTCGCCGTTAACGTTTGCGGCAAGCTTCTGAGCTGCTGTGAGCGTTGCTCCCTTGTTTACATAGCTGAGTACGATTGAGGAGTCAAGCATCGTGATCATTCCGTCGCCGTTGATATCGCCGTAGATGAGTATTACATACTCGCCGATTACGGAATTGTCAATCGTTGATTTTACTGTGACCGTTGTGCCTGTTCCGACTGTTCTGCCCATTACCTTCTTAATGGTTACGGTTACGTTTTCCATGATAAAGAAGTTACTCTTGAGCGTTGAATCTGTAAGTCCCGTCCTCAGACCGATGATATACGTTACTCCGCCTGTGGTCTTGAACTTTGCTCCGTTTGTAAGCTCAAACTTCGCTACCTTCTCGGGCGTCTTGAGCTCAAGCATGTTCTTGTACTCTACAAGCTTTTCATAAAGCTTATCTACCTCGCCCTGCTGGCTGATTCCCGTATATGTTGTTCTTGCCGATGCTACCTCTACCTCGTAGAAGTCGAAGATATATACATAGAATATCTCGTCGTAGTTCGTGTAAAGGTCAGGATCGTAGCCTGCGATCTCTGTATAGAGTGCGTCGATCTTTGAGAAATCGGACGGCTTCTCTACGAGTGCCTTTGTCTTTGCAACGATTTCTGCCGCATAGCCGTCTACTACGGACTGCTCGTTGATCTTCTTGCCCTCGACTACTGCTGCGATCGCCTCATTGAGAGCTGCTACCGAAGCATCTGTGTAGATACCCTTGTCGATCTCAGCCTTAGCCGCTGTCTTAGCTGCTTCAACTGCGCTGTAGTCTGCATCCTTCATTACAAGAGCCGCTGTCTTTGCAATGATATCCTTTGCATAGCCGTCTACAGTTGCCTGCTCGGTTGCCTTGAGGTTTCTTACTACCGCATTGATCGAATTGTTGAGTGCCTCGACCGATGCGTCTGTGTAATAGCCTGTTGCTATCTTCTCATTTGCCGCCTTGACAGCTTCGTCAACCTCTGTGTAGTCTGCATAGCTCTGAATAAGTGTTACCTTAAACGCTGCTGTGAAGCCCTGATAGGTTACTGTGATCGTCTGCTCGCCTGCCGTGTTCTTGTCATAGCCGCTTACAGTGTAGCCTGTATCTGTTGTGCTTGTTGTGCCGTTATTGTACTTGAGTGTAAGTACAAGACCTGTTGTGTCAAGCTCATCGCCTGTGTTGAACGTTGTCTTGTTCGGCGCCTTGGCGATTTCGATGCCTGTGAGCTCTACTGCCTTGATCGTTACATCAAATGTTGCCGTAAAGCCTTCGTAGCCTACAGTTACGGTGTTCTTGCCTGCATTTGCAGAGCTGAAGCCGCTTGTTGTGAAGCCTGTTGTGATATCCTTGTTTGTTCCGTTGTTGTAGGTTACGTTTACTACAAGGCCTGTTCCGTCATAGCTGTCGCCTACAAAGTACTCTGTCTTGTTCGGTGCAGTCTTAACGGTAATTCCTGTCGGTACGACCACCTTTACCTCTACAGTGAAGGTCGTTGACTTTCCTGCATAGGATGCTGTAATCGTCTTCTGTCCTGCCGTTGCGGAATCGAAGCCTGTGCAAGAAATGCCTGATGAGATAGTCTCTGTCTTGCCGTTATTGTATGCTGCGGTAAGTGTGAGACCTGTCTGATCGAAGGACTCGCCTGTGAAGTAGCTCGTCTTATTCGGCATTGTCTTTACAGATACGGATACGAGATTTACAGCTATAACCGTTACCGTGAACGTTGTTGTAAGTCCCTGATATGTTACGGTGATAGTCTTCTGTCCTGCCGATGATGAATCAAGAGCGGAGCATGTGAAGCCTGTTGTAACTGTTTCTGTCTTACCGTTATTGTATGCTGCGGTAAGTGTAAGACCCGTTGAATCAAGTGCATCGCCCTGATAATAGCTCATCTTTGTCGGGTTTGTCTTAACTGCGATTGATACGAGCTTTACTGCCTCGATATCAACGTTGAAGGTCGTTGACTTGCCGCCGTAGGAAGCTGTTACGGTCTTGGAACCTACTGCATCCGAGCTGAAGCCTGTGCATGTGATTCCTGTTGTGATCGTCTCTGTCTTGCCGTTATTGTAGGTTGCGGTAAGTGTGAGACCTGTCTGATCGAATGTATCGCCTACATAATACTTTG
>CAVGRW010000131.1:0-7009 GCA_963631735.1 Bacteroidaceae bacterium | reverse complement strand
TTTTTTCAGTTCAATATTCCGAGGCTGACGGACAGCGCCCTGTTTACCCTCGTCATGTCTCTTTCGCCGAGGTTTCCCATGCGCTCCTTGAGCCTTTGCTTGTCAAGCGTCCTGACCTGTTCGAGCAGGACTATCGAATCCTTAGAGAGGCCGCAGTCCTGAGCGTCCACCTGAATGTGGGTCGGCAGCTGAGTCTTGAAGCGTTGACTTGTTATTGCGGCGGCGATGACCGTCGGGCTGTATTTGTTGCCGACATCGTTTTGAACTATCAGCACGGGGCGCAAGCCGCCCTGTTCAGAGCCGACGACCGGGCTGAGATCTGCGTAATAAATATCTCCCCGTTTTATTGTCATTTTTATCACTCTCCGAGATTTTGATTGTCATAATTATATTTGCCAATCATTTGCCGGAATAATCATTTTTTTCGGGGATCAAAGAATAATAATCCGACATTACTATTATATTCCGCTAAAGTCATCGGGTGAAAGCAAACGTCGGCTATTAAATAACCGACAAATTAAATATTTCATTTTTCTCTTGACAAAGCGGTCTACATAATGTAGAATAGAGTTAAACTACACGATATAGACCGATAGGAGGTGCTAAAATGAATGACCTTACTATGGGCGTTGCGGAATCACGCTTCGCCGACATAATCTGGGACAACGAACCGATTTCTTCCTCCGAGCTTGTGAAGAAAAGTCTTGAACTGCTCCAATGGAAAAAGAGCACTTCGTTCACGGTGCTGAAAAGGCTCTGTAACAAGGGCATTTTTCAAAATCAGAACGGCGTTGTCACCTCTCTCATCACACGTGACGAATTCCACTCGGCTCAGAGTGAGCAATTTGTCGATGAAACTTTCAACGGCTCCCTGCCTGCATTCTTGGCGGCGTTTACGTCAAGAAAAAAGCTTTCCGACAAGGAGATTGCAGAGATCAAAAAGCTGATTGATGAACACGAGGAGGGCTGAAAATGGAAAATATTTTCTTTAAGCTTGTCAACATGAGCCTCACAGCAAGCGTTGTAGCTGCCGTAGTCATAGTTCTGCGCCTTGTTCTCAAAAAGGCTCCGAAACGGATTTCCGTTGCTCTGTGGGCATTGGTTGCCCTGCGGCTGATACTCCCCTTCTCGATTGAGAGCTCCTTCAGCCTCATGCCGTCCTACGCTGTTACGCCCGAGGGCGTTGTTTCCTATGAAAAGACTGAACCGAACGGCACACCTACCGATATTATTACCGTTACAAGCCCCTCGGGAGACAGCAAAGAATATCAGACAACAAGTCTGACCGACTCCCTGCCGATTGAGGTCGCTGTTTGGCTCGGCGGTATGGCTGTAGTGCTTGCATATGCTGCGGCGAGCTACCTATCAATCAAGAAAAAGGTCAGCGAATCTGTTCCGCTGAAAAACAATATTCGGCTGTGCGACAGAATTTCTGCACCGTTCATTCTCGGAATATTCCGACCGAAAATCTATCTGCCGACCTCCATGGACGAAGCGGACACAAAATATGTCACGGCGCACGAAAAGGCGCATCTGAGACGAGGAGATCACATATGGAAGCCGCTCGGCTTTCTTCTGCTAACCGTTTATTGGTTCAACCCCGTCATGTGGCTCGCCTATATTCTGCTTTGCCGAGATATTGAGCTTGCCTGCGACGAAAGGGTTATCGGTGAGCTCGGTGCGGAAAGTAAAAAGCCGTATTCCGATGCCTTGCTCAATTGCAGCGCACCTCGCAGAAGCATATCCGCCGGTCCTCTCGCTTTCGGCGAAACAGGCGTTAAACAGCGAATTAAAAATGTTCTCAGCTATAAAAAGCCTGCCGTTTGGATAATCGCTGCCGCGCTCATTCTGTGCATCGCCGCTTCGGTCTGCTTCCTGACAAACCCGACAGACGGAGCGCTCGATAACGAAACGGCAAGCTATGTTGAAAAACAGATAATTGCTCAGGAATCGCCGACAGCATATCATGAAGCGAACGATTTTTCCGTCGCCTCATACAGGGTTCTGAAAGTCAATAAAAGAGGCAATTTAACAGAAATCTATATGGTTGCCCACTATGAAAACTATGTTTACAAAAACGGGTTAAGCGTGATCTCGGGAAGCTCGGGTCCGTTGGTTTTGACCGTGCAAAAGACTGACAGCGGATATGCTCTGAAAGAATATTGGACACCGAGCATGGGTGCAGATTACAGCAAGAGCATAAGCGAGAGATTTCCGCTGACTCTGCGCTACGATGCTCTCGGCAGCAGCAAATACGCCGCCGAGCTGATTGAAGAAAACCGTCAAAAGGCGGCGGCACATTACGGAGTAAGCGTTGACAACCTTGCAACAGAACCGCAAGACGATACGTCGACAAGCACCACCGCCGTAACCTATTCCGAGAGTTATGTCTATACCTCGGATAAGGACAGAGCAAATTTATTGCTCGATTCCGATAAAAAGAGCTTTACGTTTACATCCTCATGGCTCAACAGCTATGCCTACACAGGCGCATATGAAAACGACGGCAAAGACATCACATTAAAAGATGACGGCGGAACAAGCATATTTGTGTTCAAGGTCAACGGTGACGATTTAGTCTTTGATGCGAGCCGCTCGTCAAAAATGCCGATGTATAAATACAGCGGTGCAGACGGAGCAAAAGCCGAGGTCTGCGTACCCGACGGCGCAAGATTTGTTAAGGATTGACGGTTGAGAAACATTCTTGCCTCCCCTGCAGAGGAGATGGCTTCGGCGGCTTGCGCCGAAGTCGGAGGGGTTAAAGCAGATTTCATCAAATTGCTTTCAGTACAAAGTTTAATCAGCCTTCCCCTTGTTGCAAGGTAGCGAAGCGGCGCCGAGATAAAGCTTTCTTCTAACCTTGGGTCGATGTGGGCATCGACCCCTACGAAATGTGCCTTTATCGAACTTCATCACATCTAGAAAGTCTAATACAAATTGCTTTCAATGTAGAATCTAATCAACCTTCCCCTTAGAGGGGAAGGTGGGCGGCGGATTGCGCCGCTCGGATGAGGTGGTGAGATTTTATCTCTTTATTTTCACAGCATAAAGTTTGATGTTTTCCACCTCATCAGTCGCTTATGCGACAGCTTCCCCTCAAGGGGAAGCCTTGGTCAGTTTCTGCAAATCTTGGGTTGATGTAGGCATCGCACCTTGAAATTCAATCGATTCTTTAATAAAAAAATCTGTAATAAACTTCAGCGGCTGTGCCTTAACTGACACAGCCGCTTTTTATTGAAATATAAACTTTATCTTATTCGCTTCGATTTCTTGTATTTTTCCGTCCTTTTTGTTCGACACTGCCGTGCACTCCGTTTCCGGTGTGCGGTATTTGAGGATATAGCTCTCGCCGCTCGCCCTTGCCGATTCGGGCACGGTATAGCATACGGTTTTCAGCACCGAATAAAGTCCGATAAACGGGCAAAAGCTTTTCGTCTGCTCCGTCGTGTAATCAATCTCCATGCCGTCATAGCTGAGCCGACAGCCGCCGTCGTCAACGCTGAGAGTCATTCCTTTCATCGGGGAAAGCATCTCAACGGTCATTTTTCCCGTCTCGTCATAATTTATCTTCGCCGAATACTCCGTATCATTGTAGCTTGCGCTGACGGTGCAATTCGGTCTTGACGGAGTGACGCTCTCTTTTTTCACTTTTTTGCCGCACGAGGGCAGAAAAATCATAATACAAGCAAGCAATATAACAAGGCTCTTCTTCAAAATTATCCCCGATTATTCAAAATTTGAAAGAACCTCCGCTATCTCGCCGATCATTTTTGTCGGAGTTACTCCGTGCATGGAGTATTTTTTCTGTACGTTATCTCCGCAAAGTCCGTGCACATACACGCCGGCAATCGTTGCTGACTGCAAGCTCATAGACTGACAAACAAAAGAGGAAATTATACCTGCCAAAACATCACCCGAACCGCCGGTTGCCATTCCTGCATTACCGGTACGGTTTATGTACACGCTTCCCGACGGCCCTGCAACAACGGTGTTTGAGCCCTTGAGGACGAGCACACAGCCGTACTGAGTCGCAAAATCTCTTGCGGCCTTAACTCTGTTGCTTTGAATTTCTTCAATGCTCAGACCCGTCAGTCTCGCCATCTCGCCCGGGTGCGGAGTCAAAATCAGCGGAGCAGAGGTTTCTTTCAATATATTTATATTAAATGAAACCGCATTTATTCCGTCTGCGTCGAGAATGACAGGTTTTTTTACGTTTGCGAGAATTCCGTTGACAAGGCGCACCGTGTCCTCGCAAAGTCCGAGTCCGCATCCGAGAAGCACCGCCGTTGATTTGTCGGCAAGCTCGATGATGCGCTGCAAATTATCCGCCTTGAGAAAGCCGTCAGCCGTTGAGGGCATCGGATCCATAAGCGGCTCTGTGAGCTTTGACGCTATCGCCGAATATGCCGCCTCGGGGAACACACAGTCAACTATTCCGACGCCGCTCTCAACCGCCGCATTCGCCGCCATGACTGCCGCTCCCTGCATGTTACGGCTGCCGCAAACGCTCAGAAGTCTGCCGAAATCGCCCTTGTTCGCCGCAGGATTTCTCGGCTTGAAGAAGCGCTTTATCTCGTTATGCTCGGCGGAAACGATCACGTCCGAGCCGACCGCCTCGTAGCATTTTTCGTCAATGCCGATGTCAATAAGCGACACGATTCCGCACTGATCCGAAGCAGGTTTAAGAATATGCACGGGCTTGTAGCAGGTTATCGCAAGCGTATAATCAGCCTTGAAAAAGTCGGATTTTATCTCGCCGCTGTTACCCTCGAGTCCGCTCGGAACATCGACAGCAAACTTTTTTGCTCTCGACTTGGCTATATCATTAAAAAATCTTGAAGTCATTTCGTCAAGCTGACCGTGAAATCCTATTCCGAAAACGCAGTCAACAACCGCCGCCGCACTCATACATGCCGAAACGCAGGCGTCGTAATTCTGCTTGAGATCGGAGACAAGCACGGGCTTATCCTCAAGATAAGCGTACATGATTTTTGACTCATATGCCGTCGGGTAGCCGTTCGTCAGCACAAGGCGGATGCCGTAGCCCTTGTCGCTGAGATTTTTTGCAATAACGAAGCCGTCGCCGCCGTTTTTACCCGAGCCGCAGAGAACCGCAACCGTTTTGGTTGCTGAATTCAGACCGACAATGGTTGAGTGAATTTTTTCGGCGCAGGCATTGCCGGCATTTTCCATCATCTCGACATACGAAAGTCCGTTGACATCCGCATTCTCCTCGATGACACGCATCTGTTCACAGGTGTAAATGAGCATATTGAGTCTCCTTAAATAGTTTTATGTTTACCACATCAGTATTTTTGAATTATCACAAATTCTCCACATACCAATCAATCGCCAGCTTCAAGCCGGAGTCGAAATCATAGTCGGGATCATAGCCGAGCATTTCACGAGCCTTGGATATATCGGCGTTGGAGTGCTTGATGTCTCCAGCCCTGTCTGGTCCGAAATTCGGTTCGATATCCTTGCCGAGCGCACGGGTCAGCGAATAATAAATATCAATCAAATATTCACGTCCGCCGTAGGCTATGTTGAACGCATTGCCTGCCGCCTCGTGGGGTGCAAGACATGCCTTGAGATTGGCTTCGATAACATTCTCAATATATGTGAAATCTCTCGATTGCATTCCGTCGCCGTTGATTGTCGGCGTTTCGCCGTTCATGAGCATTTTTATAAACTTCGGGATAACCGCCGCATAGGCTCCGTCGGGATCCTGGCGTCTGCCGAAAACATTGAAATATCTCAAACCGTAGGTATCGAGCCCGTAGAGCCTTGTATAAAGCTTTGCAAACTCCTCGTCAACTCGCTTCGTCAGCGCATAGGGTGAGAGCAGATTGCCCTCCTGACCCTCTTTTTTCGGAAGCACGGGGTGATCGCCGTAAACAGAGGAGCTTGAAGCGTAGACAAACTTTTTAACGCCCTGCTGTCTCGCCGCCTCCATCATGTTGAGCGTGCCCATGATGTTATTTTTTTCATAGAAAAGCGGCATTTCAATGCTTCTCGGCACACTTCCCCAAGCCGCCTGATTGAGAACATAATCCACGCCCTCACACGCGTCCATACATGTGTCAAGATCCTTGATATCGCCCTTTATAAACGTATAATTCGGATCATCGAGAAACAGGTCAATATTCGCCTGTTTGCCTGTCGAAAGGTCATCAAGACATCTGACCTTGTATCCCATTTTCAATATCGCTTCGCAAAGGTTGGAGCCGATAAATCCCGCTCCGCCCGTTACAAGAAACGTTGAATTCTCCGAAAATTTCAAATCTGAATATCCCATAGTGTCATTCCTCATTCGGCGAAAAAACACAACCGCCGATCATATTTATTTAATTATATCATTTTCAGTTCTTTTGTGCAAGAAAAAATGCACTTTTTGCGGTTTACAGGGTTGTTTTCGTTGCAAAAAGGTATTTTTTGTGTTATTATATTATGTAACCACTTATTGAGAGCGGAGGCACGGAAATGAGCAACAATATTCCAATCAAGACAAGAGCAGTCGGCGGATTTGATAAAAAGCAGGTGGACGAATATCTGAACTCACTCGCCGAGGAATATGAAAAGTCGGTTTCAAGAGAGGATATTGCAAAGCTTCGTGACGAGATAACCGAGTTGAAGAAATCTGTTCGTGAGAAAGACAAGAAGCTCTCCGAGCTCAAAGAGAAGCTTGAAGAGTTTGACAAAAGCACCGAGAACAAGCCCGATTTCGACAATCTCAGCAGCTCGGCAAAGAAATTTATCGACGCCCATAACGAGGTCGTTCGCATTGCCGACGAAACGAGCAAGTATATAAACTCGACCGAGCGTAAGCTCCCCTCTCTGCTCAAAAATCTCTCGGCTGTTACGAAAAACATAGACAGTCTCAATGACGAGCTTTCGGAAATCACAAAGCAGCTCGATTCGATTGAAATAACTCCGCCGCTTGAGGTTGAAGCTCAGGCAAACGAGCCCGAGGAATTCAATATATTTGATCAGGATTTTGACAGTTAAA
>CAVGRW010000130.1:5687-7054 GCA_963631735.1 Bacteroidaceae bacterium | reverse complement strand
GACAACTACGCAGCAAACAACACAGAGTATTTCATTGGTACAACAGGCCCTCTTACAGGTGATGCTGCTTCGTACGGTAACTCTGTAAAGAACGGTGCAACGATCGCTGTTGAAGAGATCAACGCAGCCGGCGGACTTAACGGCGTTAAGTTCAAGTTCGACATGAAGGACGACAAGGCAACTGCTCAGGATGCAACCACAGGTTACAACTCACTCTATGAGGCAGGTATGCAGATCTCACTCGGTTCTGTTACAACAGACTCTTGCGACGCTTTCGGCGCAAGCGCAGCTGATGACAACGTATTCTTCATGACTCCGTCAGCTTCTGCTTCCAAGGTTATCGATGGCAGAGACAACGGCTTCCGTGTTTGCTTCGGCGATCCGGATCAGGGTACTCTTGCTGCTGACGATCTTGCAAAGAACTACAAGAACATCGGCGTTATCTACAACACCAGCGACACATACTCAACAGGTATTGTTGACGCTTTCAAGTCTGAGATGGACGCTAAGGGCGTAACATTTAAGGCAGCTACATTCGACGCTGAGAACAACAAGGACTTCTCAACTCAGATCGAGCAGCTCAAGGATTGCGACGTTATCTTCCTCCCGATGTACTATCAGGAAGGTTCACTTATCTGCAAGGCTGCAACAGCTAAGGGCTGCAAGGCTGACCTCGTTGGTTCCGACGGATTCGACGGTATCGCAGATCTTATCGACTCAAAGACTGTTACAAACAAGGTTAAGTACATCACTCCGTTCGATGCCGACAGCAAGGACGCAACAGTAAGCAAGTTCGTTACAGCTTACAAGGCAAAGTACGGCGAGACTCCCGACCAGTTCGCAGCAGACGCTTACGATGCAGTTTACGCTATCTACAATGCAATGAAGGCAGCAGGCGTTAACGATGTTACGATCAGCCCGAGCGATCTTTGCGAGAAGGTTAAGACTGCTATCACAGCTCCTGATTTCTCACTCACAGGTGCAACAGGCACAATGACTTGGGATGCTTCAGGTGCATGTAAGAAGCCGCTTCAGTTCAAGGATGTTCTTTAATCCGAGATACGGAATTTTATAACTCAATCTTTACGGGTGTCATTCGGCACCCGTAAAGGTGTATTTAAAAAACGACGATTTAAACCGCCGATCAATCTGTATCTGAAAACCAATTTAATATGGTTTGCAGGTATCGGTCGATCAGCGGTTTAATTTATAAGAATCTAACGAAAAGGAGTAGATCAAATGTTGTCTACAATATTGGACGGACTCAGCTTGGGAGCTATCTATGCTCTTATCGCTTTGGGCTACACAATGGTTTACGGTATCGCTAAGATGCTGAACTTTGCCCACGGTGATATCATCATGGTCGG
>CAVGRW010000130.1:0-4800 GCA_963631735.1 Bacteroidaceae bacterium | reverse complement strand
TGGCATACAGTATTTTGCTTGCCGTTTCGCTTAACCTCGTTGTCGGCTTCCTCGGTGAGTTGTCACTCGGTCACGCAGGCTTCATGTGCGTCGGCGCATACATCGGCTGCTATATCGCAAAAGAGCTTTACAACGTAATGGACTCAAAGCTCCTTGTGCTTATCATCTCAATGCTCATCGGCGGACTTGTTGCCGCAGTTTTCGGTTTCATAATCGGACTTCCCGCACTTCGACTCAAGGGTGACTATCTTGCTATTGTTACGCTTGCATTCGGTGAAATTGTGAGAACTATCTTCAAGAATCTTCCGGCCTTCGGCGCCGCTCTTGGTCTTTCAACAAAGAAGTACGGCAGCGACCTTTATATCGTGGCTCTTATTACGGTTCTTATTTCGCTTTTCCTTATTCAAAATATTATCAGAAGTAAGCACGGCCGTGCAATTACGGCTATCCGTGATAACGAGATTGCCGCAAAGGCAATGGGTATCAACATCACATACTATAAGCTGTTTGTTTTCGTCTTTGCCGCATTCTTCGCAGGCATGGCAGGCGTTATCTACGGCTCATACGTTACACCTGTTGTTTACTCGTTCTTCTCATTCAACTATTCAATCGAAATTCTTGTTATGGTCGTTCTCGGCGGTATGGGTAATATCACAGGTTCGATAATTTCGGCTGTATTTATCACATACCTCAATTTCCAGCTCCAGACTCAGCTTTCGGGCGACCTGGCAGCTCTCAAGTATCTCGTTTACGCTATCATTCTTATCGTTGTTGTTATCTTCAACAATGCTCCGGCACTCAAGAGCGTCAGAGAGAGATTTTCAATCGCTAACAAGCTTCGTGAGAAGCATCTCAAGAACCCGTCAAAGCAGTATTCGGATACAAACAGATGGGATGTCGTTACAACAAAAATTCGTATGGACGAGGTCCTTACGACAGATGTAAAGCAGAGCGATCCGTTTAAACCCGACAAACCTGAGAAAGGGGGCAAATAAGCATGGCTGACTATGTACTTGAAACAAAAAATCTCGGAATTTCATTCGGCGGACTTAAAGCCGTTCAAGACGTTAACCTGAAGATAAAAAAGGGTCAGATCTATGGCCTTATCGGTCCTAACGGTGCAGGTAAAACGACGGTTTTCAACCTTCTTACAGGTGTATATAAGCCGACTACGGGTACCTTTTACCTTGACGGTGAGGATTTGACAGGAAAAACTCAGGAAAAGATAAATCATAAGGGTATCGCAAGAACCTTCCAGAATATCCGCCTTTTCAACAACATGAGCGTTATCAGAAACGTTCTCGTCGGACTTCACAATCAGCCTGAATTTAAGTGCAATCCCTTTATCAGCATGTTAAAGCTTCCGAAGCACTATGATACTGAGGTCAGAATGAGAAACAAGGCGAAGGATATTCTCAAGATTTTCGGCCTTTACGAGGAGAGAAACAATCTTGCCTGCAACCTTCCCTACGGCAAGCAGAGAAAGCTTGAAATCGCCCGTGCTCTTGCAACAAACCCGAAGCTTTTGCTTCTCGATGAGCCGGCGGCAGGTATGAATCCTCACGAAACGCAGGAGCTTATGGACACGGTAAGATATCTCCGTGATAATTTTGATGTTACAATTCTTCTCATCGAGCATGACCTCAAATTCGTTTCGGGTCTTTGTGATGAGATCACGGTTCTCAACTTCGGTACGGTTCTTTGCCAGGGCAAGGTAGACGATGCCCTCAACGATCCCGAGGTTGTCAAGGCTTATATCGGAGGTTGATGTTATGGCAATGTTGGAAGTTAAAGACATTTCGGTCTACTACGGAGTTATACAGGCGATCAAGGGTATCAGCTTTGAGGTTAACCAGGGCGAGATCGTAACGCTTATCGGTGCAAACGGTGCAGGAAAGACAACAACGATGCAGTCGATCATGGGTCTTATCCCGATCCGTGAGGGTCATGTTACCTATGAGGGCAAGGATATCACCAAAACTCCCTGCCACAAGATCGTTGAAATGGGCATGACTCAGTGCCCTGAGGGACGCAGAATTTTCCAGGAGCTTTCGGTTTACGATAATCTGCTCATGGGTGCGTTCGCACTTAAAGACAAGAAAAACCTCAAGGAGGATATCGAGAAGATTTACACTCGCTTCCCCCGTCTTGAGGAGCGTAAAAATCAGATCGCAGGTACGCTTTCGGGCGGCGAGCAGCAGATGCTTGCAATGGGACGTGCTCTTATGAGCCACCCGAAGCTTCTTATGATGGATGAGCCCTCAATGGGTCTTTCTCCGCTGCTTGTCGACCAGGTTTTTGAAATCATCAAGGATATCAACAAGGACGGTACAACAATTCTTCTTGTTGAGCAGAACGCAGGTAAGAGCCTTGCAATCTCAGACAGAGCCTATGTTCTTGAAACCGGAAAGATAGTTCTTTCGGGTACGGGCAAGGAGCTCATGGAGAGCGAGGACGTTAAGAAGGCCTACCTCGGCGGTTAAAAATAATTGCTTAAAGAGACTGTACTCACGGTGCGGTCTCTTTGTGTTTTTACTCGTGGAATAACCGCTTAAAAATATTAGGTAATTTCGTGCGGTTTTGCCTTAAATTTTTGTCGGAAATTATCGTCAAAACATTGACAAATAAGGCATTATATAATAAAATAAAGATTGTTAAAAAATTGAACAAGTCGGAGGTTTTAACGCTATGGGATACACAATAGCTCAGAAAATTATTAAAAACCATCTGCTTTCCGGCGACATGACGGTTGGCAATGAAATCGGTCTGAGAATTGACCAGACTCTGACTCAGGACGCCACAGGTACAATGGCTTATCTTGAGTTTGAGGCAATGGGAATTGACCGTGTTAAGACGGAGCTTTCCGTCGCATATATCGACCACAATACATTACAGACAGGCTTTGAAAATGCCGACGACCACCGCTTCATTCAGTCGGTCGCAAAGAAGAGAGGACTTCGTTTTTCACGTCCCGGCAACGGCATTTGCCATCAGGTTCATCTTGAGCGCTTCGGTATCCCCGGAAAAACTCTTATCGGCTCCGACAGCCATACCCCGACGGGCGGCGGAATCGGTATGCTTGCCATGGGTGCAGGCGGACTTGATGTTGCTGTTGCAATGGGCGGCGGCGCATATTACATAACAATGCCGAAAATGGTTCGTGTCAACCTCACGGGTAAGCTTCAGCCGTGGGTTGCCGCAAAGGATATTATCCTCAAGGTGCTTCAGATTATGTCCGTCAAGGGCGGCGTAGGCAAGATCGTCGAATACGGCGGAGAGGGCGTTAAGACGCTTTCCGTTCCCGAGAGAGCAACTATCACAAACATGGGCGCAGAGCTCGGCGCAACGACTTCTATCTTCCCGTCAGACGACATCACCAAGGCTTTCCTCAAGGCTCAGGGTCGTGAAAAGGATTGGGTTGAGCTCAGTGCAGACGATGATGCAGTTTATGATGAGGTTATCGACATCGACCTCAACGAGTTGGTTCCGCTTGCTGCTATGCCGCACATGCCCGATAACGTAAAGAGCTGTCAGGAGATCGGCAAGATTCATATCGACCAGGTATGTATCGGCTCATGCACAAACTCATCTCTTATGGATATGCTCAAGGTTGCCGCTATCCTCAAGGGCAAGACTGTTTGCCCGTCGGTCAGCCTTTCAATTGCCCCGGGTTCAAAGCAGGTTCTTAACATGCTCGCTCTCTGCGGTGCACTTTCAGATATGATCGATGCAGGTGCAAGAATTCTTGAATCCGCTTGCGGTCCGTGCATAGGTATGGGTCAGTCGCCGAATTCAAAAGGCGTATCGCTGCGTACCTTCAACCGTAACTTTGAGGGACGTTCGGGCACAGCAGACGCAGGTATTTACCTTGTCAGCCCCGAGGTTGCAGCCGCTTCCGCTCTCACAGGCGTTCTTACCGATCCCCGTGAGCTCGGCGAAATGCCCGAGATCGAGATGCCGGATGAGTTCATCATCAACGACAACATGATTGCAATGCCCGCAAGCGTTGAGGACGCAGACTCCGTCGAGGTTATGTACGGCCCGAACATCAAGCCGTTCCCCAAGACCGAGGCAATGCCCGAGGACATCACGGCAAAGGCTGTTCTCAAGGTCGGCGACAACATTACAACAGACCACATCATGCCGGCAGGCGCAAAGATTTTGCCCTACCGTTCAAATATTCCTTACCTTTCAAACTTCTGCTTCAAGCAGTGCGACGAGAAGTTCGCCGAGCATTGTAAGGCAGCAGGCAAGGGTATCATCATCGGCGGCGCAAATTACGGCCAGGGTTCGTCCCGTGAGCATGCGGCTCTTGTTCCGCTCTATCTCGGAATCAAGGCAGTCATCACTAAGTCGTTTGCCCGTATCCACTGTGCAAACCTTGTCAACGCAGGTATTATCCCGTTTACTTTTGCCGATGAAGCCGATTACGACAAAATCAGCGTAAACGACGAGCTTTGCCTTGAGGGAATTCGTGAGAGCATCGCAAACGGCACCGACGTAACACTCAAGAACCTTACAACAGGCGAGAGCTATAAGCTTGACTATCAGCTTTCCGAGCGCCAGAGAGATATCCTTCTCGCAGGCGGCTTGCTTGACTATACAAGAGAGTCACAGAAGTGATTTGAAATATAAAGTTAGTAGAAATTTTATCTCGGCGCCCCTGTAGGGGAGCTGTCAGCGAAGCTGACTGAGGGGTTTCTTGAAGTCAGAAAAAACTTATTTTGAGCGAGGGCTCCTCCATTGGGGGAGCTGGCGGCGAAGCCGACTGAGGGAGTAAAGTCTTATCAAACAAAAACT
>CAVGRW010000129.1:0-7071 GCA_963631735.1 Bacteroidaceae bacterium | reverse complement strand
TGCAGGAAATGATGCGGATTATGCTGAAATTTGACGAAATACCGAAGCCCGACGATACGGCGGATGCCCTCGCAATGGCTATTTGCCATGCACATACCAGCGGCTCCCTCGTCGGAAAGCTGAAGAAGTATTATTGATAATATACGGCGGAGATGAATTCGTAGGGGTCGATGATTACATCAAGCCAAAGTCAGCAGAAACCGACCAAGGCTTCTCCTTGAGGAGAAGCTGTCGCATAAGCGACTGATGAGGTGGAAATGTCAAGCTCTGATTTATATAAAATAGGCGAAAAACCTACCACCTCATCCGAGCGGCAGCGAGACGCTGTCACGGCTTGTCCGTGACTGAGGGAGTAAGATTTTATCAAGCTTTAATCTTTATCCCCTCCGTCGTCAAGGACGACACCTCCCCTTGCAACAAGGGGAGGCTGAACAGAACGTAAATTTCTTGATTTTATTTCAAGTCGGCAGAAACCTATCCTTGGCGCCCCTGTAGGGGAGCTGTCAGCGTAGCTGACTGAGGGGGTTGTCTCGAGAGAAAAGATAAAATTGAAGAGTGAAAAGAAGCGGTGGCTTTGCGTTGCAAAGCATTAAAAGTTTAATGAAATTAACTTTTTTGTCGTACCACCTACCCTACAAGGTTGGCAAGAAAATTTTCTGCAAAAAATAATTTACCGAAAGGCGGAAAACGATGATATATTCTCTTACGGGCAAGGTAATTGCCCTCGATCAGAACGGACTGGCAGTTCAGTGCGGCGGAATTGCGTTCTTCTGCTTTTCCACGATGAACACACTGAAAAACGTTGCGCTCAACACGGAAACAACGGTTTACACCTACCTCAATGTCCGTGAGGATGCAATGGAGCTTTACGGCTTCTCGACGCCGAACGAGCTTGACGCTTTCAAACAGCTCATTACCGTTTCGGGTGTAGGTCCCAAGGCGGCGCTTGCGATACTTTCCGTGCTGACTCCCGATAAGCTAGCCTTGAGCATTGCTTCGGGCGACGCAAAGGCGATAACAAAGGCACAGGGCGTCGGCGCAAAGATAGCTAACAGAATTATTCTTGAATTAAAGAACAAGTTCAGCGCAGAGCTCACCGAGGAGCAGTCGGAGCTCGTCGGAGCGGTTCAGATGACGGCAGGTGCGGAGAATGTGAGCGAGGCGATAGAGGCTCTCGTTCAGCTCGGCTACAGCAGGTCGGAGGCAGCAGTCGCACTCGGCAAGCTTGACAGCAGCTTACCTGTCGAGGAGCTCATAAGACAGGCACTTAAATCACTGATATAAGGAGGGAACGGCATGGAAGATATGGATTTTGAAAACCGAATAGTCGCTCCCGAGTATATGGATAACGATTCCGATGTGGAGTTTCAGCTTCGTCCGAGGACGATGAGCGACTATATAGGACAGACTAAGGTTAAGGAAAATCTTTCAATTTATATTGAAGCGGCGAAAAAGAGAAACGAGCCGCTTGACCATGTGCTTCTCTACGGACCTCCGGGTCTCGGAAAGACTACACTTGCCGGCATCATTGCCAACGAGATGGGCGTTAATTTCCGTGTTACCTCGGGTCCTGCGATCGAAAAGCCGAAGGATCTTGCCGCATTGCTTACCAATCTCAGCGAGGGCGACGTGCTTTTCATTGACGAGATCCACAGAATGAACAGGAGCGTTGAGGAGGTTCTCTATCCTGCGATGGAGGACAATGCGCTTGATATAATCATCGGTCAGGGACCGTCGGCAAGAAGTATAAGAATTGACCTGCCGAGGTTTACCCTTGTCGGCGCAACGACAAGAGCAGGTCAGCTCAGTGCGCCGCTTCGTGACCGTTTCGGCGTTATTGCAAGGCTTGAGCTTTATTCTCCCGAGGATTTGAGCAATATCGTAAAAAGAAGCGCAGGAATACTTAATATAGAAATTACCGACGAGGGAGCTTATCAGATAGCCTCCCGTTCAAGAGGAACGCCGAGAATCGCAAACAGATTCTTGAAGCGTGTCCGTGACTTTGCACAGGTGCTCGGCAACGGTGTTATCACCGACGAAAACGCCGACCTTGCGCTCAATCGCCTTGAGGTTGACCCTCTCGGTCTTGATTCGATCGACCGTCTTCTCCTGACGGCGATGATAAAGAACTATAACGGAGGTCCTGTCGGACTTGAAACGATCGCCGCTGCGATAGGCGAGGAAGCGATCACAATTGAAGATGTCTATGAACCGTACCTGATGCAGATCGGATTTCTTTCGAGAACTCCGAGAGGTCGTATGGTCACGCCTGCCGGCTATGCTCATTTGGGCATGCCGATGCCTGCACAGAACGGAGCAAATAACAACCCGGTTCCGTTGATGGAACAGCAAAAATTTGAACTTTAATTCGGAGGTCATTTTATGGGCAGATTATTCGGAACAGACGGCGCAAGAGGAGTTGCAAACTCGGAGCTTACCTGCGAGCTTGCCATGCAGATAGGCCGTGCGGCTGCGATGGTTCTCATTGACGAGAACAAAAAGCGTCCGAGAGTTATGATCGGAATGGACACAAGAATTTCATCAAATATGCTTTGCTCTGCGATTACGGCAGGTCTTTGCTCGGTCGGTGCAGACGTTATGCAGCTCGGCGTGCTTCCTACACCTGCGGTCGCATTCCTTGTTAAAAAATACGGATATGATGCGGCGGTCATGATTACCGCTTCGCATAACCCTTGCGAATATAACGGCATCAAAATCTTCCAGGCGGACGGCTACAAGCTTCCCGATGAGCTGGAGGAGAAAATCGAGGCTATTATTCTTGACGGCGTAACACTTCCGCCGGTTAAGATCGGCGCCGATATCGGACGTATCAGAAGCTCCGAGATGCCGACCTTTGATTATACACGCCACCTCATTTCAACGGTTGAGGATATGGATTTCTCGGGCTACAAGGTTGCTCTTGACTGCGCCAACGGTGCGGCAAGCGTAACGGCTCCCGACCTTTTCACCGAGCTCGGAGTTGACAGTCACATCAAGTCGTCAATGCCGAACGGTATCAATATCAACCGTGAGTGCGGTTCAACTCACCTTGACGGACTTCAGAGATATGTCAAGGAGTATGGCTGCGACGTAGGCTTTGCTTTCGACGGAGATGCCGACAGAATGTTGGCTGTTGACGAGAACGGCGAAATTGTTGACGGCGATAAGATCATAGCGATTTGTGCCAAGGATATGAAGGAAAGGGGAGTCCTCACCGACGATACAGCCGTTGTTACGGTTATGAGCAACATGGGCTTCTTCGAGTTCTGCAAGAAAAACGGCATCAAGACCGAGATCACAAAGGTCGGCGACAGATATGTTCTTGAAAATATGAGAGAGAACAATTATAAAATCGGCGGCGAACAGTCGGGTCACGTTATTTTCTTCGATTACGCTTCAACGGGCGACGGTCAGCTTACGGCTCTTCAGCTGCTTGCAGTTATGAAGAGAACAGGCAAAAAGCTCTCCGAGCTTGCGGCTGAGATGGAAGTTTTCCCGCAGGTTCTTATCAATGTCAGAGTTTCCCAGATGGGCAAGGCTCGCTACGACAAGGACGAGGAAATCAAAAAGGCTATTGCAAGCGCAGAGAAGGAGCTCGGCGATTCGGGCAGAGTGCTTGTCCGTGTTTCGGGCACAGAGCCGCTTGTAAGAGTTATGCTCGAGGGCAGGGATAAGGACAAGATTCAGACCCTTGCCGAGGAGATCGCACAGGTAGTTAAAGAGAGACTTATATAAACGGAGGATGTTAACATGAGAGTTGCCGACGGCTGGAAGGATTATGAATTGCTGGATTGCTCCGACGGAGAAAGACTTGAGCGTTGGGGCGAGGTTATCCTTATCCGTCCCGATCCGCAGGTCATTTGGAAAACTCCCAAAAAGCATCCGATGTGGAAAAAAGCAAATGCCAGGTATCTCCGCTCGTCAACGGGCGGAGGTCATTGGGAGATTCTCAGAAAAACTCCCGACGCATGGCGTATAGATTATAAAGAGCTTAGCCTGAACGTTAAAACAATGGGCTTCAAGCACACGGGAATTTTCCCCGAGCAGGCAGTCAATTGGGATTATACGGCTGAGCTTATCAAGAATGCAGGCAGACCTGTCAAGGTGCTCAACCTGTTTTCCTACACGGGCGGCGCAACGGTTGCATGTCTTAAAGCAGGGGCGCAGGTCGTCCACGTTGACGCTTCAAAGGGCATGGTGAATTGGGCGAAGGAAAACGCCGCCGCTTCCCATGTCGCTGACAGACCCGTAAGATGGATAGTTGACGACTGTATAAAATTTGTTCAGCGTGAAATACGCAGGGGCAATAAATACGACATTATCATTATGGATCCGCCGTCATACGGCAGAGGCCCCGGCGGCGAGGTTTGGAAGCTTGAGGACGAGGTTTACGGCTTTGTTGAGCTTTGCACGCAGGTGCTTTCGGACGATCCTATAATGATGCTTATAAATTCATACACAACGGGACTTTCGCCGGCAGTTATGCAGTATATTTTGGGCGCGCTTGTCGTGCCGAAATTCGGCGGAAAGGTGACGGGCAGCGAAATAGGCTTGCCCGTGACGCAGACGGGCATGGTTCTTCCGTGCGGCGCATCTGCAATTTGGAAAAAGTAATTCGGAGAAACATAAACTATGAGCGATACCATTATAAAATTCGATAACGTTTCATTTGCCTACGAGCTTGAGGACGAGGGAGTTGTTAACGCAGTTAACGATTTCAGTCTTGATGTGCCCGAGGGGCAGTTCCTTGCCGTGCTCGGTCATAACGGCTGCGGCAAATCGACGGTTGCAAAGCTGATTAACGGTATACTTGTTCCGAACAAGGGCAAGGTCACGGTCGAGGGAATGGATACATCCGATGAGGAAAAAACGGTCGATATCCGCAAAACCGTCGGTATGGTTTTCCAAAACCCCGATAATCAGATCGTTGCGACGATCGTTGAGGATGATGTTGCTTTCGGTCCCGAAAACCTCGGAGTTGAGCCGTCGGAGATAAGAAAAGCTGTTGACAGCGCACTGAAGGCGGTCGGAATGTACGAATTCCGCAAGCGTGAGCCGCACCGTCTCTCGGGCGGACAGAAGCAGAGAGTCGCTATTGCAGGCGTTATTGCAATGAACACGAAGTGTATCGTTATGGACGAGCCTACAGCCATGCTTGACCCACAGGGCAGAAAAGAGGTCATGGACACGGTAATG
Organism: Bacteroidaceae bacterium; assembly: GCA_963631735.1. Classification (GTDB taxonomy): domain Bacteria; phylum Bacillota; class Clostridia; order Oscillospirales; family Acutalibacteraceae; genus CAG-488. The sequence continues at coordinate 1,875 of CAVGRW010000129.1, read as the reverse complement.
AAGCTCAACAAGGAGTTCGGAATTACCGTTATTCTTATCACTCATTATATGGACGAGGCTGTTAAGGCGGACAGAGTCGTTGTTATGGACGGCGGCAGAATCGCAATGGACGGTTCCCCGAAAGAGGTTTTCAGGAACGTTGAAAGAATGAAAAAGCTGGGACTTGACGTGCCGCAGGCGACCGAGCTTGCCTACAGGCTCAGAAAAAAGGGCTTCAGGCTCCCCGACGACATACTTGACGAAAACGAATGTGCCGAGGCTATTCTCAAAATTTTGGAGGTGAAGAAGTGATGCCGATACTTTCAATGCAGGGCGTTACTCACCTTTACAATGAGGGAATGCCGAGCGAATCAAAGGCGATTGACAATATAAATCTTGATATTGAGGAGGGCGAGCTGGTCGGAGTTATCGGTCACACGGGCTCGGGCAAAAGCACCCTCGTTCAGCATTTTAACGGAATTCTCAAGCCGAACAGCGGTAAGGTTATCGTTGACGGCGTTGACATTTGGTCGGATAAAAAGGCGACAAGAGAAGCTCGCTTCAAGGTCGGTCTTTGCTTCCAATACCCCGAATATCAGCTGTTTGAGGAGACCGTGTATAAGGATATTTCATTCGGTCCTAAAAATATGAAGCTCTCCGATGAGGAGATAGCGAAAAGAGTCGTTTCGGCGGCGGCATATGTCGGACTGAAAAGAGAATTGCTCGAAAAATCACCGTTTGACCTTTCGGGCGGTGAAAAAAGACGAGCGGCGATAGCAGGCGTTATCGCCATGCAGCCGAAGGTTCTCATTCTTGACGAGCCGACGGCAGGTCTCGACCCGATAGGCAGAGACACGATACTCGATATGATTAAAAATTACCGTGAGAAAACGGGAAGCACTGTTCTGCTTGTTTCGCACAGCATGGAGGACGTTGCGAAGATTGCGACTAAGGTTGCCGTCATGAACAACGCAAGGCTTGAAATGTACGGAACGGTTGACGAGGTCTATTCACATGCCGAAAGGCTCAGAGAGATAGGTCTGAATATTCCGCAGATTTCAAAGGTTTTTGAGATACTCAAAAAGAACGGACACGATTTCGGCTCGGTTTATACCGTTGACCGTGCCGTTGAGGTTCTGACGAGGTAAACTGTTAAGGTTGGCAGAAAATTCTAACGAGCATGGGCTCCTCCGTGGGAGCTGTCACAGCTTGTCTGTGACTGAGAGAGTAAGTTTTTATCAAACTTTAATCTTTATCCCCTCCGTCGCTCATGCGACACCTCCCCTTGAATCAACCAAGGGGAGGCTTGAACAGATAGACTTAGCTTTATTATTCTGTTTAAAAAGTCAGTGGAAACTGACCAAGGCTTCCCCTTGAGGGGAAGGCTTAAAATACAAAAACAGCAGCCCACAATTTCCCTGCACAGGAGGTGCAAGCCGGTGTTAAAAGACATCACGATAGGTCAGTATTATAACGTTGAATCGCCGATTCATCGCATGGACGCAAGAATGAAAATTATACTGACCGTCCTGTTTATTGTTTCGATTTTTATGTGCAAAAGCTTTGAGGCGCTCGGTCTCATGGTGCTTTTCACGTTGATAGTTAATATAATTTCAAAGGTTCCCGTGAAGATGGTCGTTAAAAGTCTCAAGCCGATCGTCGTTATAGTTCTGTTCACTTCAATACTGAACATTTTCTATATCCGAGGCGGCACGGAGCTTGTCAATTGGCATTTTATCCACATCACGACTAACGGACTTTTTACCGCTCTGTTCATGGCGATAAGAATTGTATGCCTTGTTGTTATCAGCTCGCTTCTGACCTACACGACAACGCCGACCGTTCTGACGGATTCCCTTGAAAAGCTTTTTGCTCCGCTCAAGCTCATTAAGGTGC
>CAVGRW010000128.1:0-7085 GCA_963631735.1 Bacteroidaceae bacterium | reverse complement strand
TCTGGAAGCCGATGGATACCCTCAGAGAAAAGCAGCAGCTTGAAAAAATGTGGGCAGACTCCACCGCGCCGTGGAAGGTTTGGTAAAAAGATAACTTAACGGAGTAATTATTATGCTTGATCTTACGTTTTATAAAGGTAAAAAGGTTCTCGTTACAGGTCACACGGGCTTCAAAGGAACGTGGCTTTGCAACATTCTACTGCTCGCAGGCGCCGACGTGACGGGCTATTCGCTGGAACCGCCGACCGACCCGAGCATGTTTGAGATTACGGGTCTCGGCGAAAGAATGAATTCCGTTATCGGTGATATCAGAGACTTTGAGCATCTCAAAAAAGTTTTCGACGAGGTTCAGCCCGAGATAGTTTTGCATCTTGCGGCACAGCCGATCGTGCTTGAATCCTACAACAATCCGAAATATACATACGAAACAAACGTAATGGGCACGGTCAACATTCTTGAATGTATAAGAACAGGCAATTCGGTAAAATCGTTTCTCAACGTTACGACCGATAAGGTTTACAAAAACGATGAGACTATCTGGGGCTTCCGTGAGAATGAACCTCTTGACGGCTTTGACCCGTATTCAAATTCAAAATCCTGCTCCGAGCTCGTGACCCACAGCTATAAAAGCTCGTTCTTTGCTGATAATCATGTAAGAATTTCTACAGCAAGAGCAGGCAATGTTATCGGCGGCGGCGACTTTGCCGCAAACAGAATTATCCCCGACTGCGTAAGAGCCGCAATGAAGGGCGAGGATATCAAGGTAAGAAATCCGAACTCCATCCGCCCCTATCAGCACGTTCTTGAGCCGCTCTATGTTTATTTGATGATAGCTGCGGCACAGTATGACGATGCAAGCGTTGCCGATTGGTACAACGTCGGTCCGAACGAGTCAGACTGTCTCACAACGGGTGAGCTGGCAGGCTGCTTCTGCGACGCATGGGGCGGCGGACAGAGCTTCGTTGCCGAGCATAAGGACGGTCCTCACGAAGCAAACTTCCTCAAGCTCGACTGTTCAAAGGTCAAGTCCGTTTTCGGCTGGAAACCGAGATGGACGGCTCGTCAAGCGGTTGAAAAGACAGTTGAATGGACAAAGGCATATGCCGACAAAGAGAACATGGCAGAATACACAACCAAACAGATAAAAGAATTTTTTAATATATGAACGGAGAAACGGCAATGAACGAAAAAGAACAGTTACATGACGAAATACTCGAAAAGGTAAAGGAATACTGTGACAAATATCATAACGTTCCGACAGAATTCAAGGAGGGTCAGCGAATTCCCTACGCTTCAAGAGTTTACGATTCGGAGGAAATGGTAAACCTTGTTGACAGCGCACTTGAATTTTGGCTCACGGCTGGAAGATACACGAAGCAATTCGAGAGCGATTTCTGCAAATATCTCGGTGTAAAATTCTGCTCGCTTGTCAATTCGGGTTCGAGCGCAAACCTTGTCGCTTTTATGACCCTCACCTCTCCCCTGCTCAAGGAAAGAGCAATTAAACCGGGCGATGAGGTCATCACCGTTGCGGCAGGCTTCCCGACGACCGTAACTCCGATGATCCAGTTCGGCGCAGTTCCCGTTTTTGTTGACGTAAAGCTCCCGAACGCAGACATTGACGTTTCTATGCTTGAAGAAGCATTTTCCGATAAAACGAAGGCGGTCATGGTTGCCCACACGCTCGGCAATCCGTTTGACCTCAAGGCTGTCAAGGCTTTCTGCGATAAGCATAACCTTTGGCTCGTTGAGGACAACTGCGATTCGCTCGGCTCAACCTACACAATTGACGGAGAAACGAAATTCACGGGCACGATCGGCGATATCGGCACAAGCAGCTTCTATCCGCCGCACCACATGACAATGGGCGAGGGCGGCGCTGTTTATACAAACAATCCGCTTCTTCACAAAATTATCCGTTCAATGCGTGATTGGGGACGTGACTGCATGTGCGAGCCCGGTCAGGACAACCTCTGCGGACACCGCTTTGACAGACAGTACGGCGAGCTTCCGCTCGGCTACGACCATAAATATGTTTACTCTCACTTCGGCTACAATCTCAAAGCGACCGATATGCAGGCGGCAGTCGGCTGCGCTCAGCTGAAGAAGTTCCCGAGCTTCGTTGAAAAGAGAAAGCACAATTTCAAGGTGCTTCACGACGCTCTTGAATGTGTTTCCGATAAGCTCATGCTTCCCGAAGCGAACGAGAATTCCGATCCGAGCTGGTTCGGCTTCTTCATCACCTGTAAGGACGGCGTTGACAGAAACAAGCTCGTTCAGTACGTTGAGGGCAAGGGCGTTCAGACAAGAATGTTGTTCGCAGGCAATCTCATCAAGCACCCCTGCTTTGACGAAATGCGAGCAAGCGGCAAGGGCTACCGTGTCGTCGGCACGCTCGAAAACACCGACAGGATCATGAACGATTCGTTTTGGATCGGCGTTTATCCCGGCATGACGGACGAAAAGCTCGAGTATATGGCAAAGACGATTATTGAGGCGCTCAAAGATGAATAAAATCAAAGCTCTTTTGCAAAACGAAAAGCTTGCGCCGCTGATACAGTTCATAAAATTCGGACTTGTCGGCGTGTCAAATACTGCGATTTCCTACGGCACAGAAATGCTTTGCTACTACGTTCTTTTCAAGAACACAAAATTTTTTGGCATTTTAAATCTGCTTTCGCAGCTTGGCATTTCGACCGACGGCAACAATGTAAAAATCGTTATAACAACAATTATCGCATTTGTTATCAGTGTTACTAACTCGTATTTTTGGAACAACAGATACGTTTTCGGCTCGGGCAAAAAGAGTTTTTTCGAGCACTTCAAAACATATTTCAAGACCTTTGCCTGCTACGGTATTACGGGCTTGATACTTTCGCCGATAATCAAAATTTTACTTACAAAAATCAGCGTTCCGTTCTTCATCGCAAGTCTCGGCGCGCTCGTTATAACAATTCCGCTCAATTTTGTCATGAATAAATTTTGGGCATTCAAATCAAAACCGAAAAAGGATGAAGAAAATGAAGATCAGACTCGCTGACTATGTTGCAAACTTCCTTGCCGACCGCGGCGTAACCGACTGTTTTACGGTTGTCGGCGGCGGTGCGATGCACCTCAATGACGCATTCGGTCACAATGAAAGAATTCATTGCACCTATAATCATCATGAGCAGGCAAGCGCAATTGCGGCAGAGGCTTATGCAAGACTCAACAACAAAATTGCCGCCCTCTGCGTCACGACAGGTCCCGGCGGCACAAATGCGATTACGGGCGTTGTCGGCGGCTGGCTCGATTCGATTCCGATGTTCGTTGTCAGCGGTCAGGTAAAATACACCACGACGGCACGCTATGCCGAGCAGTTCACCGAGGGACTTCCGCTCAGAGCGGTCGGCGATCAGGAATTCGACATCACAAATGCAGTCTCCTGCATGTGCAAATACTCCGCCATGCTTGAGGATATCAACGATATAAGATACATGCTTGAAAAGGCGTGGCACCTTGCCACAACGGGCAGACCCGGTCCCGTTTGGCTCGATATACCCGTTAACTATCAGGGCAGCTACATTGAAACCGACGACCTTGAGGGCTACGACCCGACTGATGACGACAGCGAGCTTCCGCCCAAGGTCAGCGATGATACAATTAAAATTATTCTCGGTAAAATAAAGAACGCAAAGCGTCCCGTTATCTATGCAGGCGGCGGAATACGTCTTTCGGGCGGTTACGAAGCTTTCAAAAAGGCTTCAAAGCTTCTCGGTGTTCCCGTTGTGACATATTGGAACAGTATTGACGTTATAGAGGACAATGATCCCCTCTATTGCGGCAGGGGCGGCAACATGGGCAACCGTGCAGGCAACTTTGCCGTTCAGAATTCCGATCTTCTTCTCACAATCGGCACAAGAATAAGCATACGTCAGGTCGGCTACGACTACGGCACATGGGCAAGAGCCGCCGAGGTCATAATGGTCGATATCGACAAGGCTGAAATGAAAAAGCCGACAATTCACGTTGATATGCCTGTTTGGGCAGACGCAAAGGATTTCCTTGAAGCGATCATCAGAAACATCAGCGATGAGAACGCTCCCGTTTTCGGCGGAGACGATTGGCGCAGACAGTGCGTTGAATGGAAAGAAAAATATCCCGTTGTACTCCCCCGTCATAAAGAGGAAAACGGCTCAACAGCCAACGTTTACGCTTTTATAAAATATCTTGCCGATCAGCTTCCCGAAAACTCGCTTACAGCGGTCAGCAACGGCGCCTGCTGCGTTGCGGGTCATCAGTGCTGGACTATAAAGCACGGCTCACGCTTTATAATCAACAGCGCAATCGCAAGCATGGGCTACGGCTTGCCTGCGGCTGTCGGTCTCTGCGTTTCGGGCAAGAAGCAGGACACGATTTGCCTTGAGGGTGACGGAAGCATAATGATGAATCTCCAGGAGCTTCAGACGATAATCACAAACAAGCTTCCGATAAAGCTTTTCCTTATCAACAACAGCGGCTATCACAGCATCAGAATAACTCAGAACAACCTGTTCAAGGAGCATACAAAGGTAGGTATCGGTCCCGAGAGCGGTGACCTGACCTTCCCGAAATTTGAGAACATAGCCAAGGCTTTCGGCTTCCCGTATTTCTCGGCAAGCAGCAATGCCGAGATGAAGGAGGCGGTCAAAAAGACTCTTGCAACCGACGGCTACGCTTTCTGCGAAATCTTTACGGATACAAAACAGGTTTGGGAGCCTAAGAGCAGTACGAAGCGTCTCCCCGACGGAACGCTTGTCAGCCCTCCGCTTGAGGATCTTGCTCCGTTCCTTGACAGAGACGAGCTGGCTCAGAACATGTACATTCCGCTGATAAAAGAGTGATATTATGAAAAAAGCCGTAATAACAGGCGCAACAGGCTCGGTCGGACGTGCGATAATCGACAAGCTCGTCGGCGAAAGCGTCGAGGTCACCGTGCTTTACCACAGGGGCTCCAAAAGGGTCGACGATATTCCCGACAACAGCCTTATTAAAAAAATCTGCTGTTCACTTGACGAAATAAAAAGCTTTGTTCCCGAAGAAAACGATTATGACGTTTTCTATCACCTCGCATGGGCAGGCACCACGGGAGCGGCAAGAGACGACGCAGATCTACAGCTGAAAAATATTGAATACACGCTTGACGCGGTTGAGCTCGCAAAAAAAATGGGCTGTCAGAAATTTATCGGCGCAGGCTCGCAGGCTGAATACGGGCTTTGCGATAAACCGCTGACACCCGAAACTCCGACATTTCCGTTCACGGGCTACGGCATGGCGAAGCTCGCCGCAGGTCAGCTCAGCAGGCTGAAATGCCGCAAGCTCGGCATTGATCACGCATGGGTGAGAATTCTCAGCGTTTACGGGAAATACGATCCCAAAAATTCGGTAATAAAATCAGCAATAAATAAATTCACAGCCAACGAAAAAGCGGAATTCAGCAAAGGCGAACAGCTTTGGGATTTTCTCAGCGCAAGTGACGCCGCAAATGCGTTTTATCTCGTCGGCTGCGATGATGGGCATAATGAAAAAACCTACTGTCTCGGCAGCGGCAGATCCGCACCGCTGAGAGAATATATAGAAAAAATACATGAGCTTTGCGGCAGTCGGTCGGAAATTGACTTCGGCGCAATTCCCTACTCACGCAATCAGGTCATGTTTTTACAGGCGGATATTTCAGAGCTTACAAAGGACACGGGGTTCGTTCCCGAGGTAAGCTTTGAAGCAGGAATAAAAGAACTTTTGGATTGAGGGTCTGAATATGAAAAAAATCAGCATAATGATTCCGTGCTACAACGAGGAAGAAAACGTTGTGCCTATAAGTGAAGCCGTCATAAATGAGCTGGAAAAATCCCTGCCCGAGTATGACTACGAAATTCTTTTTATCGACAACGATTCAAAGGACAACACACGTCCGCTTCTTCGTGAAATTTGCAGAAAAAATCCGAAGATAAAGGCAATCTTCAATGCCAAGAACTTCGGTCAGTTCAATTCACCGTATTACGGAATGTTGCAGACAACGGGTGACTGCACAATTTGCATGTGCTGCGATTTTCAGGACCCGATCGAAATGATTCCGAAGCTCGTTCACGAATGGGAGAACGGTTATAAAATTGTCTGCGCCATTAAGACGACGAGCAAGGAAAATAAAATTATCAGATTTTTACGCACCTGTTATTATAAGCTCATCAAAAAAATGAGCGACGTTGAGCAGATAGAGCATTTCACAGGCTTCGGTCTTTATGACAAGAGCTTCATTGAGGTACTCAGAAATCTCAAGGACCCCACCCCGTTCCTCAGAGGTATTGTTGCGGAGCTCGGCTACAGGAGAAAGGATATTCCCTACGAGCAGGCAAGGCGCAGAGCGGGAAAAACGCATAATAATTTTTACACGCTCTATGATGCGGCAATGCTCAGCTTCACCTCGTACACAAAAATCGGTCTCAGACTTGCGACATTTTTCGGCGTAGGCGTAGGCATCATCAGCTTCCTTGTCGGAATAGTTTATCTCATTCTCAAGCTTATCATGTGGGATAACTTCCCGATGGGCATGGCGCCCGTGCTTATCGGCATGTGTTTTCTCGGAAGCGTTCAGCTTTTCTTCATCGGACTTCTCGGCGAATATGTTCTCAATATCAATACAAGAGTCATGAACCGGCCGCTTGTCATTGAGGAGGAGCGAATAAATTTTAACAATGATGAGGAAAAATAAAAATGATTAAGCATAAACTTACAAATCAAAATCTTGACCTAAAAGAGTCAATATACAAAAGAATAACAAACCCGTTTTATCTGATTGCCGTCGCATTGACCGCTCTCGGAACATACGGCTTTTATTTAGCCAACCCTTCCCCGTCGATCGACTGGCTTTCATATGACCGCTATTACAGCGGCATGCTTTTCGGTCAGGGAAGATTTACCGCAACGATCGTCGAAAGAATTCTCGGACTGTGGGATTGCCCCGTATGGTTTGAGCCCTTGCTCGGACTCATTTGCTTTATTTTGGGAACGCTTATAATATTGGCAATTTTTGACGGTTTCACGGAGTATAAAAGCATCGTTCCGTCAAT
>CAVGRW010000127.1:0-7139 GCA_963631735.1 Bacteroidaceae bacterium | reverse complement strand
GATGTAATCATCAGAACAAGCAAGGATGTATTCAAGCTTCAGCTTATTGACCCGGATGGAAACACCCGTACATATGATCAGGCTACATGGACTCCTGTTGAGGAGGGCGACGAGCTTGTATGGACAATTAAGGTTAATTTCTATATGGGTAAGTTCAACCTCGGCTTGAGAACACGTGCCGCAAACACAACATTTGCTCTTACAGGTGATTATATCACAGGTAGAGGTATGTTCTAATTCTTCAAAGACAATGCTAATTTGGCTCCGTGCTTCGGCACGGAGCTTTGCCTTTTTACCGGGCAAAAATTTCTTTCGTTTGCAGAAAAATATATTGACATGCAAGTAAATAAATGATAAAATTACCATAGATAATGGCGTAGTGAAAAATTAGATGTTAACGTAAAGAATTCTTTTTTAATTTTTCGCTTCCCATATCTAATCTTTAATCATGAGGGGTGAAAGAAATGATTTACAATAAGCCTGAAATTGATATCAGAAAGTTTGATATCGTTGAGGACATCATGGCTGATGGCAATTCAGCAGTTGCTCCGACAGATCCCACTGTTGACACAGGCGCAAAGTCAGCAGGCGAGAGCATCGGCAGCGATCTCATCATTGGCTAATTTTCAAAAAGAACCGAGTCGGCAGACAGCCTTTACGGTTGTCTGCCGAACTTAGGTTTTATTCATATTTATCATTACAAATGGTAGATGTGAATAAGATCTGAAAGAGGTGAATGAATGCCTGTTTATAAGATTGCGGGGCTAAACGTCGGTTATGAGCCGAGGTACGATCTGCTTAAAGAGCGCAGTGAAAAATATCGCTGTGACGAAAAAGCGGATTTCAGGATCGGCGTCAGCGATGCCCTGATGGAGCAGCAAATGGAATATTATAAGGATGTTTTGGAGGGCGCAAGCCTCGAATATCTTTGGGTAGGCTCTGCGTTTAATCTTAAGCTGCTCGAATATAACGGCATGTTTCTTCATTCCTCGACGGTCGTTGCAGACGGTAAGGCTTATTCCTTCTCTGCACCTTGCTCAACGGGCAAGTCTACGCATACCTCTCTTTGGCTGAAGCTTTTGGGCGATAAAGCATTTATAATCAATGACGATAAGGCGGCGTACAGGAAAATTGACGGCAAGTATTATATTTTCGGCACTCCGTTTTCCGGTAAGAATGATATCAATGTCAATACCTCCGCCGAGCTCGGCGCAATCTGCTTCATTGAGCAGAGCCCGACAAATTCGATAGAGCGTGTTGATCCCGATGATGCACTCAGTCCGCTTATTTCACAGACGATACGTCCGGCAAATCCCGAGAGAATGATTTTGCTTTGCGATTTTCTTAATGAGCTGCTTGCCGAAGTTCCGATTTACAGGCTCAAATGCAATATAAGCCTTGAAGCGGCAGAGCTTTCTTACAGAACAATGAGTCAAAGACTGTTGTGATAAAAAGGATAGATGATTTTGAAAGACAAAAAAACCAAAGGTCATGCCCGTAAAAAGGGCGGCGATGTTTCTGCTCTTAAATGGATAATAAAGACATCAAAAGGCAGTTGGCTTTTTGTCTTTTTGTATGCTGTTTTGAGCGCCGCACTTGCCTATTTCGGAATTTTGACCGCATACGGCACCAAGGATATCGTAAACGGCGCAACAGGAGCGGATTTTGAGCTGCTCAAGCACGGTGCAATTTACCTTCTGATACTCGTTCTTGTACAAATCACGCTGAAAATTTTTAACAGCAATATGTATGAGCGTGCCCGTGCAAAAATTGAAATAAAAATCAGGACAAGCGTTTTTGAGTCCATAATGAAAAAGGATTATTCAGAGATTTCAAAGCATCACAGCGGCGATTTGCTCAACCGTTTGACCTCCGATGTTCAGACGATTTGCGACGGCATTACGGGCCTTGTGCCGAATGTTGTCTCGCTTCTGACGAAGCTTATTTCGGCGGTCGTGATAATGATTGGTCTCGATTGGATTTTTGCCGTGATTTTTCTTGCAGGCGGCGGACTTATTGCGCTGACGACTGCTTTTTTCAGAAATTATTTAAAGGGAATTCATAAAAAGGCGCAGGAGGCCGACGGAAAAGTTCGCTCGTTCTTCCAGGAGTCGATTGCAAGCTCGCTTGTAATCAAAGTTTTTAATGCCTATAAGCAGGTTGCCGACAAGGCACGCAAGCTCCAGACGGATAACTATAAAATTCGTATCAAGAGAGCTACAATAAGCATTTTTGCGAACACGGGAGTTCAGATGGCGTTCAGCCTCGGCTATCTTTTTGCGATGGTTTTGGGCGGATTTCGTGTCTATCAGGGAACAATTGATATCGGCGAATTGACGGCTATTTTGCAGCTTGTCAATCAAATTCAGTCGCCGCTTTCAGCTTTGGCAGGCGTAATCCCGACATATTATGCGATTATAGCGTCGGCGGAAAGAATTATTGAAATCGAGAACTACGATGACGAGCTCCAAGCGGACGTGGATATCGGTGACAGATACGAATACTACGAGAAGCTGAAATCCATTGAATTTGAGTCGATAACGTTTAAATATAACAGAGATTATGTCTTTGAGAACGCAAGCGCAACGATCAACAAGGGTGATTTTGCTGCGGTAACAGGCATTTCGGGAATAGGCAAAAGCACCTTGCTCAAGCTCCTTTTGGGCGTTATGTCACCTGAAAAGGGAACTATTAAAATTGTTACCGAGGATTCAGAAAGACAGGTTGACAGAAACACAAGAAAGCTGTTTTCGTACGTTCCGCAGGGTAATATGCTGCTCTCGGGTACGCTGAGAGAAAACATCACCTTTATGTGCGGCGGAAAGAGCGACGAAGAAATCGAACGTGCGGTTCGCCTGAGCTGCTCCGATGAATTTGTTTCGCAGCTTCCCGACGGGCTTGAAACTGTGGTAGGCGAGAGAGGTCTCGGACTTTCCGAGGGTCAGATACAGCGTATTGCGATTGCGAGAGCAATTCTTTACGATGCGCCTATTCTTTTGCTTGACGAGGCTACATCGGCGCTCGACGAAGCAACGGAGGAACGTCTGCTTAAAAATCTCAGAGGTCTTGAAAACAGGACATGTATTATAATAACTCACAAGCCTGCCGCTCTGAATGTTTGCAACAAGGAAGTCAGAATAGAGGACAGGAAGATTTGCATAACGGAAACTCTCGGAGGTAAAGACGATGAAAATTAAAGAGGGCTACAGAATAAGAAAGGTCGGCAGCAAGAGCGTTGTTGTTGCTCCCGGCGGAATAAATTTTACGGGACTTATAACGGTTAACGAGACCGGCACATTTATATGGGGCATGCTTGAAAATGGTGCGGAGGCCGAGGAAATCGTTTCTGCGCTTGCAAAGGAATGTAAGGTTCCGCCCGAGGATATCAAAGGCGATGTAACGGAATTCATCGAAGCCTTAAAAGGAGCCGATATACTTGAGTGAGAAAATAAGCCTTAACGATATGGCCCCCGTTATCCGCGATGCACTTGATAATCACGGCGAGGTCTCCTTCGTCTCGGCAGGCCGCAGCATGCTGCCGCTTATCAGGGACAGAAAGGACACGATCACGCTCGTTAAGCCGAGAAAGGCGATAAAGCCCAATGATATAGTTTTTTATCAGAGGGATAACGGTCAGTTTGTGCTTCACCGTGTTATGTTCATAAATTCCGGAACATTTGTAATGCGCGGAGACAACCAATGGGACAATGAATACAATATTCGCAATGACCAGATAATCGGCGTTCTCAAAAGCTTTGAGCGCGACGGGAAGGTGCATAATGTGACCGACCGTGATTATTTGATGTATGTTAAATTCTTGCCTGTTATCCGTTTTTTAAGAAAGACATATTACGGTTTCAAGAGCAAGGTTTATAAATTTGTAAAATATCTTTTAAAAAGATAAATAAATATATTCGGGAGAAATACAATTGATCAGCACAGTTAATGTTAGCTTGCAGTACGGCGGCAGAGAGCTTTTTAAGGGAGCGGATCTGAAATTTACCGACGGTAACTGCTACGGACTTATCGGCGCAAACGGCGCCGGAAAATCAACCTTTTTGAAAATACTTTCGGGTGAGATTGAGCCGAACAAGGGTGAGGTCATCATCACTCCGGGCGAGAGAATGTCTGTTCTTAGACAGGATCACTTCGCCTTTGACGAATACGATGTTATCCGCACGGTTCTTATGGGCAATCCGCACCTTTGCGAGATAATGGACGAAAAAGAAGCCCTCTATATGAAAGAGGACTTTACAGAGGAAGACGGCATCAAGGTAAGCGAGCTTGAGGAAGAATTCGCCGAGATGGGCGGCTGGAGCGCAGAGAGCGACGCAGAAATCCTCCTTAACGGACTCGGAGTTACAAACGAGTTCCACTATGCCAAGATGAGTGAGCTTGATAACGATATCAAGGTCAAGGTTCTTCTTGCACAGGCGCTTTTCGGAAATCCCGATATTCTTCTCATGGACGAGCCGACCAACCATCTTGATGTTGCGGCTATCCGCTGGCTTGAGGATTTCCTCATTGACCTTGAAAGCACGGTTATTGTTGTTTCACATGACAGACATTTCCTCAACAAGGTTTGTACGCACATTGTTGATATCGACTTCGGCAAGATTGAAATGTATGTCGGTAACTATGATTTTTGGTACGACTACACACAGATCGCACAGCGTCAGCTCAGAGAGCAGAATAAAAAGGCTGAACAGAAGAAAAAGGAATTGCAAGAATTCATTGCACGATTCAGTGCAAACGCTTCAAAATCCAAGCAGGCTACGAGCCGTAAAAAGCTCCTTGACGAGCTTAATATCGAGGACATGCCTGTTTCTTCACGCCGTTTCCCGTTTGTTTCGTTCAAGCCCGACCGTGAGGTGGGCAACGAGCTTTTGACTGTCTCGGGAATAAGCAAGACCATAGGCGACAGAAAGGTTCTCGACAATGTTTCGTTCACGATAAAGCCCCGTGAAAAGGTTGCTTTTGTCGGCACGGACGGACTCGCAAAAACAACGCTTTTTAAAATTCTTGTCGGCGAGCTTGAGCCCGACGAGGGTACGTTTAAGTGGGGCGTTACAACGTCACAGTCGTATTTCCCGTCGGACAACTCGGAGTTCTTCGACGGCTGCGAGGACTCGCTCATTGACTGGGTAAGAAGATATTCCGACCTTGTTTTTGAGAGCGACGTCAGAGGCTGGCTCGGCAGACTGATGTTCTCGGGCGAGGAGGCAACGAAGAAAGCAAAGGTTCTTTCCGGCGGTGAGAGAGTCCGCTGTATGCTTTGCAAGATGATGCTTTCGGGTGCAAACGTGCTTATCTTTGATGAGCCGACGAACCACCTTGACCTTGAGTCGATTGAGTCGCTCAACAAGGGCATTATCAATTTCCCCGAAACGGTTCTGTTTACGTCGCACGACCATCAGTTTGTGCAGACAATTGCCGACAGAATAATTGACGTAACAACGGGCAGCTTCTACGATAAGAACATCACATACGATGAATATCTTGATGAGCTTGCCGCAAAGGATGCGGAGAAATAATTGCGGCGGTAAAGCAGGGTATCATATATAAAATTAAATAAGGAGAGATAGTTTTGAAAAAGTTTTTAGCAGTTTTCCTAAGTCTGGTAATCTTCGCAATAATCATCGCTCCTATGAGTGCGGTGGCTGAAGATTCATGCAATTGCGACACAGAACCCATAATCTATGTTCGAGGCCGTTCACCTATCCTTGTGGATAAGGATGATCCGAACAGCCAAAGCTTGCCCTATGTCCCGGACGGATTCGTTGAGAATGCTCTCAAGGAACTTGTCCCCGTATATACGAAAGGCTATTTGACTGACGATTTTTCGGAGTTCAAGACACTGTTCACTCAGTATATGGCGGAAGCCTACAAAGATTTTGCACTTGACAATAACGGAGAAATTGCAAATAATTCCGGTTACAGCACAAGTGCATATTGGAAAAACAATCCTATATATGATGTCCATAAGCCGTCAAACGACGTGAATGATGCTCAGGGCGCAACAAACGAGCTGTATAAATATTTCTATCAGTACGATTGTCGCCTTGATCCGTGTGATATTGCCGATGATTTGCATGAGTATATTCAGGCGGTCAAGGAAATTACAGGACATTCACGAATTAAAATTCTTGCAAGATGTCTCGGAACAACGATCCTCTCCGCTTACCTTGCCGAATACGGTTGGGAAGATGTTGATGATGTTGTTCTTTATAACCCGATTTGCTTCGGCACGGAGATAAATAATTCGCTGTTTAACGGCGAGATGTATTTTGATGCAGATGCCGTTGATTTCTTTGCGAACCAAAACCTTGATGATTCGCTTCCTATGAAACTCCTCAAGGAAGTTATTACTCTCAGCAACAAAATTAACGGTCTTGGCCTCACAATGGACTATTTTAACAAAACCGCAACGAAGGTTGCAAAATATGTCACTCCCGATGTCATGAGAGTTTGCTATGGCACGACTCCGGGCTATTGGTCGATGGTTTCCGCCGACAGATTTGAAGAAGCAAGAGATTATGTTTTTGCCGGAGTTGAAACCGAATACGCAGGACTTATTGCAAAGCTTAATCATTATCATGAAACGGTCGGCTCGAAGCTTACAACAATGTATAAACAGATGAAAGACGACGGAGTTAACGTCTCCATAATTGCAAAATACGGCTATCAGCTTTACCCGGTTGTGTTCAATGCAGATCAGCAGAGCGACATGATAGTAACCTGTGAACAGCAGGCGCCGGGTACGGTAACCGCGCCTATCGGCTCCAAATTTGATGAAGAACACATTGAAAACGCAAAGGCAAACGAAACGGATAAATATAT
The DNA here is from genome assembly GCA_963631735.1 of Bacteroidaceae bacterium. Lineage (GTDB taxonomy): Bacteria > Bacillota > Clostridia > Oscillospirales > Acutalibacteraceae > CAG-488. Next base: position 299 of record CAVGRW010000127.1, on the reverse strand, counting down.
TTCTCCCGATCTTGCCGTTGACGCCTCAATGACGCTTTTTCCGGATACAACATGGTATGTGCAGAATATGAAGCATAACTGCTATCCGAGAGTCCTTTGCCCGTTCATTTATCAGCTCCTTCGTCATGGCGATGAACCCATGACTGTATTCAGCGATGAGAACTATCCGCAGTATCTCATTTATGAGGGAGAGGAGAACAACGGCGATTCAATCAGACCAATGAGCGTTGAGGACAAGGGAAATCCGATTGAAAGTCCCGGCTTCTTCACGCTTATTAAAAACATGGTTCTGAATGTTT
>CAVGRW010000126.1:0-7194 GCA_963631735.1 Bacteroidaceae bacterium | reverse complement strand
TTGGTGGAGACGAAGAGGATCGAACTCTCGACCTTACGGATGCGAACCGTACGCTCTCCCAGCTGAGCTACGCCCCCCAATATTAAGGTTATGCGGAATTTTTAAAGCGCAAACATTGTTTGACACTGAAATTATATTCTTTCTTAGCCGATTTGTCAAGGGCAATGCCACGCAAATTACCCAAGATTTTGTTTGTAATTTCTGCTCAAATCGTAATGTTTACCCTTTCTTTTCCGCCAATTCATACAATTTTAAAATTTAGATGGAAAAATAATATCATAAATTATGCAAAAAACGCCATAAAAGCATTTGCTTTTACGCCAATTCGTGATATAATGGTACGGACAATAATCGAGAAGTGTTCATCGGTTATTATCCACAATGAGAAAGGATTGTTTTTATGGCTGAAAAAGCAAAAAAAATGAAGCTTAATTACGGCAAGACCGCACTCATAGGTTTCGGTTTTATGGCTGTACAGATAGCTTGGATTATCTACAACGCATATGTTCCCATTATTTTAAAGGAAAATGACACGATCGCAAACCTTAGCTGGGCGAGCACCGCCGTCGGTATGATAATGGTTATCGACAATGTTTTCGGCGTTGTTTTCCAGCCGCTTTTCGGAAGATTTTCCGACAGAACCCACACTCGTTTCGGAAAGAGAACCCCGTATTTGATGGTTGGCGTTCCTCTTTGTGCACTCTTGTTTATTTTTATCCCGAGAATTCAGCTTCTCGGAATACTCATGCTTGATATCATTGTTTTCAACTTTATAATGTCAACATGGCGTTCGCCCGTTGTTGCAATGATGCCGGACGCTACACCCTCTGAGCTTCGAGGCGAGGGCAATGCCGTTATCAATATCATGGGCGGCGTCGGCGTAGTTCTCGGTACGGTTTCCGGCAAGATCATAACGTTTATCACAAAAGCAACAGATGAGCATGTAATAAGAAACTACGTTTTCCTTTTCGGCTCGATCGTTATGGTTATCTGCCTTCTTGTTGTTGTTTTTCTTGTTCGTGAGCCCGACAGCAGACTTTCAAAGGCTGAGGCTGCAAAGCTTGCAAGAGACTTTGAAAAGAAAAAGGGAAGCAAGGACGGCAAGAAGAGCCTTGGCAGCATGGGTCTCACAAAGGGTGAAAAAAAGAGCCTTATCTTCATGCTTATTGCGCTTTTCTTTAACTCGAACGCAACAGACTCTATTCAGACATATTTCACAACATTTGCAAAATATGAGCTCAACTTTGAAGAATCCGACGCTTCGCTTATCATAACTTTGTTTGCGGCGGCTACGGTCATCGGAGCTATACCGGCGGGTAAGCTCGGACAGAAATTCGGACGTAAAAAGACAATTATGTCCGGCTGGATCGGCGTTCTCGCATTCTTCCTGCTTTATGCAGTTACAAGATTCCAGCCATTGCTTTATATCGCAATCGTAGGCGGCGGAATTCTTATCGCATTTGTTACTATCAATACACTTCCGCTCGTTCTTGAGATCGGCGGACTTGACAGAGTCGGAACATTTACCGGCTACTATTATACAGCAACATTTTCAGCATCTATTGTCGGCCCCGTTCTTGTCGGTGCAATGTTTGACCTTACCAAGAAATTCTCGGCTGACGGTGAAATAAATTACTGGTCGTTGTTCTTCTATGCTCCGGCTTGCTTTGCTCTTGCGCTTCTTTGCATGTCGCAGGTTAAGCATGGCGAAACCAACTCGATTCCAGAGGAAATGATAGAAGAAATCGCACAGGATGACTGATTTTCCCATGAATGGGATTGGAGGAATACATCAATGAGTGAAACACTTCTCAAGGTGAGAGACCTCAAAAAGAGCTACGGCGATCATGCCGTTCTCAAGGGTGTCTCTTACGACATTGAACAGGGCAAAATCGTAGGCTTGCTCGGTCCGAACGGCTGCGGCAAAACCTCGATGATTAAGTCCATTGTCGGCCTTATCAACGACTATGAGGGTAAAATCCTTGTAAACGGAAAAGAACCCGGCGTTGAGTCGAAAAAAATCATTGCATATCTGCCCGAGAAGAATTATCTTCCCGCATGGATGACGCCGAAAAGCGCAATCAAGTATATGGCGGATTTCTATGACAATTTCGATATGCAAAAGGCGCTCGACATGGCGGCAAGATTTGAGCTCCCGATGAAGCAGAAGATCAAGACCATGTCAAAGGGTCAGCAGGAAAAGCTCCAGCTTCTCCTCGTTATGAGCCGAAAGGCAGACCTTTATATTCTCGATGAGCCCCTCGGCGGCGTTGACCTTGTTTCAAGAGAATTTATTCTTGACACTATCATGAAAAACCATGCCGAAAACTCAACGATTTTGCTTTCGACCCACCTTATTTATGATATCGAAAAGGTGCTTGACCGTGTTCTCATGGTTAAGGACGGCAAGCTTGTTGTCAATACGGATGTTTCAAAGATAACGGCTGACGGCAAGACTGTTGAAGATCTGTTCAGGGAGGTGTTCAGCTATGTTGGGTAAGCTTTTGAAGAACGAATTCATTGCCACAGGCAGAATCATGGGCGCACTCTACGCAGTTGTTGCCGTAATCATGGCTTATGTTCTCGGCTCCTATTACATCACTAAGGACACCGCTTCAACGGGTCAGATGCTCGGCATCATGGTGCTTCTTCTCATTTCATCATGCAGCTTCATTCTTACGGCTGTTGTAATGATAACGAATTTCCAAAAGTCGCTTTACGGCGATCAGGGCTATTTGAGCTTTACACTTCCCGTTAAGGGCTCGACCCTCCTTATTTCAAAGATCATCACATCGACCGTATGGTTCGTTGCAGCTTTTGTTTGCCTTATGGGTACGGCGGCTATCACATTCTTCGTTGTCAAGGAGGATGTTATCGGCGAGGAGACATTCTCAACGATTGAATCGCTTCTTCCGATGTTCCTTCAGGGCAAGTCGGTTTCAACGATCATCACTTCGATTATCATTTCAATGGTTTCGTATTTCCTGCGTTTCGCAGTTATTACCCTTGAAATGTATTTTGCAATTTCTCTTGCAAACACACGTCATTTCCAGAAGAAGTATCTTCTTTGGACGATTGTTTTCACAATTGTGATTCTTTTTGCCGTTGAGAGAATATCGGGAATTATTTCCGATAACATTGTTTTCGGCATTGCGACTGTAGGCAACGATCTTTCTGTTATAACAAGCTATGAACAGCTCGCATCGGGCGCAAGCTTTACAGACCTTGTTTCGGTTATAACTTATCTTATCTTCGGCGTAGGTCTTTACTATGCAACGTTCTATGTAATGAACAAGAAGGTTAATATCAGATAATTTTGATAAAGGAGATATCCCTTTGAGCAATTGGACAGATGAAAAAATCATCACGCTTATCAGGTCTCGGCTTGATGACTACAGATTTAACCACAGCCTTAATGTTGCCGACAGCGCAAGGGAGCTTGCACTCAGATACGGCGGCGATGCGGACAAGGCATACACGGCGGGACTTCTGCACGACGTGATGAAAAATGCTTCCGAGGAGGAGCAGCTAGGGGTATTGAGCGAGGCAGGCATTGAGCTGATGCCTGTTGAGAGGGCTAACAAAAAGCTGTGGCACGCTATGGCAGGCGCAGCTTACATAAAGTTCGTTATGGGTATTGACGACCGTGAAATAATAAGAGCGGTCAGATATCACACAACGGGCAGAGCGGGAATGAGCCTGCTCGAAAAAATTGTTTATCTCGCCGACTATATTTCCGCTGAGAGGGATTATAACGGCGTTGAGGACATGCGAAGGCTTTGCGAAAAGGACATGGATTCGGCGATTGAATATGCGCTGGTTTTTGGAATTCCCGACCTTGTTTCAAAGGGTCAGGTTATTCACCCCGACAGCATTGACCTTTACAATGAGGTTATTATTAAAAAGCAGGGAGGAAACAGTTTATGACATCACTCGAAAAAGCAAAAAATATTGCCAAGATTTTGGACAAGAAAAAAGCAATAGACATCATCGGAATCGAGACAAAAGAGCTGACGGTAATGTCAGACTATTTCATCATTGCAAGCGGTACATCAAACACTCATGTCCGTGCGCTTGCCGATGAGGTTGACGACGAGATGAAGAAGCTCGGTGTTGAGGTTGACCACATCGAGGGCAGAGCAACGGGCTGGATACTGCTTGATTATAACGATGTTCTTGTTCATGTTTTCCAGCCGGAGAGCAGACAGTATTACAACATCGAGCGCCTTTGGAACGATGCGGCAAGGATCGACCTTTCCGACGTTCTGACCGAGGACTGATTATTTATTTTGCATAGATACACTGTTATGTGAGCATTTATTTAAGGCTGCTTTTAGAAGATTTTTCCAAGGCTTCCCCTTGAGGGGAAGCTGTCGCGTAAGCGACTGATGAGGTGGAAAGGTTCAAGTTTGAATTTAGCGAATAAAGGTATGAAAATTTACCACCTCATCCGAGTGGCGCAATCCGCAGCCTACCGTCTCGTTGCGGCTCGGTCACGCTCCGGATCTGAACGTCCACCGGACGTTCATTCACTACCGTCGCGACGCTCTGCTACCCTCAAGGGGAAGGCTGAAAAATAAAGACAGCGGTCTTTTTGTTATGAGTGAATTTATGTGAAAATTATGTGTTTGAAGCGGTTATTAAATTGCTTCTAACCTAAATCGCAATACACATCGGAGGATTATTGAAATGGGTTATGATTTTAAATCGGTAGAAAAAAAGTGGCAGGATAAATGGGAGGAAACAGGTGTTTTCCATGCGGAGGATTTTTCGGAGAAGCCGAAATTCTACGGTCTTGTTGAGTTCCCCTATCCCAGCGGAGCAGGTATGCACGTCGGACACATCAAGGCTTATTCGGGTCTTGAGGTCGTTTCGAGAAAAAGAAGAATGCAGGGCTATAATGTTCTGTTCCCGATCGGCTTTGACGCATACGGACTCCCGACCGAAAACTATGCTATAAAAACAGGCATTCACCCCCGTAAGGTTACGGATATGAATATTGAAAGATTTTCAAGCCAGCTTAAAAAGGTAGGATTCTCCTTTGACTGGACTCGTGTGATCGACACCACTCAGGAGGACTACTATAAGTGGACCCAGTGGATTTTCCTCAAGATGTTTGAGCACGGTCTCGCTTTCAGAGATAAAACACTTGTTAACTACTGTCCCTCATGTAAGGTTGTTCTTTCAAACGAGGATTCGCAGGGCGGTAAGTGCGATATCTGCCACAGCGACATTGTTCAGAAATCGAAGGACGTTTGGTATCTTCATATAACAAAGTATGCCGACAAGCTCCTTGAAGGTCTTGATGAGGTTGATTACCTTCCGAATATCAAGCTTCAGCAGAGAAATTGGATCGGCAAGTCAACGGGCGCATTCGTTGATTTCGACGTTAAGGGTTCGGATAACGAAAAGCTCAAGATTTATACGACCCGTCCCGATACTCTTTTCGGCGTAACATTCATGGTTATGGCTCCCGAGCATCCGATGATCGACAAGTATGCCGATCGCATTGCAAACATGGATGCGATTACGGATTACAGAAAAGAGTGCGCCAAAAAGACTGAGTTCGAGAGAACACAGCTTGTCAAGGACAAGACGGGCGTTAAGATAGACGGCCTTTCGGGAATCAACCCCGTTAACGGCAAGGAAATTCCGATTTATATTTCCGATTACGTTATGATGGGCTACGGTACAGGCGCAATCATGGCTGTTCCGGCTCACGATACCCGTGACTATGAGTTCGCAAAGAAGTTCGGCATTGATATCATCGAGGTTATCAAGGGCGGCGACATCTCAAAAGAAGCATATACGGGCGAGGGCGAGTGCGTGAATTCGGGCTTCCTTGACGGAATTAAGAATAAAAAAGAAGCCATTGAGAAGATGGCTGACTATCTCAGCGAAAAGGGCATCGGCGAAAAGGGCGTTCAGTACAAGATGAAGGATTGGGCATTCAACCGCCAGCGTTATTGGGGCGAGCCGATTCCGATCGTTTACTGTCCGCATTGCGGCATGGTTCCCGTTCCGTATGACGAGCTTCCGCTCAAGCTGCCTAAGGTTGAAAACTTCGAGCCCGGCTCGGACGGCGAAAGCCCGCTTGCAAAGATTGACTCTTTCGTTAACTGCAAGTGCCCGAAGTGCGGCGCAGACGCAAAGCGTGAAACAGATACAATGCCTCAGTGGGCAGGTTCATCATGGTATTTCCTGAGATATATTGATCCCCACAATGACAAGGCTTTTGCCGATAAGGATAAGCTCAAGTACTGGGGCGAGGTCGATTGGTACAACGGCGGAATGGAGCATGTTACACGTCACATGATTTATTCACGCTTCTGGCATAAGTTCCTCTATGATATCGGTGAGGTTCCGTATGATGAGCCGTATGCAAAGCGTACAGCTCAGGGTCTGATTCTCGGACCGGACGGCGACAAGATGAGTAAGTCCAAGGGTAATGTTGTTGACCCGAACGATGTTGTTGACGAGTACGGTGCAGACGTTCTTCGTACCTATGTTTTGTTCATGGGCGACTATGAGAAAGCCGCTCCGTGGTCAAAGTCGTCGGTTAAGGGCTGTAAGAGATTTATCGACCGAGTATGGGCACTTCAGGATATCCTGACCGAGGGCGACGAGTATTCCAAGGAGCTTGAGTCGGCTTTCCATAAGACGATAAAGAAGGTTTCCGAGGATATCGAGGGTATGAAGTTTAATACGGCGATCGCCGCACTTATGACATTGCTCAATGATATCTATAATAAGGGCTCAATCAACAATGCCGAGCTGAAAACGTTTGTAACGCTTCTCAATCCGTTCGCTCCTCATGTTACGGAGGAAATTTGGGCGGCTCAGAACTACGGCGGAATGTTGGCTAACGGTCACTGGGTTGATTACGACGAAGCAAAATGCGTTGACGACGAAATCGAAATCGTTGCACAGATCAACGGCAAGGTTCGTGCAAAGCTTATGATCCCTGCCGAGATCGAGTCGGCGGAGGCAATCGAGCTTGCCAAGAAAGATCCGGCAATCGCCGCCGCAATCGAGGGCAAGAACGTTATCAAGGAACTCTATGTTAAGGGCAGACTTGTAAACATCGTTGTTAAATAAATGATAGTTAAAACGGAGACTGTTCATTCAGCCTCCGTTTTTGAATTGGGACTGCGCCCGGGAAAATTCAATAGATTGATGCAAAAAAGATGATAA
>CAVGRW010000125.1:0-7467 GCA_963631735.1 Bacteroidaceae bacterium | reverse complement strand
CGACCGATGCTCGGCTACAATGCCGCAAACATTCTTTTCGGCGGCTCGACCTACATAATCAGCCTTTTCTTCATGTCGTATCTGACTGAGGTTGAGGGTCTTAACACCAAGCAGGCGGGCTGGGTCTTTGCCTTTGCCCATATTTGGGATGCAGTAACTGACCCTGCGATGGGTCTTATCACTGACCGAACAAAATCAAAATTCGGCAAGCACCGCCGCTATCTTCTTTGGGGCATTGCACCGATTTTTATATCCTATTTCCTTTTATGGAACTCGTTCGGGCTTTCGCAGATCGTAAGCACGAATGTCATCACGGTCTACTACACCTGTGCATACATGCTCTTTAACACGGCGTACACTCTCGTCTGTGTGCCGTACACGGCAATGCTTCCCGAGATCGCACCCGAATACTCGCTGAGAACGCAGTATAAATCCGTCGAATACATCTTCAATTCGGTCGGAATGGTTTCGTCGTTCGTGCTCGTTTCCGCCGTTCTCGGCTTCACGGACGTTAAAACGCTTGAAGCGACCCCAGAGGTCAGGAGCAAGTTCCTTTTCATGGGTCTGGTGCTTGCGCTGTTCTTCTCGCTTCCGCTTCTTATCACGTTTTTCTCGTCCAAGGAAAAGGACTCAAGAGACATAGTTGTTCCTCCCGTCAATCTCCCGAATATGCTCAACGAGTACAAGCTCGTTTTTAAGAACAAATCATTCAGACAATATTTTGCCCTCAGCACGTTTTATTCGATTTCAAAGGGCTTTTACAACAACTCGAATCAGTATTTCATAAAGCACGCCGCAAAGCGCTGGAACAAGTATAACATTCTCAATACCGTTGCAGGCGTTGCCGAGGCTTCGGGCTTCCCGATAAACTATGCGCTGACGATGAAATACGGCAAGCAGCTCTGCGGAAAGCTCCTCGGACCGATTATGATAGTCGGTCTTGCGATCTCACTTTTCGTCAATGAGAGCACGCCGACATGGGTTCTTTATCTTGCGTCGGTTCTTTATTGCTTCGGCTTCTCGGGCGTTGGCTTTGTCGGAACAAATACTCAGCCCGACGTTACCGACGTTGACGAGCTTATCACAGGCCGCCGCCGTGAGGGTGTTATTTCCACTTTCTCGTCGCTTATCAAAAAGACGATCAACGGCTTGATGGCGGCGCTGACAGGCTACATTCTCGCCGCTTTCGGCTTCCATACGGGTGAGGGTGCGGTTCAGACGGCAACGGGCATGTTCGGCATAAAGTTTACATATTCGATTTTGCCGATTATTTTCGCCCTGCTTTCAATTATCGGAATTTATCGCTACAAGATGACAAAGAGCGACCATGAGCTTATCAAAAGGGCGATTGCCGAGAAGAAGGAAATGGGTAAGGCTGTTCTTTCGGCGGAGGAAAGAAAAATTTGCGAGGACATCGCAGGTCAGGAATGGGGCAACATGTGGATAGGCAAAGCAGAGATTCCGCAGGAGCTTGCAGAGCTGACCGAAGTAAATACAAACAACTGACGGAGGTTTTTTTATGACACGTTATGAATATGCAAAGGCAAAATATGCCGAGATAGGCATTGACACGGAAACGGTTATGGAAACGCTTGCAAAGGTTCCTGTTTCCGTTCACTGCTGGCAGGGCGACGACGTTACAGGCTTTGATTCAAAGCAGGCGCTTTCGGGAGGAATTCAGACCACGGGCAACTATCCCGGCAAGGCAACCACTCCCGAGGAGCTCATGGCTGACCTTGACAAGACATTTTCACTCGTTCCCGGTAAGAAAAAGCTCAATCTTCACGCAAGCTATGCGATTTTTGATGACGGCGAATTTGCCGACAGAGACAAGATTGAGCCGAAGCACTTCGCAAAATGGGTGAAGTTTGCAAAGGACAGGGGAATGGGCATTGACTTCAACCCGACATTTTTCTCACACCCGATGGTTAAGGATAATCTTACGCTTTCCTCGCCCGACGAAGAGGTTCGCACATTCTGGGTAAATCACGGCAAGGCATGCCTTAAAATTGCCGAATATTTCGCAAACGAAACGGGTGTTCCGTGCGTTATGAACATCTGGATCCCCGACGGATACAAGGATATCCCTGCCGACAGACTTGCTCCGAGAGCGAGATTTAAGAAGTCACTTGACGAAATTCTTTCCGTTCCCTATGACAAGAGCAAGGTTTATATCACGCTCGAATCCAAGGTTTTCGGCATCGGTCTTGAATCCTACACGGTCGGTTCCGCCGAGTTTGCGCTTTCATATGTAAACTACAAGGGTATCACGCCGCTCATGGATAACGGCCACTACCACCCGACAGAGGTTGTTTCCGATAAGATTTCCTCACTTCTTCTTTTCAATGAGAAGATTGCGCTTCATATCACACGCCCCGTTCGCTGGGACAGCGACCATGTTGTTCTTTTCGACGACGAGACAAAGGAGATAGCAAAGGAAATCGTCGCTAACGATGCACTCGACCGTGTGTTCATCGCAACCGACTATTTCGACGCTTCGATCAACCGAATTGCCGCATGGACGATCGGTCTGAGAAACGTTCAGAAGGCGCTCCTCAATGCGCTTCTTACTCCGCATAAGGAGCTCGCAAAGCTCCAGGACGAAAGCAATTTCACCAAGCTTCTCGCAGCTCAGGAGGAGCTGAAGTTCTTCCCGTTCGGCGATGTTTGGGCGGAATACTGTGCACGTCAGGGCGTTATCGCCGACAGCACATGGCTCAATGAGGTTGAAAAATACGAAAGCGAAGTCCTTTCAAAGAGATAATTTTTGAAAGAATATTGCTATAACACCGTCAAAACAGAAAAGACTGAAAAAAATCGGGAAAAAGCGGTGGATTTTGTATTTTTATTATTGACAAATGACGTTTTACACTATATAATGTTTGGTGCATGACATTTGAGGTGAAGAGTATTTATGTATTTCGTTGAGCTTGAGCCTGTCTTTAATAATGAGGGCATGGCGCTGCCTTTGGATTTCACGGTTGACATGAGCGATTGTGATATCTACGGCGGAAAATCATTCAATTCGCCCGTTCGCGTTACGGGAGAGATCAAGAACTCAACAGGCATAGTCAGCATCAAAGTGAAGGCTGATTTTACTCTCAATCTCGCCTGCGACAGATGTGCGGCCGCATTTGACCGTACCTTTTCAATGCCGATCGAGCATGTGCTTGTCACGGAGCTCAATAACGACGAGGGCAATGACGAATTCATTGTTGTCGATTCGCTCCGATACGATGCCGAACCGCTTGTTCGGGAGGATATTCTCCTGAACCTGCCTACCAAGGTGTTGTGCAGGGATGACTGCCTCGGGATCTGTCCCCGATGCGGCAAAGACTTAAATGACGGTCCGTGTGACTGCGGCAAGGAGTACGACCCTCGCTGGGACGCCCTCTTACAGCTCACACAGGAAGATCAGTAAGAATTATTTATCAGCATTAAGGAGGCGCTCAGAATGGCAGTACCGAAGAGAAGAGTTTCTAAAGCGAGAAGAGACAAGAGACGTTCAAACGTTTGGAAGATGGAAGCACCGGCACTTGTAAAGTGCCCGCAGTGCGGTGAGTACAAGAGAGCTCACAGAGTATGCTCAGCCTGCGGTTATTACAACGGCAAGCTTGTTGTCAAGAAGGACGCATAAGTCTTTTCAATGTGAAACGGAGAAGGTAGAGATTGGACCGTTTAATAGTGTCCGTTCTCTGCCTTTTTGACTTTTTTGACGGATCTTTTTCCGCTAGACAGCCCAAAGCCCTCTCGGCATATAATAATATAGCCGTCGAGAACTTTGAACTGTCTAGCGAAAAAATCTCTCGTCAAATTAAATGTTTTGTATCTTTTTCAGTGAAACGAATTTTATCCCCCTCGGCATATATAAATATTGCCTTCGGTGGAATAAAATCCGCCTAACGAAAAAATCTCTCGTCAAAATGTAGGCTTCGGCTCTTTTTCTGTTATACAGTCCAAAGCCCTCTCGGCATATAATAATATAGCCTTCGAGAACTTTGAACTGTCTAGCGAAAAAATCTCTCGTCAAAACTACACTTTGTTACTTTCGTGTTGATATTTTTGCACAAAAATTTTTATTGTTCTTTATCGGTGCGATGAAGATGAATTCGTAGGGGTCGATGCCTACATCGACCCAAGGTCAGCAGAAACCGACCAAGGCTTCCCCTTGAGGGGAAGGCTGTTAAATGCCATCAGAAATTTACATGAACGTGGGCTCCTCCTTGGGGTAGCGAAGTGTCTGCGCGGTAGTGAATGACAGTCCGGTGGACTGTCAGAGCCGTGACGTGACCGAGCCGCAGCGAGACGCTGGCGGCGTAGCCGACTGAGGGAGTAGAGTCTTATCGGACTTTTTGATAATAGACATAACATATAAAAACAAAAAACCAAGCAAAGGAGGGTCTTTATGGCTGTTAAAATTTCATCTGTTCGGCATCATTCGCCTGCGTCACGCCATTTTGTGAAGGCGGGGGACAAGCTGATAAGCGTAAACGGTCATGAGATCCGTGACGTGCTTGACTATCAGTTCTATATTGACGATGCGCCCGTGCTCGTTATCGAAAAACCGAGCGGCAAGCGCCGAACGATTCATTTGAAGCTCGGCGAGGGCGAAACGGGTCTTGAATTCGAGACCTATCTGATGGACAAGCAGCGTTCCTGCGCCAATAATTGCATTTTCTGCTTCATAGATCAGCTGCCGAAGGGCTTGCGTGAAAGCCTTTATTTCAAGGACGACGATTCACGTCTTTCCTTCCTTTTCGGCAACTATATCACGCTCACGAATGTCGGCGAGAGGGATATTGACAGAATAATCGAAATGCACATCAGCCCCGTTAATATCTCGGTTCACACTATGAACCCCGAGCTTCGTGTTAAAATGATGGGCAACAAGCGAGCAGGCAAGGTACTCGATTATGTCAGGAAGCTTGCCGACGCAGGCATAAAGCTCAATACTCAGCTTGTGCTGTGCCCCGGCTACAATGACGGCGACGAGCTGACCTATTCCTTGGAGGAATTGGGCAAGATGTATCCGTCCGTTCAGAGCATTGCCGCCGTTCCTGTCGGTCTTTCCTGCCACCGTGACGGGCTGACGGGCTTAAATCCTTTCACAAAAGAGCAATCTTTGGACGTAATTTCGCGAATTGATAGTTACAATTCTCAATTTATGTGTTATAATAATATGAATATCGCTTTTGCATCGGATGAATTCTATCTCAATGCCGATTTGCCGATGCCAGATTGCAGCCGATACGGCGACTTCATACAGCTCGAAAACGGCGTCGGAATGTGGGCGCTGTTAAAGCATGAATTTGAGGAAGCGATAAAGGACATTCCCGAGGGCTATACCTTGCCGAAGGAGCGCCGAATTACAATGGTAACGGGTGCGGCGGCATTCAGGCTGATTGAATACATCGCAAAGACCGTTGAAAAAAGGGTCACGAATATTCATATTGAGGTTGTTAAAATTCCGAACAGGCTTTTCGGCGAGAGGATAACCGTTGCGGGACTTCTCTGCGGCAGGGATATAATCGCAGGACTTGAAAATACAAAGCTCTATGATGAGCTGCTTTTCCCTGCGGTTGCGCTGAGAAGCGAGAGGGATATTTTCCTTGACGATATGTCCGTTGAGGAGCTTTCACAAAAATTAGGAATAAAGGTCACACCCGTTGAAAACGACGGGTATGAAATGCTTGATAAAATTTTAGGAGAACAGGAGGGATAATATGGCAAGACCGATAGTTGCCGTTGTAGGCAGACCGAATGTCGGAAAATCCACGCTTTTCAATAAGCTTGTGGGTCAGCGCCTTTCGATCGTTGACGATACGCCGGGCGTTACCCGTGACAGGATTTACGGCGATTGCGAATGGCTAAACCATAATTTCCTTTTAGTTGATACAGGCGGAATTGAGCCCGATTCGGACGATGTTATTCTTTCACAGATGCGCCGTCAGGCTCAGATAGCCATTGACAGTGCAGACGTTATAATTTTCGTAACGGATATGAGAACGGGTGTTGTTGCGACCGATCAGGAGGTTGCCTCAATGCTCATCAAGAGCGGAAAGCCGATCGTGCTTTGTGTAAACAAGTGCGACACGATAGGTGAGCCGCCGATGGAATTCTATGAGTTCTACAACCTCTGCCTCGGCGAGCCGATAAGAGTTTCGGCTGTTCACGGTCACGGCACGGGCGATCTGCTCGATGAGGTTATCAAATACTTCCCCGAGGAGGAAGACGAGGACGAGGACGACGACAGAATCCGAGTCGCCGTTATCGGCAAGCCGAACGTCGGCAAATCCTCACTCATAAATGCCATTGCAGGTGAGGAGCGAGTTATCGTTTCAAACATTGCCGGCACAACGAGAGATGCAACCGACACGCTGATTGAAAATCAGTTCGGCAAATTTATTTTCATTGACACGGCAGGTATCCGCCGCAAGAGCAAGGTTGAAGAAGCGATTGAAAAATACAGTGTTCTCCGTGCGAGAATGGCTGTTGAAAGAGCAACCGTTTGCGTTATCATGATTGATGCGCAGGAGGGCTTCACGGAGCAGGATTCAAAGGTTGCCGGAATTGCTCACGACCTCGGCAAGGCGTGCATTATCGCCGTAAATAAATGGGATGCTGTCGAGAAGGACGGCAAGACCATGGACAGCTACCGTAAAAAGCTGATGAACGATTTCTCTTTCATGTCGTATGCGCCGATTATTTTCATTTCGGCAAAGACGGGTCAGCGGCTTGACAGACTTTTTGAGCTTATCAAGTTTGTTGACACTCAGAACGCAATGAGAATTTCAACGGGTAAGCTCAACGATATTCTTGCCGAAGCGACGGCGAGGGTTCAGCCGCCGACGGATAAAGGCAGACGGCTTAAAATATATTATATTACGCAGGCTTCCACGAGACCGCCGACATTTGTCTGCTTTGTTAACCGTAAGGATCTTTTTCATTACAGCTATCAGCGGTATATTGATAATCAGATCCGTGAGGTTTTCGGACTTGAGGGAACGCCGACGAAAATGGTAATTCGTGAAAGAGACGAAAAGAAATAATGATTATTTTAGGAATTGACCCGGGTTATGCGATAATCGGCTACGGTGTGCTGGAATACAGCAACAATCATTTTAAGGTGCTCGGCTACGGCGCAATAACGACCAAGGCAGGAACACCGTTCAACAAGCGATTGGAGATTATCTACCGTGAGCTTGATTTGATAATGACGCACTACAAGCCCGACGTCATGGCGATTGAAAAGCTTTTTTATAATACGAACGCAAAGACGGTCATCGACGTTGCACAGGCGAGGGGAGTCATCGTGCTGACGGCACAGCTCCACGGGCTTGAAATTGCCGAATATACGCCGCTTCAGGTGAAGCAGAGCGTTGTCGGCTACGGCAGAGCCGAAAAAAAGCAGGTGCAGGAAATGATGCGGATTATGCTGAAATTTGACGAAATACCGAAGCCCGACGA
>CAVGRW010000124.1:0-7485 GCA_963631735.1 Bacteroidaceae bacterium | reverse complement strand
CAAGGGGAAGGCAAGAAAAATGTCAGCAGAGAATACAATTGAGCGTGGACTCCTCATTTAGGGGAGCTGTCGGCGAAGCTGACTGAGGGGTTAATTCAAGAGAAAAGATAAAAGAAGCGGCAGCTTTTTGTTGCAAAGCATAAAAAGGAGAAAAGAAAATAAAAAGGGGGAAGATATAAATGAACTCATTCAGTATTGTCAGAAGTATATTTATCACTGCTTTTGTTGTCGCATCCATTGCAATTGCGGATCACAGTAAGAAAAGAACGCTTTCGATTATATGCTGTATCGCTGTGTTTGCAGGCGTGCTTGCTTTTGACCTGAATTATCCTGCCGAAAATTTCTTCTATAGCTTTAAAACAGCAGAGCAAGCCTTTTCGTATTCAAATGACGGCGAAATTAAGCATGTGATAGAGGGCTCGGAGTCAGGAATGGTGACTTATAAGACCAAGGACGCTAACGGAATCTGTATTCTCCCGAAAGACGGAAGCAAATGGAAGCTCGACTCTTCGTTCTATCACAAAAGAGTTTACGAAAAATATTTTTCTTATGAAGATCAGCCTTGCAATGTAACGATTTATCATGCAAAGGGAACGGACGACTATTATGTGGAAATCTTAGGCTTTGATTTAAGTAAGGAAGTAACCGTTTCGGATAACAGAGGCTCAGTGTTTTTGCGTGAAGAAGACAGTCCGCTTTTTTTAACTGCGATATTTTATTCCTATGTGAAAAGTGTTGACAATACATATCAAATATATATTAACGGTTGCACCGTTCAGGTTACTTTGGGCGATAAAGATATTAAAAATGTTACACCGTTAAAGTAAATTCTGCGGCGAATTTTCATTTCACCCCGAAAGGAATGTTCTTTATGAAAGACCTTATAATTATCGGCTCGGGCGGTCTCGGACGAGAGACCGTATGGACGGCGGAGAGAATTAACGCTGTCAGTCCCGAATGGAATATTCTCGGATTTATTGACGATAATATTCAGGTACAGGGCAAGCTTATCGACGGCTACAGGGTCATCGGAACCACAGCCTCCGCGGCTAAATACCCCGACGCATATTATGTCTGCGCCGTCGGAAGCGTCAAGATCAGAAAAAGAATCGTCGAAAAAATAAGGAGCATTGCCGATGTGAAATTCGCAACGCTTATTGACCCTGCCGCCGTGTTCGGCAAGGACAGAGTGCAGATAGGCGAGGGCTGTATCATTTGCGCCAACACCTATATCACGCTTGATATCAAAATCGGCAGCCATGTCTATATCGGTGCCAATTCGACCGTCGGTCACGATGCGAGAATAGACGGTTTTGTAACCGTCTACCCGGGGGTAAATGTCTCGGGCAGTACCTATCTCGGCTCGGGCTGTGAAATGGGCACGGGCTCGAAAATTATTCAGGGACTTTCGGTCGGAATGAACACGATCGTCGGTGCGGGTGCGGTAGTAGTCAAAAATCTTCCGCCCGATTGCACTGCCGTCGGAGTTCCTGCAAAGCCGATAAAAATAAACAGAAGCATATAAAAAAGGACGGTATCAAAACTCATTGGTTAAGATACCGTCTTTATTTATTTATGTAACTCAGTAGCCGATGATGTGGCTTATAAGGTCACGGATAATTTTTAACAGACCGAGAAGGACGTTCTTGAGACCTGCAAAGAAAGAATTGCCGCTTGCACCCTTGTCACAGCTGAAGGTCATTTCAACCGTAATTGTGCCGTCCTGAATACGAACGCTTGAGGGATTTTCGCCGTTAACTGTTACCGTAAGAGCATCGTCAAGCTTGTAGCCGTCCTTGGCAGCGATTGTAATTTTTGCGGTATATTCTCTGCCGTCCTCATAGACATAGTCCGAATCGGCGGCGGAAACAATACCGTTTGTCTTGGTGTCGTACCATGTGAAAGCCGTTACGCTGATGTTTTCACTGCTTGCAACGTAGTCTATGCTCGGCTTCTGACCCGCAACAGGTGTGTTGATTATGAGGTCAACGTTGCCTGCGATAATGTAAACAGGCTTGTCTTCAGCCGATACGGCAACGCTCATTATTCCGAGAACGGTTATGACGGCAATAAGAATTGCCAAAATCTTTTTTGTTGTTTTCATATTGATTCTCCTTTTCTTTTTTGACGGCAAATAAGCCTTGACCGTCTGTATTTTTAATTCATTATAACATAAAAAATCTTTTTGTCTATATACAGTATCAAAAAATGTCGGCTTTTGCCCGGCAGTGCGTCTTGATATAAATTCATATTTATGATATAATCGAGCGGTAATTTGTAAGAGGGTGAGTAAATGTTAAAGGAAAGAGCATCGGGAGTTTTGATGCACATTTCATCGCTTCCGTCAAGGTACGGAATAGGCGTGTTTGATGATAATTGTAAGCATTTTGCCGACAGGCTCAGTCAGATGAATTTCGGCTATTGGCAGGTTTTGCCGTTCAATCCCGTTGACGGCTCAAATTCGCCGTATTGTTCTTCGTCAGCCTTTGCAGGTAATTTTATGTTCATTGATCCCGAGAAGCTTTATTCCGACGGTCTCTGCACCAAGGAGGAGCTTGAAAGCAATATTTACGGCGGCAGTCCGTACACGGCGGACTATGAATTTGCCGCAGAGAAAAGGCTTGCCCTTTTGAAATCGGCGTTTTCCCGTATCACTCCCGAGATGGCACAGAGCGTCAAGAGCTTTGAAAAGGAAAATTCATGGCTTACCGACTTTTCATTATATATGGCGCTCAAAGAAGCTAACGGCATGAAGCCGTGGTGGCAGTGGGGCGCCGAGCAGGCGAGATACGAGACCTTCACAGAGAGGCACAGATACGATTTTGAAGAGCGCTCGGCTTTTTGGCGCTTCGTTCAGTATATTTTCTATTCACAGTGGTATGATGTGAAAAAATATATCAATTCAAAGGGAATTGCCGTAATCGGTGATATGCCTATCTATGTTTCGATGGACAGCGCCGACGTTTGGGCGAACCGTGACATGTTCCTGATTGACGATAAGACGCTGAAACCGCAGAAAATTGCGGGTGTTCCGCCCGATTATTTCTCCAAGGACGGTCAGCTTTGGGGCAATCCGCTCTATGATTGGAAAGCGATGGAGAAGGACGGCTACTCGTGGTGGCTTGACAGAATCGGAGCGGCGATAAGCACATATGACGTTGTTCGTATCGACCATTTCAGAGCCTTTGCGAGCTTTTGGCAGGTTCCTGCCGAGAGCGAGACGGCAAGAGTAGGCGAGTGGGCGAAGGGACCCGGAATGAAGCTTTTTGACAAGGTTTTTGAGAAATATCCCGACACGCCGATCATTGCCGAGGATCTCGGCGTTTTCGGCGACGACGTTGTGAAGCTTCTCGAGGATACCGACTTCCCGGGAATGAAGGTCATTCAGTTCGGATTTGACGAAAGCTCGGATTCCTCGCATCTGCCGCACAATGCGGTCAGAAATTCGGTCAACTATGTCGGCACCCACGATAATAACACGCTTTTGGGCTGGCTATGGGAAGCGGATGAGAGCTCAAGACGCTTTGCACTTGACTATTGCGGCTTCAAGGGCGAAAATTGGGGCGAGGGCGGCTACCGCTCGGAAAGCTGCCGTGCAATAATCGAAACCGTGTGGAAATCCGTTTCAAACACGGCGATAATTGCGTTCCAGGATCTTTGCGGCTTCGGTAGTGACGCAAGAATGAATATCCCGGGCGTCGCAGATAAAAATTGGCGCTTCAGAACGACAGCCGAAACCGTCGATGCAATTGATACCGCATATTATAAAAAGATAAATCACATCTTCAAGCGTGATTATAAAGTAATATAAATTTTAAAAGTCATTTTGCCTCCTCTTGCTTTGCCGCAAGGGGAGGCGCTTTTTGAGATAAAAGAGAAGAACGAAAAGCGAAAAGAAACGGTGACTTTGCAAAGCAAGGCATTAACAAGGCATTAAAAGGTTTAATAAAATTTAATTTGATATAGTAGGGGCGTGAATTGCGCGTCCGCCAAAGCCGGCAGAAATAGCTCTTGACCCGATGGTCACCTCATACGAAAAGGCGGTGAACTTCATCTGACGGTTTAACCTCTGCAAGGCTAAAAGTTCTTATAAAGAACATACAGGTAAAAAAATATATCAATTAGTTACAAAAGGTTACAACGTTAACAAAAAAGACACAATTATGCAACATTTCCGTGGTATAAAAATAAGTGTTGAAAATTTCTGCAAGGAAGGTATTTTATGAAAAAAACCACTTTGATAAAGAGAATCACACTTATTTTTCTCAGCGCAGTAATGGTAGTATGCTGTATTCCGTTTTCCGCTTCGGCGGCTTCGGCAAACGCAAAAACAATTTACGAATTCTGTATAAAAGAGCTCAAGCTTAACAACGCGGGCGCATGCGGCGTTCTTGCAAATATCGAGGCTGAGTCCAATTTTAATCCGAATCTTTACGGTGACGGCGGCGACAGCTACGGAATTTGCCAGTGGAATCTTTCAAGATTTGATAATCTTATCAGCTTCTGCAACAAGAACGGCTATAACTGGAAAACGCTCAACGGTCAGCTCTATTTCCTTAAATATGAGCTTACAAACAACAAGAGTGACACAGGTTATATTCTTGATAAGCTCAAGAATGTTTCAAACACCGCAAGCGGTGCATACACCGCAGGCTATGACTGGTGCTACTATTTTGAGAGACCTGCTAACAAGGCTGCAAAGTCCGAGAGCAGGGGATACAAGGCACAGAACACTTACTGGCCCGAATTCAAAAATTACACAATGCCGAACGAAGTAAAGCCGACTCCGGCCCCTTCATACAAGCTCGGAGATATAAATTCCGACGGAAAGATCAATTCCTCGGATGCACTTGAAATTCTCCGCTATTCGGCAGGTATCGTTAAGTTCAATGCCAACCAGCTTAAAGCGGGTGATCTCAACCGAGACGGCAAAGTAAACTCAAACGATGCGCTTATCGTTCTTTCAATCGCAACAGGCAGTACGGGAGCCGATTTGAAATAAAATATTCTATGGGTCTGTGTTCGGTGCACAGACCCGTTTTTTTATATCCGATCACATTTGCAATACAAATTATCTTTTAGCAAGAGGCGAGAAAAATAAAAAAGCCGCACCGAGGTGCGACAATAAAATGCTTTGCAGCGCAAAGCCGCCGAAGCTATTCGCTTTTCATGCCTATCTTTTCATTGGAAAAGCCACGGCTTTTGGGGGAAAGCGAAGAAAGACACAGAGAACAGAGAAAATAAATAAAAAAAGCCGCACTAAACAT
Organism: Bacteroidaceae bacterium; assembly: GCA_963631735.1. GTDB lineage: Bacteria > Bacillota > Clostridia > Oscillospirales > Acutalibacteraceae > CAG-488. The sequence continues at coordinate 2,218 of CAVGRW010000124.1, read as the reverse complement.
GCGACTTTTCATTTTGGTGCCGGTGACCGGGGTCGAACCGGTACGGTATCGCTACCACTGGATTTTGAGTCCAGCACGTCTGCCAATTCCATCACACCGGCACATAACGCTGTTTATTATACAGTACCGATGTGAAAAAATCAAGCCTTTTTAAACATTTTGTGAAAATTTATTTGGCATATTTAAACATAATGTCTATTGAATTATTTTTTTATAGTACTATAATTTATTTAAATGGATAATTATAGGAGTTGATTAGGATGAAAAAGGCAAAAAGTATTCTCAGCATTCTTTTGTGCGCTGCTATTCTGTTGTCTTGTGCACCGGTATTCAATTTGAATTTATTCAGTACACAGGCATCTGCGGCTTCGTATACAAAGAAGCACGAAAAGGAATATTACTATGCTTCGGGCACTCAGTTCCTTACCTATTTGGTCCTCGGCTATAGCTCAAAAAAGGCTAATAATGCTAAGGGCGTTATTACAGGAATAAATTATACACTTATAGATAAGGATTTGAATTCGGGAGCCGGCGGAAACTGGGTTTATCTCGGTTATCTTATGGGTACCGACCCGACAAATTCAATTAAAGATTTAAGAATCAGGAACAGCAGCAATCAGGATGATTATACTGCTCCCGAAAACGGCGCTGTATATACCGCTGTCGGCAAGACACCTATTTCCGAAGACGGTAAACTCGGTGACGGTGTTGTAGATCTTAATAAAAAAGCCGGCGGAGACGATCTGCTGTATTTTGCATCTAAAAATGCATTGGCAGGAGACCCCGTTATCGGAATTACAATAGATAATAATTCAGAGCTTGACGGATACGATTCTGTAAGGTTTTTGGAAAGCTCGGGCTTTAACGACATAGCCGATGCCAATAAGGGTGCCGGCGGAGAATATTTATATACTCATATTAAGCGCCTTCCTCAGGTTGACACGACAAAGCTTCGTGCATCCATGGAAACCGCTTCCAATGCTTATGCAAGCTCATCGTTTACGGATGACTCAAAGGCTGTGGTAAAGAGCGCTCTTGACGCGGCAAAGGTTATTACCGACGCTTACGATAACTACAGATCGGGAACGGATTCCTACAGCAGTGTTTACACTCAGGCAATGATCGACAATGCCAAGAAGACTATTGACGATGCTGTTGCAAATCTTGTCGAAAAGGTTGACATAACCAATGCGCCTAAGGTTAAGTTCTACGTTCCGGAAACAATTTATCTTAATCCGGACAACGGAACGGCATTCCAGTACATGGCAGGCGTTGACACAAACGGTTTGGCATATCAGCCGAGCATTACTTCCGCTTCAAGCGCAAGAATTTATTTCGCAGGAATCGACTGCGAACCTACAAGCGTTAAAATCACATGCGAGGCGGCAACAGCCGACAACTCAAGCACATGGAGATCTGTCAGTACATCTGCACTCGGCAGTATAACTTTTGGCGGTACAAGCTTTAACGGAACGACGGCAAGCAGTACAGGTATGACATATACCTCGTTCCCGGTCGATACAAATTGCTCGGCAGGTTCGCTTTCTTCTGCTGTTGCTTCGGGCAGTGTTCGATTTATCCGATGGAGAGCGGACTATGTTCTTGACGGCGTAACAAATACAGTTTACGCCTATTCAATATGCTACAGACAGCCGTCATATACGGCATATTTCCGTCATTCTTCGAGACAGTACACTTCATGGAACCATTCTCCCGCGTTTATAAATGCGGCATTGACCGTTTCCGGACTCAATGTTGAAAGCATAAGCGGTGAGGACGGATCAACAAGCTCCGGCAGCGGCGGTACAGGCTCGGACAATACAAACAGCTCCGAGACAAGAGGAACCTCGATCATCGTCGATTCGTCACGTTTCACAAATTACATCCAGCTTCCTTATTTCGGCGCAAAATACAGCATCCTGGGAAGCAGGGAAAACGGAACGGCTACCGTTACGGCATACAACAGCAACGCTGCGTCGGCAACAAAAGCAATAGGAACAACGCAGACTCTAATTGATCTTCCTATTACAAGCTCTGCTCTCACTGTATATATGCACGCTTCTGCAACTTATCAAAGCGACACGGCTCAAAACGATACTTATATAAACATTACGCCGACATTGGTTAACAAAGCCGCACTCAGAAAGACATATAATGACGCTATTTCCGAAATGCGTCAGGAAAAGATGTTCAACACAGGCTTTGACGCATATCAGAA
>CAVGRW010000123.1:0-7517 GCA_963631735.1 Bacteroidaceae bacterium | reverse complement strand
TTGACTCCGTCGACCTCGTTGGTGATGCGGTTGGAGACGGTTGCGAGGATATCATACGGGATTCTTGCCCAGTCGGCGGTCATAAAGTCATCAGTTGTGACGGCACGAATCGCAATGACATTCTCATATGTTCTGTGGTCGCCCATAACGCCGACCGACTTTGAGCCTGTGTAAACGCAGAAGAACTGGCTGAGGTTCTTCTCATAGCCGTTCTTTGCCATTTCGTCTCTGAGAACAAAGTCTGCGTCCTGGAGAATTCTTATCTTTTCGGCTGTGATGTCGCCGACAATTCTTACGCCGAGACCAGGACCCGGGAACGGCTGACGCCATACAAGCTCATGAGGAATTCCGAGCATTTCACCGACCTTACGAACCTCGTCCTTGAAAAGGTCCTTGAGCGGCTCGATCGTGCCGAGGAACTGTATATCCGACGGCTTCTCGACCATGTTGTGATGAGTTTTGATAACGGCAGTGTTTGCCTTATCCTTGCTCTTGCCCTTGCCGGACTCGATTCTGTCGGGATAAATCGTACCCTGTGCGAAAAATCCGTCCTCAGCCTGCTTTCTGACCTCGTCCCAAAATACCTTATAGAATTCCGTGCCGATGATCTTTCTCTTCTGCTCGGGGTCAACAACGCCCTTGAGCATTGCAAGGAAGTGATCACCGCAGTTTACACGGACAAAATTCATATCAAAGAGGGAAGTGAAGGTCTTTTCGACAAAATCTCCCTCGTCCTTTCTCATAAGACCCTGATCGACAAAAACGCAGGTGAGCTGCTTGCCGACGGCACGGCTGAGAAGCGCAGCGGCAACGGAGCTGTCAACGCCGCCCGAAAGACCGAGAACGACCTTCTTGTCGCCAATCTTTTCACGGAGCTTTTCGACAGTCGTATCAATGAAGCTGTCCATTTTCCAATCGCCTGTGCAGCCGCAAACATTGAAAACAAAGTTTCTGAGCATCCGGTTGCCGTACTCGGAATGAGTAACCTCGGGGTGGAACTGAACGGCATAGAGCTTTCTGTCAACATTCTGCATTGCGGCGCAGGGGCAGTTGTCTGTCTTAGCGATAATCTCAAAGCCCTTGGGCGGCTCGGAGATATAGTCCGTATGGCTCATCCAAACGACACTCTTTTCGGGAACATTCTCCCAAAGAAGGCTGTCCTTGCTCAGCTGAAGCTCAATCTTGCCGTATTCGGAAACGGGAGCACCCGAAACCTTGCCGTCACCCATCCATGCAATGAGCTGGCAGCCGTAGCAGATGCCGAGAATCGGAACGCCGATATCAAGAATATCCTTTGTATAGTGCGGCGATTCCATATCGAAAACAGAGTTCGGACCGCCTGTGAAGATGATTCCCTTATATCCGTTTGCCTTGATCGTTTCAAGGTCGGTGGTGTAGGGGAGAATCTCGGCGTAAACGTTGAAATCACGGACTCTGCGGGCGATGAGCTGATTGTACTGTCCGCCGAAATCGAGGACAAGTATTTTTTCGTTCATTCTTTTCGTCCTTTCTTAGATAGTGACTGCCGTGTCACATCTTTTGAAGTCTGTAACACGACAGTAATTTTTTATCGGTATATTATTTCTTCTCTCTTGGGACCGTTGGAAACCATTGTAATCGGCTTGCCGATCTCTTTTTCAATAAAGAGAACATAGTCCTGTGCTTCCTTCGGGAGCTTATCGAATTCCTTAATGCCCCTGATGTCGCACTTGAAGCCCGGAAGCGTTACGAGAACCGGCTTTGCCTTCTTGAGCATATGAGTGTTCGGGAAATCCTTGATGATTTTTCCGTCGATCTCATAGCCTGTGCAAACCTTGATCTCGTCAAGATAGCTGAGACAGTCGAGAGCGGTCAGGCAAACCTGAGTTGCGCCCTGAACCTCAACGCCGTAGCGTGTTGCAACGCAGTCGAACCAGCCCATACGACGGGGACGGCCTGTTGTTGCACCGTATTCACCTGCGTCGCCGCCGTGATTACGCATTTTATCGGCTTCCTCACCGAAAATCTCGCTGACGAATTCGCCTGCGCCGACTGCCGAGGAATAAGCCTTTGTAACCGTGATAATATCCTTGATCTCATGTGCGGGGATACCAGCGCCGACTGCACCGTAGCCTGCGAGAGTTGAGGAGGATGTAACCATCGGATAGATACCGAAATCGGGATCCTTGAGTGAGCCGAGCTGACCCTCAAGAAGGATTTCCTTGCCGTCCTTGATTGCCTGACGGATAAATGCGCCCGTGTCGGCAACGTAAGGCTCGATCATGTCCTTGTACTCCATGAGTGTGTTGAACAGCTCGTCAACATCAAGGAGAGGTTTATGATAAACGTGCTCAAGCAGGAGGTTCTTGACCTCGCAAACGCTTGCAAGCTTTTCTTTAAGCTCGTCGGGGTAGAAAAGATCGCATACCTGGAAACCGATCTTAGCGTACTTGTCCGAATAGAACGGAGCGATACCTGATTTTGTTGAGCCGAACTGCTTGTCCGCCAAACGCTCCTCCTCGTATGTGTCGAGAAGAACGTGATAAGGCATCATGATCTGTGCCCTGTCTGAAACAAGAAGCTTGGGCTGAGGAACGCCCTTAGAAGTAACGTCGTTAATTTCCTTAACAAGCTTCGGAATATCAAGAGCTACGCCGTTGCCGATGATGTTTGTAATCTCGGGATGGCATACGCCCGACGGAAGAAGATGCAAAGCAAACTTTCCGTAGTCGTTGATGATTGTGTGACCTGCGTTTGCACCGCCCTGGAAACGGATAACTACATCCGCCTTTGACGCAAACATATCTGTGATTTTACCCTTACCTTCGTCGCCCCAGTTAGCGCCGACAATTGCTCTTACCAATGAAAGCACCTCCAAATGAGATATGGAACACTCGTTCCAAACAAAACAATTATAATATTTTTAAGATATAATGTCAATGAGAAAGCGGAAGTTTTTCGAGGTAATCGGCGGAAAAAGAAGAAAACAGTCGCTCGGGTATGATTGACGGCGGTGACATTTGATGATATAATCAAGGCGGTGATTAAATTGAGTATGAGAAAGCAGATAAAATTTAATAACGGACATCTTAAAGTTTTGCAGATTTCCGATTTGCAGGACAATCGTTTTACTTGCGTTGACACGCTTCGCTTCATGGAGGCGGCGGTTAAAAATATAAAGCCCGATCTGATAGTTTTTACGGGCGATCAGCTTGACGTCGTTGACCTTTGGGGCAGGGGCGAGAAGTGCAAAAAGAATGTCGAAAAGGCAATCAACCGACTTTTCAGCGTCTTTGAAAGCTTTGATATTCCCTTTGTGCTGACTTTCGGCAATCACGACCGTGAAACGGGACTTCCGAATGAGGAACAGGCGAAGATTTATGCTAAAATGAAAAACTGCATCTGCTTTGACGATTTGAACGACGGCAGACCCGATGCGGGAACGTTTAATGTGCCGATCATGTCCTCCGACGGAAGCCGCACGGCGATGAACATTTATGTTTTTGACACGGGCTCAAAAACCAACGGCGTTTACGGTGAAGTCAGAAAGGAACAGCTTGAATGGCTTGACAAAACGAGCCGTGAGGTAAAGGCGGAGTCAATCGTTTTTCAGCACATTCCCGTTGACGAAATATATGAGCTGCTCGAAAAGGTTCCGAAAGGAACGGAGGGCGCCGAGCCTGCCTACGGAACCCGAAAGGGCGAATATTACAGGCGTAGGGACGGCATAAAATTCATGGGCGAGTACGGCGAAACTCCTGCGGCTTTGCCCCGTGAGTGCGGCGAATTTGAACAGCTGAAAAAGCAGGGCGATGTTTTTGCCGTCTATTGCGGCCACGACCACTATGACAGCTTCATCGGTACGGTTGACGGAATAGACCTCGGCTATTGCCCCGGCGCAGGATACAACACCTATGGCATACGTCAGCGAGAGGTCAGAGTGTTTGAATTTGACGAAAACGACGTAAAGAATTACAAGACCTACACGGTGAGCTACGGCGATGTTTGCGACAAGCCGCTTGCCGAGCCTGTCAAGACTTATATTTTCAGCATTGCGCCGTGCTGCACTCCGCAGCTGCCGATGTTTGCGGTCAAGGTATTTGCCTTGCTTGCCGCAATTGCCGTATTATTTGTTCTGCTGGCTAAGGTTATCGGCTCAAAAATCGTCATCGGAATATTATTGGCGCTGCTTGCCGTTGCCGTAATATATTTCGGCGGAGCGATAATTTATAATATTGTTACAAGAAAAAAGCTGATTGAGAGGTATCGAAATGAACGAAGTAATTAAAGCAATCCTTGAAAGACAGACGATCAGATCATATAAAAAAGAGCAGATAACGGACGAACAGCTTGACCTGCTCATGCAGGCGGCGAAGAAAGCTCCGAGCGGAAGAAATATGCAGCCCTGCCATGTCCGTTTTATTCAGAACAGGGAAATGCTTGACCGAATGAACACCGATTTTAAGGAGCTTGTCGGCTATGACACGCCTGCTTATACTCGCTGGGATGTAAACCCCGTTTATCATAATGCACCGACCTTCGCTGTTCTTTTTGCCGAAAATGAGAGCTACATGGACGGCGGAATTATGTGCGAAAATATCTGTATCGCCGCTCAGAGTCTCGGACTCGGAACATGTATAATCGCAAGCGTCGGCGCACTCTTTGCCGACGGAAATGCCGAGGGCAACAAGTGGAAAAGGGCATGGGATATCCCCGAAAATTATAAGTTCCTTATCGCTATAGCAATAGGTTACCCCGACGAGAAGCCCGAGGAAAAGCCACGCTTCGATGACCGTATAAAGGTAATAAGATGAAGTATTCGATAGGCAGGATTGAAGAAGATATCGCCATTTGTGAGGATTACGACGGCAATGTTCTGAAGCTGAGTGTTGACAAGCTGCCGCAGGAAATCCGTGAGGGCGACATAATAGAGAAAACGGAAAACGGCTTTGTAATTGATGCCGACGAAACACAGCTTCGCCGCAAAAAAATGGCGGAGTTGCAAAGAAATATATTTGGGAAGAAAAGGAAATGAACTCGAAAAGGGTGATTTTATGAAAAAGCTGGAATGTCATCTTTCCTTTGACAATACATGCTGTTGGATGTGGACGCTGTCGTCTATATTCGTCGGCTTTAAGGTCTTGGAGGAAAAAGGTCTTTTGAAGGTTAAATCCGTTTCAATGGACAGAAATTTTCGCGCCGACGGACGTTATCCCGACCGTATGATAGTTGAACTGAAGGCTGACGGAAAAACAATTGCTTATGACATGTCGGACGGATATCAGAGCATCAATATTCCCGGGCTGTTTGATTCTCAGCTTGACAGGCTTGATTATTATTTTAAATCGAGCTATGATCCGAAATTTGCCGAAAAACTTAAGAATCACGATAAATTTCTTCCCCTCGGAATCGCTTACGAGTGTTCCTGCCCGGGAAACTATTTTGAAAAGGCAAATATAAATGATGCGCTGAAAAATCACAGATATAAAGAGTTCGCTTTTCAGACATTGACAAAAGCAAAACGCCAAAGGCTGTTGAACTATAAAAATTTTGAAGGCAACGAGCACTTTGACAGCTATAAAATTCTTTTCTGGTCACGGCTTTGGAATGTGCATACGACGCCGGAAGAAATTTTAAAGGTTTATTCTGAGCTCGATTATGATATGGCAAAGGAAAAGGCGGAGGCTCAGAACAGAATGTTTGAAGAGGTCAACAGGCAAAGAATTCAATGCGTGCAGGTTCTCAAAAAGGAATTCGGCTCGCGCTTCGTCGGCGGACTGAGCGACAGTGCGGAAAGCCGAAGTCTTGCGCCGGAGTTGATTACTCACGATCCGGCAATAGAGACGAGGGAGGAATACCTTGCTTCTTTAAAAAAGAACTATATAAACGTCTTGTCAAAGGGCTTGCACGGCTGTATAGGCGCAAGATACGGTGAAACATTTGCCGCAGGCAGAGCCTTTATGACAGATCCGCTTGTTTATGCACCGGCGGGAAATCCGAAAAGGGATATCAATTATCTTGAGTATACCGATGCGTATTCCTTGGCGGAAAACATGAATCGGCTCATCACCGATGTTGACAGAATACATGAAATCGAAAACGCAAACAATGAGTATTACAATAATTATGTAAGACCGGATTCAAGAATATTGAATACGTTGAAAATTGCTTTCCCCGAATATTTTTAAAATAAAACAGAACCGCAGATTCTTTTTGTGCTGCGGTTCTGTTCTTTTATTTTAATTTTACTACAATATATTCTTCTGTTTCAACGATGCAGTCCTTGCTCGGGTAGGGCGCGATGTTTGCATACATCTTGTGTGCTTCGTCATATTGCGCCCTTGTGCAATGCTTGAAGTTGACGCCGATATAATTGCAGAATTTGTAAAGTTCGTCCTCGGGTTTGTCTTTGTCAAAGGAGTTTCTTATGCTCCAGTCAAGATAAGATTTTCCGATATAGTCATATTTTCGCTTTGCTTTAACGGCAGAATCGCCGGATGCCAAACGATTTATGAGCTTGCCCAACGGTGATGTATCCGAAACGGAGGTTAGGTTCGTTATATGATCTGACACATTATAGCCGCCGATAAATACAACAGGCTTGTTCGTATCACAGGTTTCCGTTATTCGGCTGTTTACTGTCAGGATAACATTCTTTTCTTCCTCGAATCGTTGATTGTTTATCCAATACGATTTGTTTGAAGCACCGATTTGAATAATCAATATGAAAACAAACAAAGCAGCAAACACTCTCTTAGCGAGCTTTTTCCCCGATTGAACATTGAGACAAAGGAGAAAAGCGGTAAATGCAACAAAGAAAGGCATGCCCTGTTCGGTTCTGTATTCGGCGCCGCCGCCTCTGTAAAGCGTCATGGCAAAGACAGGGATAAGTCCGCCGAGGAAAAGAAGAAAGCTTGAAAACTTTTTTGTCTTTTTAATATTGACGATGAATAAAATGAAGAATATTATTCCTGAAATAAACAACACCGTGAATGCCGGGTTGCAGAAAACCTTCAGTCCCCAATAGGCAATATAGGAACGGAAAAGATTTTTAATCGCTTTTATTGATGCCGTCCAAAAGCTTTGAGTCCTTGCAAAGTGATTGACCTCAATTGAGAAAATTTTTATGAGCGCTTTGGTGACAACGGTTTCAAGTACAACTCCGAGCACGAGAACTGCGGCATGAAAAATTCCTTTTGAAATAACTTCTCCGGTTTTTATATCGTTTTCCGAGCGTTCCTTCAGCATGAAAACAGCAAATACGATGCCGATATATGGCAGGATCATACATTCGTACCACGAAAAAGCGAGCATTATAAAAACAGCAGGGATAACAATGCAGCGCCAAGCATCGCTGTATTTGATCGAAAAGTACAATGCAAGTGACAGAAGAACCGTACAGCCGCCGACCGTCATTATTGCGCCGTTATAAAGAAAATATTCGCACAATAACGGGAATGAAATATAAAGGCAGGTGAAAACAATTGACGGAACGATGCTTTTATACTCCGTGAAACCGTCAAAAATTGCCAATATTA
>CAVGRW010000122.1:0-7536 GCA_963631735.1 Bacteroidaceae bacterium | reverse complement strand
TACACACATGGTGCATGAATTTATATTAGACACTGCCGCCCATAGGCGAATAGGAAGCAATGAGCTAATCGAATTTAATAGCCGAAATTTGAATAACGCGCGCCGTTCTTTCCGGTCGCGGTCATTTCGGCGGTGAGACCTACCGTGGTAACCTTTGAGCTTGAAACACATGTCGCGGACCACTCGATCTCAATGAATTCCGAGGTCAGCGGATCAATTTCACACTTAATGAAGCAATCTTTATAAACAAAATCAAATGCCTCAACGTTTGATTTTGCGCCGCCCACCTCATTCTCGTTCTCGATCTTTTTCTTAGCCGTATCATATGAATCGCAGCCGAGAACCTTTACTATCCGGCTGTTTTCAGTCGGATTTTTTTCGTCCTTAAATTTGACGGTAAGCATGTAATTTCCGCTTTCGTTCTTAAAACATTCGACATCCATATGCCGGGAAATATCCGAGCTTTCCAGTGTGCCGAGCATTTTCTCTGCGGAGTCATCACTTTTTTGCTTTATTATACTTGAATAACTTTTGTTAAAGCTGTTTTCTTTCTTTGTTCTCTCCTCGATTTCTCTGAGCCTTGCGTCGGTGATCAAAGGATTCTTGGAACTGACATTTATATCGTCAACGTTATTTGAAACACTCTCGATCAATGTGTAAAACGGCTTAAAGCTTTTTGCCCGTTCAATTGCCTTGTTATAAGCGTCAACAGCTTCTGCCGCATCAACCGCTTCGCTATCCTCAGCTTTGAAACGGTCAATTATCCCGACCGTGTATCTGAGGATTTCAAGGGCATCTATCGAATTAACGCTTTTATCGGCGTTGACGTCGGCACGAAGAAATGCTTCCGAAGAAAGATTAAGGTTGCCTACGCAATAATTAAGGACAGCCAGTGCGTCCGAAGCGTTGACCGACGAGTCTCCGTTTACGTCTCCAAAGCGAACACCTTCGGCGCCGCATATCATCGGATATGATGCAATAACGGCGAGAGAAAGAAAACCTGATATTGCTTTTTCGGTAAATTTTCGCATCTCTTTCATCCTTATCAATAAAAATGCATAAACACTCATGCTATTTTTAAAAATTATATAACAAACATGATAAGTTGTCAATAGCCAATTTAAGCTAAAAAGAGGGCAACTTAAACTGAAAAAAGAGATACATTTTTAAAAGCTGTATGCGGCTCCATATGTGAAGCCGTTGACATTTCATGAAATATGCTATATAATACAATTAAATTATTATATATCGGAGGAATGGAAATGAAGAAAATATCATCTTTGTGCGCCGTAATGCTTGCAATGGTTATTATGCTTTCGTGCCTTGTGATACCGACCTCGGCAGTCAATTCCCAGGTTGTACACAAACCCGATAACACGACATTTTATCAGGGTGTCGATTGGATGTATTCAAAGAACGGCGAAATCATCCTGATGAAGGGCGAACTCAATTTGTCGGGTACTTCGATTTCGTATAACAACAAAACCGTTGAGTATAAAAAAAGCGCCGTAGGTCCCAACATGTATGCGAAAAGCAACTCCGGCACATGGCAGGCAGGCAAAAATACAATTCGTATTTACTGTGACAGCTTTGACGGAGTTTATGCTCTTTATGAGGTCTATTTTGCATCCGTGACAAAAATAAGCATCGTCAGAACACCCAAGACAAAGCTTGCTGTCGGCGTTGAATGGAACTATGGAATAGGCAAGGACGTTGAAATGACCAAATACGACCTTACCGGTACGATCATAAAAGCAACCTATAACAATTCCGCAACTCAGACAGTTGAAGCTCCAAACGCCTGTCTCAGCTGGTCTATCCCCGAGGACACAAATGAAGTATTGCCGACCGACGATACTCTTTATATAACGTTCTGCGGTCAAAAGGCTCCGTTTAAAGTAACATTTGTTACCGAAACAAAATTCTCCAAAGGCGATGTAAGCCTTGACGGGAAAATCAACGCCTACGATGCACTGAACCTTCTCCAATATGCAACAGGTTCAATTACCCTCAGTCCGACGCAGATCGGTCTCGGTGATATTGACGGCAACTCAAAAATAAACTCAGCCGACGCACTGTATATTCTTCAATACATCGTCGGAATAAAGAAATCACTCTGATTAACAGGAGGACACGGAAATGAAGGCTTTTCAGAAAATTATATGTGCAATAGTTTCTCTGTCGGTCGTTGCCGCGACAATGACATGTATGGCAACCTCCTCTTCGGCTGTTGCCAACACCCCCGGTGACGCTAACAGCGACGGCTCGGTTAACTCGTTCGACGCACTTTCAATCGTAAGATACTGCACGGGTGCCGACACCCTCACCAAGGAAGAGCTCGTTGCCGCCGATGTTGACCTTGACGGCAAGGTTACATCAACCGATGCGCTTTATATTCTCCAATTCTCGGCAGGAATTATTGACAGATTCCCCTCTCAGACAGGCGAAGGAAGAATCCATATTATCGGCGATTTTTATTATGATGTTGCTACCGGCAAGGTTACAAACACGGACGGTTCAGGTCTCCTCGGTTTCTCGTACGACGCAAAGGACGGCGCTTTCTATGCTTCAACCTACGCGTGGCAGAGAACCTTCGGCTATACATATCTTTATGACGTAGCCGCACCGCTGATCTTATGTAACTTCGATACAAGCCGTATCTTCTTTGATTACGGTGGCATGGAATGGATGGTACAGCTTTGGAAGGGTCAGTACGGCGCAGTCCTCAACGGCTGCGAGATCGGCCTCTACTACCGTGACTTCGACGATGATGAGCTCGTTGATGCAGACGGAAGAAAGTTCTATAAGTGTGCCGACGATGAAATGCTCATGCAAATGGAGCTTACAATGTATAAGAACGACACAATGTTCTTCCATCGCAGCAAGCAGTATTCATGGTGGCTCACAGGATTTAAGCCCGGTGCGCTTGACGCACTCGGATATACAGCCGAATCGACTCAGGTTCTTCGAGTAAGCGCAACGATTTATTTCACCGAAGAAGAAATGATGGACGCCTTTATCGGCGGACTTGAAAATTGCACCGAAATCGAGCACAACGCATCAAAGAGAAAACGTCAGATCAAATTTGCAAACGGTGACGGCTACGTTGTCAACAGAGCGCAGAAGTCCGTAACGTTCTCATGGGAATAAAAATCAAACAAAAAAACGCCTACCGCAGTTTTGAACTCTGCGGTAGGTTTTTTTATACATATTATAATATATTAAAGCATATATTGACTTAGTTTTTCGGGAAATGGGACTTGATAGCCGCAAACGATTCATCGCTGATATCATGCTCGATCTTGCATGCGTCCTCGGCGGCAATTTTCGAATCAACGCCCAGCTTTACAAGGAAATCCGTCAGAACGGTATGGCGTTCATAGATCTTCTTTGCAACATAAAGTCCGTCGGCGGTCAGAGTTATATAACCGTCCTTGTCAACGAGGATATAGTTGCCGCTTTTGAGCAATCCGACTGCACGGCATACACTCGGCTTTGAAAAGCCCATATATTCGGCAACATCAAGCGACCTGACAGCGCTGCTTTTCTTTGAAAGAATATATATAGTTTCGAGATACATCTCTCCGGATTCCTGTAAATGCATAATAAAGCCTCCAAAATTACACTGTAAATATTATATCACAACAATCAAACAAATTCAAGCGCAGTTATAATTATCTTTCTTATTCCGAATACACAAAATAAATAGTATTTTAGTTAGACTCAGCTAACCGTTTGTTCATACTGACAAATATCGTCGCAAAAACCAAAAAAATTCATTTTTATATTGACATTTTTGCCTTTTGGCGATAATATATTTTTAGTTAGCGAGAGCTAACCTTATTTAAAGCCTTCGGTTAGTCAAAACTAACCGGCGAAAGTGAGGGATTAGCTATGATGCCTTTGGCACTTGCAGATGTCGGTGAAATGAACACCATCAAAAAAATCGGCGGAAGCCCGGAAGTCAAGAAACATCTTGAAAACCTTGGATTTGTCGTCGGAGGAAACGTAATGGTCATTAACACGCTCGGCGGTAACGTTATCGTCAACGTGAAGGAAGCCAGAGTCGCAATAAGCGAAGAAATGGCAAGAAAAATAATGATCTGAACCGTAATCGAATACCGAGAAAACGGTATTTCAAATAATCTGTAAAATATTAAGGAGGATGAGGCAGATGAAAACTTTAAAGGAAGCAAAGGTTGGCTCAACAGTCAAGGTTGTTAAGCTCCACGGAGAGGGCGCAGTTAAGCGCAGAATCATGGACATGGGCATCACCAGAGGCGTTGAGGTTTATATTCGTAAGGTTGCTCCGCTCGGAGATCCCGTTGAAGTTAATGTCCGCGGTTATGAGCTTTCACTCAGAAAAGCCGACGCAGAAATGATTGAGGTTGAGTAATTCTGCTTAACTAAAAACAAAAAGGGGTCAGACCCCTATTTTTAGAAATTACGATTAGCATAAGCTAATTGAAAGAGAGGAATTTGGTATGAATTTACGTATTGCCCTTGCGGGTAACCCGAACTGCGGTAAAACCACGTTGTTCAATGCGCTGACAGGTTCAAATCAGTACGTTGGTAACTGGCCCGGCGTTACGGTTGAGAAAAAGGAAGGTAAGCTCAAGAAGCATGACGGCGTTATCATCACCGACCTTCCGGGTATTTATTCACTTTCTCCGTACACCTTGGAGGAGGTTGTTGCAAGAAATTATCTTATCGGCGAGCGCCCCGATGCAATTCTTAACATCATCGACGGTACAAACCTTGAGAGAAACCTTTATCTTACAACCCAGCTCACAGAGCTTGGAATTCCGGTTGTAGTTGCAATCAACATGATCGACGTTGTTAAGAAGAACGGTGATAAAATCAACATTCAGGAGCTTTCACGTCAGCTCGGCTGCAAGGTAGTTGAGATTTCTGCCCTTAAGGGAACGGGAATTCACGAAGCAGCGGAAGCAGCTATCGACGCTGCAAAGAACGGCAAGACAGTTCCGATGCACACCTTCTCAGGCTGCGTTGAGCACGCTATCGCTCATATCGAGGAAGCGGCTGTTCACAATATGCCGGAGGAACAGCAGAGATGGTACGCCATCAAGATTTTCGAGCGTGACGATAAGGTACTCGGAAATCTTAACATAGACAAGGCTGTTATGGATCATATCGAGACCGATATCAAGGCCGCCGAGGAAGAGATGGACGATGACGCAGAGTCCATCATCACAAACGAGAGATATATCTACATATCCTCAATCATCAAGGCTTGCTACAAGAAGAAGAATGTCGGTAAGCTTTCAACATCGGATAAAATCGACCGTGTTGTTACAAACCGTTGGCTCGGTCTTCCGATCTTCGCCGTTATCATGTTCCTTGTTTACTGGATTGCAATGGTCGGCGTAGGTGCTCCCGCAACAGACTGGATGAACGACGGAGTGTTCGGTGACGGCTGGCACCTCTTCGGAATCGGTTCATCTGCTTACAACGAAAAGAACGATGAATATACAAATGCAACAGAAGCTGCTCAGGCATTCGTTGACTTCGATACAGAGGCTGAGGACTTCAATGCAGACAAGACAATTGCAGAGCTCAAGAGCTTTAAGACTGATAAGCAGTCGGCAGTTATCGGCGTTGAGGACGAGGAAACACTCGCTATCAATGACATGACAGCTTACTACAGTGAGATCCCTGCAAATGCAGATGAGGATTCAACAGTCGGTATGACTTACCTCGAGGCTGTTAATTATCTCAGTGAAAATGGCTTTGACGCGCCCGATCCCGCTGACTACGGCGTATGGGTTCCGGGTATTCCGACACTCATCGGAAACGCTTTTGAGAACAGCAATGTTGCTGACTGGCTTCAGGGACTTATCCTTGACGGTATCGTAGCCGGTGTCGGCGCAGTTCTCGGTTTCGTTCCGCAGATGCTCGTTCTTTTCCTTCTCCTTGCATTCCTTGAAGGCTGTGGCTATATGTCACGTATCGCCTTCGTTCTTGACCGTATTTTCAGAAAGTTCGGTCTTTCCGGTAAATCCTTCATCCCGATGCTTATCGGTACAGGCTGCGGCGTTCCGGGTATCATGGCTTCAAGAACCATCGAAAACGAACGTGACCGTCGTATGACAATCATGACAACAACATTCATTCCCTGCTCGGCTAAGGTTCCGTTCATCGGAATGATCGCAGGCGCACTCTTCGGAGGTTCGGCTATTGTTTCAACTTCGGCTTACTTCATCGGTATGCTTGCAATCATCTGCTCGGGTATCATGCTTAAAAAGACAAAAATCTTCTCCGGCGATCCTGCTCCGTTCGTTATGGAGCTTCCGGCTTACCATTGGCCGACAGTTTCAAACGTTCTCCGTTCAACATGGGAGCGTGGCTGGTCATTCATCAAGAAGGCAGGTACAATTATCCTTCTTTCAACAATCTTCGTTTGGTTCACAACATACTTCGGTGTTGTTGACGGAACATTCAGAATGCTTTCCGAGGAAGAGATCGACTCTTCGATCCTTGCAAAGATCGGCAGCGTAATCGCAGTAATCTTCAGACCTCTCGGCTGGGGCAATTGGCAGGCAGCTGTTGCATCGATCACAGGTCTTGTTGCAAAGGAAAACATCGTCGGTACACTCGGTATCCTCTACGGCGGCGGAGACGGAACTGTTTACAGCAACATCGCAGCAGCCTTCACAGGTATCACAGCATACTCATTCCTCGTATTCAACCTTCTTTGCGCTCCCTGCTTCGCAGCAATCGGTGCTATCAAGCGTGAGATGAACAACGCTAAGTGGACATGGTTCGCAATCGCTTACCAGTGCGGCTTTGCATACTGCATCGCTCTTATGATAACTCAGTTCGGCAACATCTTTGTCGGCAAGGCAAACGTTATCGGAATCATCGTTGCGGCGGCAATCCTCGTCGGTATGATCTATATGCTCTTCTTCAAGAAGTACACCGAGGCAACAAAGCTCTCGCAGAACGTAAAGATCAAAAAATAATAATCCCATGTGAAAGGAACTGATATTATGATTTCATGGATTTCACAAAATATTGTAACCATTATTATATGCCTTGTGCTTGCGCTTATTGTCACCTTGATAATTGTGGGCTTGGTGAGAGATAAGAAAAAAGGCAAATCCTCCTGCGGTTGCAACTGTGCTAACTGTGCAATGAAAGGTTCCTGCCACAAGTCATAAGACACGATTCCCCCGATGATCAAATCATCGGGGGAATTTTTTTACGCTTCATCTATAAACAGAAAAAAGCTATAACTCACATCGCTGTGAATTATAGCTTTCCTTTTTATATTTGATTAATCAAGGAAGTCCTTGAGCTTTTTGCTTCTGCTGGGGTGGCGGAGCTTTCTGAGAGCCTTCGCCTCGATCTGACGGATACGTTCACGTGTAACGTCAAATTCCTTGCCGACCTCCTCAAGAGTATGTGGATGTCCGCCCTCAAGACCGAATCTCAGCGCAAGCACCTTTGCCTCACGGGGCGTGAGCGTTTCAAGCACATCGTCAAGCTGTTCCTTAAGAAGCAGGATTGATGCTG
>CAVGRW010000121.1:0-7576 GCA_963631735.1 Bacteroidaceae bacterium | reverse complement strand
CGTTTCCGTCTTTGTCGGAAAAAATGCAGGAAAAAACATATTTTGAATTCGGCAGTGCCGAGGAGCATTTTAAATACAGAGCAGCAGTCATGAAGGCGTACCCAAAAGGTAATTTCCCGATTTTTGAAGGTTTTAATCATATGCAGTATCAGATAAAAGCTCCGCAGGGCTTTGCGGAAATGCTTCGGTCAATCACGGAGAAGAATGCGTTGCCGAATTTGAAGGAAATACGAGTTCAAGATTGATTTCTAATAATCATGCCACGGCTATAGACAATTGATTGCTGAGAATAAAAATATGATCGCAAAAAAGCCCGCACCTTTTAGGTACGGGCGAAATATATATATTTAAAGCTTGTATTTCATCAGCTGGGGGTGACAGGCGGTTCCTCGTTTTTCGCAGGTTGAGCAGTAAACGGCAATGTTCGGGGAGTTTTCCCATTCCATTCTTTCCCATCCGCAGTGAATATAATATTCGGGTTCCTTGGCGCAAGCCCAAATTTCTTTGACCCCGAGCTTCTTAGCCTCGTCAAAAACAATCGACTGCATAATTCTTCCATAGCCCTTGGCTTGAACGGTATTACGCACGGCGATGTCGCCCAAGGAATATGCGCCGTCACGGATTTCAAGAGTAACTGCCGCCATGAGCTCTCCCGTCAGCGCATTGTCCATGCGCCACATTTTGATTACTCTGTCCGGCATACGTTCTTCAATATTAACACCCATTCCGCTCTCGTGGAAAAGGGTGGAAAGTGACAAGAAATCGTCAGTCTCCCTGATAATATATTCTTTCATAATAATCCTCAGCCTTTAAATTTCTCTTGTTATTATATCAAATGAAGCAATTGAGTTAATGCGAATATAGAAAATTAAGAAAATTTAAGAATTTATTTCTTTCTGAAATTTTTAGACGGAATAATTTTCGCTTTTGGTTGACAGTAACTTTTTTAATTGATATAATTTTTTTACCAAACAAAAAGGAGCTTAAAATTATGGTAATAAACAGACCTCCCATGGGCTGGAACTCATGGAACACTTTTGCGGAGCATATAAACGAAAAGGTAGTTATGGAAACTGCCGATTTTATTGTTGAGAGCGGACTCAAGGACTGCGGCTATGAATACGTTATTATTGACGATTGCTGGAGCCTCAGAGAAAGAAACGAGAAGAACGAAATCGTTCCCGATCCCGAAAAATTCCCTCACGGTATGAAGTACGTTTCCGACTATATTCATTCAAAGGGCTTGAAGTTTGGCATGTATTCCTGCGCCGGAACAATGACCTGCGCCGCTTATCCGGGAAGCCTTGACCATGAATTTATTGATGCAAAGTGCTTCGCCGAGTGGGGTGTCGATTACCTCAAATATGACTATTGCTATCACCCGTTTACGACCTACGGCCACATGCTTTATAAGAGAATGGGTCTCGCTCTTGCCAATTGCGGCAGGGATATTCTTTTCGCCGCCTGCTCATGGGGAAGCGAGAACACAAAGACATGGATCAAGGAAACGGGCGCACACACATGGCGTTCGACGGGCGATATCTTTGACACATGGGAGTCAATCAAGGAGCTTTCACTTTCGCAGTACAAGGTTGCAGAATATAACGGCTGCGGCTGCTTCAACGATATGGACATGCTCGTTGTCGGTATGAAAGGCAAGGGTCATGTCGGTCTCAAGGGCTGCACGACCGAGGAATACAAAACTCATTTTGCTTTTTGGGCAATGATGGGCTCTCCGCTTATTATCGGCTGTGACCTCAGAGAAGCCGATGAGGAAGCTATGGCTATTCTCAAAAATAAGGAGCTTATCAGAATTGACCAGGATGCGGCATACAGACAGCCGTACTTCGTTGACGGAAACAGAATTATCAACAACGAGCGAAAGGGTGACGAACCGCTTTACAGCTGGTACCCCGACCATATGCCCGTTATTGTAAGACACCTTGAAAACGGCGATCTCGCAATCGGATTTTTCAACTTTACGGATAACGAGCATTACGAGTGCTTCACGCTTGACGCAGTGGGTCTCGGATTCTGCACGGGCAAATCGCTTGAGCTGACCGACGTTTGGACAGGCGAAGTCTCAAAGCCCGTCAACGACACCGTAGGTGCAAATCTTCCTGCTCACGCTTGCGTTGTTTACCGTGCAAAGGTAGTTGACAGATAATGAGCAACTGCAAAAAATGCGGCAAGGAGCTCAGCGGCAACGATATCGGTCTCACAAAAAAGTTAATTAACCGCGGTTCAACTGAATTTTTGTGCATAGACTGCATTGCCGAAAAATTTGACTGCACTAAGGAGTTGCTTGAAGAAAAAATCAAGCAGTTCAAGGCGGCAGGCTGTACTCTTTTTAAATAAGCTTTCGGAGGGGAATTCATGAAAAAAATAATGCAAAGAGGAATTGCAATTTTGCTTTCCTGCGCCCTGATTATC
Organism: Bacteroidaceae bacterium; assembly: GCA_963631735.1. Taxonomy (GTDB): domain Bacteria; phylum Bacillota; class Clostridia; order Oscillospirales; family Acutalibacteraceae; genus CAG-488. Next base: position 5,143 of record CAVGRW010000121.1, on the reverse strand, counting down.
GGTGCTAACTTTACTTCTGTTTTTGCGGCTCAGAGCTTTTGGCAGAGAATAGGAACGGGTGCGCTAGGAACGGCTATTTCCGCCGCTCTCGGGGCGATAAATTCGACCCTGCCCGACGGCAAAAACTTTATTGCCGAGGATGATTACGAAAGCCACGATTTTTATAAGGGCAACGACACTTTTCTTTCCGCTCCGTCGCAGAATGCCTGTTGGCGGCTCGGCTACAACAGCGTCAGCCTTATACCCGACGATTGGCAGGAGCACCGATATTACATCGGCGGTTACATAATGGCGGAGAATTGGTTTACCAACAAGGTCGAGGGCATAATCGACGATATGAAAGCCCGTGTTATCGCCGTTGACGATTCGAGCGGACGGGGAATTTCCGTTTTTGCGACGATTGACTGTATCGGCATGACGAACGGCGATATCAAAGAAATTCGACGCCGACTTGTTGAAAAATCGGACGGAAAATTTAATTTTGCAACGATAAATGTTGCTTCGACCCATTGCCACAGCGGAATTGATACCGAGGGCATTTGGACGAACCTTTTCGGTAAGCTTATTCCTAATATTTTTAAGCTTAAAACGGGTCTCGGCGAGGTTGAGCAGGGCACGGACAAGCACTATATGGATTTCCTTTTCGATAATGTCTCCGACGCAATGCTTGAAGCGTGCAAGAGCATGACCGAGGGCAAGCTGACGATTTCGAGAAAAGACATCGGCGAGGGCTATTTCACGAACAAGAACCGTTCATCGGCGTCTGCGATGCTTACGGACATGACGGTTATGACTTTTACGCCGTTCAACAAGAGCGCAAGGGCAACTAAAATCGTAAATATTGCGGCTCATCCCGACGTTGCGGGTCTGCCGACAAGCGACGGACAGAGCAGCGGTCGTGAGGTCAGCGGCGACTATGTTTACTACATGGACGAGCTTATCTCAAAAGCAGGCTTCAACTGCATGTTCTTTAACGGAGCGATTGCTGGAATTTACATGGCAAGGGGACTGACAAACGATTCGCAGGATTTCAACCGACGTTGGGAGCAGTCCATGCGCTACGGTCACGAAATTGCAAAAATGGCGCTTTCCGTTAACCTTACGGAAGCGCAGATAAAGCAGAATAAGCTCCTCTATGACGAGGAGAAAATTAAGCGTGAGACCGAGATCGCCGAAAAGAACGGCGGCGAATACACTCTTTGGTGCGAGGGCTGGACGCCTGTTCAGGATACCGAGGTCAAGCCGTTTTTCAATATCAGAATGAAAGAGGTTAGAGTGCCCGTTACCAATCCGTTTATCCTCATGGCAGGCAAACTGAAGATGGCGAATTACGAGGTTATCAAGACGGCGGACAGCTATGAGATTTCTACCGAGGTCGGCTATATGGAGTTTGGTGACTCGCTCAAGGCGGTTACAGCCCCGGGCGAAATTTGCCCCGATATTATTTACGGCGGTACTTCGCTGACAGCTTCCGATTCGTACTCGGGCAAGGATTATGAATACCCGAACGCCACTGAGATTTTCGATAACGACGAGCTGATATGCTTCGGATTGATGAATGACGCTGTCGGCTACATTGTTCCCGATAACGACTATTGCATGGCGCTTGCATTTGACCATTATCACGAGCTCGTTTCGCTCGGAAAACACGTCGCAAGCAGCGTATCAAAGGCATATACCGAGCTTGCAAAATAAATAAAGACAAAAGCCATAAATTACAGAGCGATCCGTAATTTATGGCTTTATTTTATTCGCTGAAAATTTCTTCATATGTAAGGTCGAGCAGTTCGCATAGCTTGCGGACATTGTCAAAATGCGGCTTGCCCGTTCCGTTTTCGTAATGTGCAATTGTGGAACGGTCAAGCTTCAATGCGTCGGCGATTTCCTGCTGAGTGAGCTTTTTGGCAAGTCTTGCCGTCCTGATTTTTTCGGAAAAGTCCATTTAAATTCCCCCATAAATAAAAAGTGCGCAGCCGAAGCCACGCACAAAAAACACATGGCTCAGTAGCTGCGACACTAACGATACCAACATTGCAAGAATGTTAAAGCAGAGCCGGTGTTTTTATCAAAACACCACTCTTGCAATATAGTTGGTATATTTTTTAGTGTCGCACAATTATTATATCATCATAAATGTGAAAAATCCAGCATAATTTGTAGAATTTCCTGATAAAAACAAAAAAGTGCACAGCCGAAGCTGTGCACAAAAACATATGGCTCGTTTGCTGCCATGCAAAGTTTCTATGTTTAACATTACAAGAAAACCGAGCCGATGTTTTTTAATTTAATCAGAATATATATCCGAAAAGAGCCTTGATAAGTGCGAACGGGAGATACTTGAGAGCCGAGATGAATTTAACCCAACCGCTGTTCTCCTGTGCATACATGTTGTAGTGGTTCATTGCCATTTTGCTTGAGCCGTAATAATCCTGCCACTGAACAATGTGTGTTTCATATGTGGAGGTGTCGCTCTCGTCAAGGTCAATAACTCTGAAGCCCTTATCCTCGTTGCCGTAGCTTGAAAAAGTGAAGCCGGGGGTTGCAACAAGGTCGATGCCCTTGTAGTTTACCTCAAACGAGTTGTTGTGGTCGTGACCGAAGAACATTGCAACAACGTCGCCCTGATCGACCATTGCACCGAACTGCTTGCTCGGTCTTGTTCCCGGGCAGGGCCACTCCTTGAAGTTGCCTGTCTTGTAGTTCTCGTCCTTGAACTTGTAGGTCTTGCCGTCTCTCTCCATTGAGTTCGGCGTACCTGCCGGACATTCCTCAATGATGTCGTAGATTTCCTTAACGATGATGTGCTGGAATACCATTGACGGAACAACCTTTCCGCCGTTTGCGGCTTTGAGCTCATTTGACTTGTTCACATACCATTCAACCTGATCGTCGTGAACATAGTCGTAGCCGCCGAGCTCCTCGTCATATGTGTTTGAATCGAACATCCAAAGGTTATATGCAAGCTTGTAAGCATTCTTTGAGGAATAAATCGGGATATTGTGAGTGCCGCAACCGTACATCTCGGGGTCTGCGTCGTATCCGATGAAGCAATTGTACTTTTCGTACATTGCAAGCTCCTCTTCCTTGGTGAGTTTGATGTCGTCATCGTCGTGGTTGCCCGGAACCATTGTTACGGGGATACCGTACTTCTCAAAGATAGACATGTACTCGTTTATCGCTTTCTTTGCAAGCGACTTGTCGATGGTGTGACAAATATTTGTGCCCGTTTTGTAGCCTGCAAAGTTATCGCCTGTAAGGACGATGAGATCGGGCTTCTCATTTTCAATTGCCGCCTTAAGAAAATCCTTGGCAACGGGATTGAGAACTGCGTTGTCCTGAAGGTCTGCAACCTGCAGAATTCTGAATTTTCCGTCCGCATTGAAACGAAGCGACGGGGTCGATTTTTCCGCAGAAATGCCGACTGCAAAGCTCGCAAAAAGCATAACTGCCGCCACAAGAATTGAAAGTACCTTTTTCATGTGATTTCTCCTCTCACAAACTCAGTATGTATGCTCACATACTTCATTGATTTTATCTCTCAACCTGAGAAAATCCTCAAGCGCCTGAGGCTTGTTGTTTGGGTTGCGAAGCAAGGCGGCGGGGTGGAATGTGCCCATCATGAGCACGCCGTTCTTTTCGATAAATTCGCCGTGCTGTTTCGTAACCTTGAAATCGGGTCCGATAAGACGCTGCGCGGAAATTCTTCCGACGCAGACAATGATTTTCGGACGCATGAGTCTTACCTGTTCCCGAAGCCATGTGATGCAGGCATTCTGCTCCTCAGGTTTGGGGTCACGGTTGTGCGGCGGTCTGCATTTGACCATGTTAGCTATGTAAATATTCTTTTTTCTGTCAAGTCCGATTGCGTCAAGGTACTTGTCGAGAAGCTGTCCGCTCCTGCCGACAAACGGTTCGCCCTTGAGATCCTCCTGTTCGCCCGGACCCTCGCCGATGAAAAGCACCTCGGCATTTTCATTGCCTACGCCGAAAACAAGATTTGTTCTCGTTGCTCCGAGCTCGCATTTATTGCAGTCGTGGCAGTCATTTTTCAGCTCGTTCCAATTGTTATACATCGGCGCACTCCTTTGCATCGTTTTTTATTTGACGCGCAAGCTCATCGAAGGAGGCAAATTTCCTCTCGGGTCTGATAAATTTTATCAGGCGGATATCGACGCTCTCGCCGTAAATGCTTTCGTGAAAATCAATTATATAAGTTTCGCTGAGAACCTTTTCCGTTCCGACGGTCGGGCGTCTGCCTATGTTCGTTACGCCCTTGTAATGCTTGCCCTCAACGGTAACATCGGTTCGGTAAACTCCGAATTTCGGGAGCACAAGCTCATGCGGAAGCTCCTGATTTATCGTTGGAAAGCCGAGCCTTCTGCCCCGCTTGTCACCGTCGATAACGGGTGAGGAAAAACCGAATTTATGACCGAGCATTTCGTTTGCCTTTTCGGCTTCCCCGTTTTCTATAAAGCTTCGTATCTGAGTCGAGCTGACGGCATAGCCTGCAACGTCAACCTCACCTGCGATTTTGCACTCAATGCCGAGCTTGCCGCAGATTTCACACATTGTCTCGGCCGTACCTGCCGCATTTTTACCGAAGCGATAGTTGTAGCCGCAGCAGACTGCACCTGCACCGAGCCTGCCGACAAGAATTTTTTCGACAAAATCCTCGGGAGAAAGATTTTTAATTTCATTGAATATAATCGTTTCGGTTTTAAGCCCGTTTTTGATTATAAATTCGTTTCGCTCGCCGACGGTCATCAGCATCGGCGGCGCAGTGCCGGTTATTGCTTTCATGCTGTGCTCGTCAAAGAGCACGGCAACGGGAACAAGCCCGTCCTTTCGGAAGCTTTTCGCCGCTTCAAGCACAGCCATATGACCGACGTGCATACCGTCGAAGTTGCCGAGCGCAACCGCTGTTCTGTTTGCAATTTTTTCGTCTGCCATAGTATCACCGTGTAGTTGTAGGTTGGTTAATGTGAAAGTTCGATATCTTTTAATTTTTATACTCAAGAACAGTATCAGGAGTTAATGTGTACTTGCAGAGAGAAAGAAATTTACCAAGGCTTCCCCTTGAGGGTAGCGAAGCGGCGCGACGGTAGTGAATGAACGTCCGGTGGACGTTCAGAGCCGGAGCGTG
>CAVGRW010000120.1:0-7611 GCA_963631735.1 Bacteroidaceae bacterium | reverse complement strand
CTGTCGCTATAATTTTTACAGGCATAAGAATACCCCCTTTTTATTGCTTGTGATTGAAATGCTGACATTTAATCAGCCTTCCCCTTGAGGGGAAATTGCGCCGCTCGGATGAGGTGGTAGAATTTCATCATATTGATTTTCATGAAATCAGACTCGAACTTTTCCACCTCATCACCGTCTTACGACGAGCTTCCCCTCAAGGGGAAGCCTTCGTAAACTTCTTCTTACCTTGTGTATTTGTTGGTATCGACCCCTACTGATTATACATTTATCGCTCCTTTGATTTTTTCTTCAATCTGCATATCAAATTATAAAAAACAATCCCTTACCCAATAGGATAAAGGATTGTCCGAAAATATTTTGTTGAAGCGTGGTTAAGAAAATAATTTCTTTTTGTAAAGTGATGTCACTTAATAAACTTTTTAACGTCCGAAGCGAGATAAAGCGAGCCGCAGACTAAAACAACGTCATCGTCCTTCGCCTTTTTCAAAGCCTTATTATAAGCCTTTTCGGGGTTAGGCTCGGGGCGAACCTTCTTGCAATACTGCTTCGCCTCTTTTGCGAGCGACTTTGCGTCAAGAGTTCTCGGATTTGATGCTTCGGTCGTATAAATTCTCTCGCAAAGCGGGGCAAGCTTCTTGACGGCATAGCCGTAGTCCTTGTCCTTCATCATTCCGAAAACAGCGATAATTTTTCTGTTTGCGCAGAATTTTACAAGCGTATTGCAAAGTGCATCAACGCCCTCGGCATTGTGTCCGCCGTCAATTATCGTCAGCGGCGAATGTGAAATAATCTCCGTCCTTGCAGGAACTCTGACCTTAGAGATACCGTCAATCAGGCTCTTATATGTAACGATCCAGCCGTTCTGCTTGAGCACATTGATTGCAGCAACCGCTGTCGCAAAGTTATAAAGCTGATGCTTGCCCGTCAGCGGTATTTTGAATGTACAGCCTGCATAGATTATCGTCGAGCCGTCAATTTCTTCACGCACAAGGCGAATTTTGCTCAGTTCATGCGGATAATACTTGCAGTTTTTCTTCTTTGCCTTATCCTTAATGAAGCGTTCAACGGCAAAATCGGGCTGAGGATAGCCGACAACATTGCCGCCCTCTTTAAAAATGCCGCACTTATGCTCGGCAATTTTAAGAAGCGTGTCGCCGAGGATATTCGTATGGTCGAGCGAGATCGAGGTTATAACGCTGACCTCGGATTTCTTAATTATATTCGTTGAGTCGAGAAGTCCGCCGAGACCGACCTCAAGCACAACGATGTCGCAATTCTGCCTGAGAAAATAAAGAAAAGCCGTAATTGTGATAATCTCAAACTCCGTCGGTTCAATCCCCTGCTTTGAAAGATTTTCGACTACGGGCTTGACCTCGGAAATGATTTCCGCCAAATCAGCCTGCGAAATCATCTCGCCGTTTATCTGAATTCTCTCACGGAAATCGACAACGAACGGAGACGTAAACAGTCCGACCTTGTAGCCGCTCTCGGAGAGCACGGAGGCTATCATATGACACGTCGAGCCTTTGCCGTTGGTTCCCGCAACATGAACGTATTTAAGCTTATCCTGCGGATTGTCAAAGGCACTGCACAGCGCTTCAATACGCTCCATGCCCGGACGGCTTCCGAACTTGTCCCTCGAATGTATGAAATTCAATGCTTCGTTATAATTCATGGTATCACTCTTTTATTTTATGTTTCAAAGTATCTTTAATATCTGCCACAACGGGCAGTCTCATGTCTCGCTACGCTCGACAACTCCCCCAAAGGAGGAGCCCATGCTCAAAGCAATTTTTACCTGACTTTAAGTAAACCCCTCAGTCAGCTGCGCCGACAGCTCCCCCGTAGGAGGAGCCCACGCTAGGCAGAATTTTCTTCTGACCTTGGGTCGATGTGGTCATCGACCCCTACGGTTCGTTTATTTATCGCACCGACAACCCACTAAATCATTACCTCCCCAAGATATACATGAGGAGGTTGATTTTAATACTTACTTTTGAAATTTCTCTATGCTCTCGTCAATCATGGCGATCTTGTCACGGAGCTTCTGAGCGGTTTCACGCTGACCGTCAACAACAGCCTTCGGAGCCTTTGCAACGAAGTTTTCGTTATTAAGCTTCTTGTCGATAAACTCGAGGTCTTTAAGAACCTTTTCCTTCTCCTTGTTGAGTCTTGCGATTTCCTTTTCAAAATCAACAAGCTCACCGAGCGGAATATAAATCTTGGCGTCTGTCGTAACGATACAAACTGCGTCGTCAATCTCAAAGCTGTCGCCTATCTCGGCTTCCGAGCATGAAGCAAGTCTCTGCATGAAGATACCTGCCTTTTCAAACGTATCCTTATGAGCCGTTGCGATGTAATACTTAGCCTTCTTTGACGGCGGAACATTCATTTCCGCTCTGCGGTTACGGATAGCACGGACAGCTTCCATGATTCTGTCCATCTCCTGCTCCTCAACGCTGAAGTTATATTCTTCTTTATAAACAGGCCACTCGGAAATCATTATTGACTCGCCGTCGTGAGGCAAGGTCTGCCAAATTTCCTCCGTGATAAACGGCATGAACGGGTGAAGAAGCTTGAGCGTGTTCGACATGATGTAAACGAGCATGTCTCTTGCCGTCTGAGCCGCTTTCTCATCGCCCGAATTAAGTCTTATCTTTGAAATCTCGATATACCAATCGCAGAATACGTCCCAAATGAAATCGTAAAGCTTCTGAACGGCGATACCGAGCTCAAACTTGTCAAGGTTGTCCGTAACTTCCTTTGTGAGCTTGTTGAACAGGCTGAGAATCCACTTGTCCTCAAGAGCAAGATCATCGGGAATATGCGGAGCCTTTTCGTCCTCACCAAGATTCATGAGAATAAATCTCGCAGCATTCCAAAGCTTATTAGCAAAATTGCGGCTTGCGCCTACCTTTTCGTCGGAGAAACGCATATCGTTTCCGGGGCTGTTGCCCGTTGCAAGAGTAAATCTGAGTGCATCTGCGCCGTACTCGTCAATAACAATAAGCGGATCAATACCGTTGCCGAGCGACTTGGACATCTTTCTGCCCTGTGCGTCACGGACAATACCGTGAATGAATACGGTGTCAAACGGTCTCTCGTGCATATTCTCAACAGATGAGAATATCATTCTTGCAACCCAGAAGAAGATAATATCATAGCCCGTAACAAGCGTGCTTGTCGGGAAATAATGTGCGAGCTCGGGTGTCTTGTCCGGCCAGCCGAGGGTCGAGAACGGCCAAAGAGCGGAAGAGAACCATGTGTCAAGCGTATCCGGATCCTGTGTGAGGTGCGTGCAGCCGCACTTCGGGCAAACCGTCGGTGTCTCCTTGGAAACAACGACCTCGCCGCACTCGTCGCAGTACCATGCAGGAATTCTGTGACCCCACCAAAGCTGACGGGAAATACACCAATCCTTGATGTTCTCCATCCAATGGTAATATGTCTTGTCGAAACGCTCGGGAACAAACTTGACCTCGCCGTTCTTTACGCAGTCGATGGCAGGCTTTGCGAGCGGCTCCATCTTAACGAACCACTGCTTGGAAACCTTCGGCTCAATCGAGCTGTGACAGCGGTAGCAAACGCCGACGTTGTGCGAATAATCCTCGATCTTAACGATTGCGCCCTCTTTTTCAAGGTCCTCAACAATCGCCTTGCGAGCTTCCATTCTGTCCATTCCCGCATACTTGCCCCACTCGGGCTTGATGTGTGCATCATCGGTGAATGTATCAATAACCTCAAGGTTATGTCTGAGACCGACCTCAAAGTCGTTCGGGTCATGAGCAGGTGTAATTTTAACACAGCCCGTACCGAAATCCATTTCAACATAATCATCGGCAATGACGGGAATCTCTCTGTGAACTATCGGGAGAATAAGCGTTTTGCCTACGATGTCCTTGTATCTTTCATCGTTCGGGTTAACGGCAACCGCGGTATCGCCGAGCATTGTCTCGGGTCTTGTCGTTGCAAGCTCAAGGTAGCCGCTTCCGTCCTTGAAAGGATAGCGAAGATGCCAGAAATGACCTGCCTGATCCTCGTATTCAACCTCAGCGTCCGAAATCGAAGTAAGGCAATGCGGACACCAATTGACTATACGCTCGCCGCGATAGATAAGTCCCTTATTGTAAAGGTTGACGAAAACCTCTTTAACAGCCTTGCTGCAGCCCTCGTCCATTGTGAAACGTTCTCTGTCCCAATCGCAGGAGGAACCCATTTTCTTGAGCTGTTCGATGATTCTGCCACCGAACTTTTCCTTCCACTCCCAGGCTCTTTTGAGGAAGCCCTCACGTCCGATATCGTCCTTTGAGATACCCTCCTGACGCATGGCTTCAACGATTTTAGCCTCGGTTGCGATTGATGCGTGATCCGTTCCGGGAAGCCACAAAGCATCATAGCCCTGCATTCTTCTGTAACGGATAAGAATGTCCTGAAGTGTGTTGTCAAGCGCATGACCCATATGAAGCTGACCTGTGATGTTCGGCGGCGGTATAACTATAGTATACGGCTTCTTCTCGGGGTCGCACTTTGCGTGAAAGTACTTTCCGTCGAGCCAGAATTTATATATTCTGTCCTCAACGTCCTTGGGATCGTACTGTTTAGCAAGATCTTTTGCCATTGAATTTTCCTCCTTATATCAATGCAGTTAATTTACAAAAATAAAAAACTCGCCTCAAGGAAAACCTTGAGACGAGATAAAACCCGCGGTACCACTCAATTTGTATTCAAAGAATACCACTCAAAACCTTAACGCAGAGTTACGGGAGGGTTCTACGGCAAACGCTTTCTTCCCTCCGGCTCGGGAGCTACAATCCGAATAACGGCTGACGTCTTTCACCTGCCGACGTCTCTCTGAAAACCGAACAACTCGAAAACTCTCCGTCATTGCCTTTTAATATTGCTATTATTTTATCATCACGAAAGATTTTTGTCAATACAAACGCTTTATTTATTTTTCTGTCACAGGCTCGATGGGAACGACCTCCTGCATTGTGACATTTTCCTTTTTATACTGCGAAGTGTATTTATCCTGATAATAGCTCTCGGGATGACAATCGAAGCTGCCGTCGGGAGACAGCTCAATAACCGTACAGCCTCTCTGCGAGCCGAGCTTATATATGCCCGGATATGCAAGATAGTCAACGCTCAAGCCGTATGTAAGCCTTATTCCCTTATAATCAACCGAGAAATTATTCTTATGGTCATGGCCGCAGAAAACGCCCTTTGTCGAGCCGAGCTCCTGAATTGTTTCAAAGAGATTATCCTCACCTATTCCGGGATAAACAACCTTTTTGCCCTCGCCTGCCGTACCGTAAATGAGCTTAACGTTTTCCGTATCCTTGAAGCCGTTATCGGCGAATTCATACCATGCGTCTCTGTATTCAACCAAAGGAATGTGGAAATACATGGTAGATTTTACGGTTGTATCATCTGCTTTCAAACCGAGCTTTTTATATGTTTCGGCATTGACGGAATTATAATATTCCACGCTTTCCTTGTACCAATCGACCTGATCCTGATGAATATTGTCATACTTCCACATAACTCCGAACCAGTCGCCGTCGGTGTAGGAATGGCTGTCAAGAACATAAATCGACTGAGAAAGCACGCCGTTCGATTTCTTGACGTTTATGACCTGATTTCCGTAGCCCGAAATGTCCTCGGGTCCTCTTTGGAAAAGACAATATTTGTAATCGTCCGAGGAATAAAAATCGGAAATATCGGCTCTTGAATAGTAGCTGTAAGCCTCCGTGTCATGGTTGCCGAAGCCGAGAGTCCAATAAACTCCGAGCTTTTCCATCAGCTCGGCAAAAATTTTCGCCGAAAGCTTGTTATTAAATGTACCCGACTGAAACGGCACGGGATAGCCGATATCACCCGTTACAACAACAAGGTCGGGCTTTTCGGCAGTAATCATTGCGGCAACGGCATTCAATGCCATTCCGTCCTTTCTCAGGCTCATCCAACCGCCGCCGATATGTACGTCGGTAATTTGAACGACCTTGAAATCCCTGTCCGCCGTAAATGTCCAATTGCCTTTTGAATCCTTCTCGGGAACAAGCTGATTTTCGTATTTCACGGTTTCAAATGACCGTGCTTTTTCTGTATTCGCTTTGTCGCCGATAACCGTGATCAACGTTGTTATTCCAACGAACAATGCCAATACAATAAAGAAAATGCCTATAATTTTAAGGGCAAGCTTACCCTTGCTTTTCTTCTTTGTCATTTGAACAATCCTTTCTCTTTTTAGATCATTTCATCACAAAGCCGACGTATACATTTGCCTCATCAAGACATTTTTGCTTAATTTGTTCAAGCAATGAGCTGTCCTCACATTGCGCCGTCACATAGCATACAACGGAATCACCGTCGTTTTGATAGTCAAGCTCCTTCACGGTGAAACTGTCGGAATAATCCGTCAGAATGGCACCGACCTTATCACGGGTTGCCGACGGAACGTAGTTTATAAGCTTTTTTGCATTTGATATAAGCATTTTCGCCGCCGAAATCAAGATGATTATGCTTATAACCAATCCGCAAACGGCGTCGATAGCGTAATCGCTGTATTGCGAAACGAGAAGCGTTATCACCGACACAACGGTTATGAACATATCGAGAATACAGTCAAACTTCATGACTCGCACAACGGGCGAACCGCTCTTTTTCTCAAAGGCTGAATAAATGAAAAACATAACCGCCTTTGCACCTGCCGTTGCGGCAACAACCGCCGCATAAAGCGTTGAGAACCACACAGGCGTCGGATAAATCAGCCTTTCAAGCGAGGTATAGGCAAAATAAAATCCCGCCGCAACCACAGTTACGGAAATAACAAACGAAAAAAGCTGTTCACTCTTTTTCAGCATACCGCTTGTGCCCTCGCTCGATTTTTTCAACAGATAATATAAAAAAGCAAAAGTAACGGCACCCGAAACAGAATCGAACATATTGTTGACCGCATCGGAATAAATGCTGATTGAATTTGTCCTGAGTCCGATATAAAGCTTAACCGCAAACAGTATGAAATTTGCAATGAAAGAAAAGACGCAGGCTTTGAGAACTACTTTTCCGTTTTTCATAAATGTTCCTCCCTGCAAAGCGACAAATAAATTATCGCTTATTTCTTTTCATTAGCCGCACGTACAAGAGCCGCTTCGATATTTCCCGTGACGGTAATATTGAGCATATGTATAAGCTCCTGGCTTGACATTCTCGCCGCGCCGTTTGTTTCGAGCCAGCTCTGAACCATTCCGCCGAGAGCGATCGCATAGAAGTTTGAAATGAAGTTCTTATAGTATTCGTCGACATCAAGATTTTTTGACTGGAGATCGACGATACGTCTGATACTCGACTTCAAGCCCTCATAAACAAAGTTTGAAAAATAGACCATTGCTCTTGAATTGATGACGCTGAGAATTTCGTTGCGATGCTCCTCTATGTAGTTGAACAAAGCCTCGATTATGCTCTCCCAATCGTCCCTTGTGCCGAGCTCACCCTGAAGAATAGCCTTATTGTTTCTCTCAATAAGCTCCACGGCATCATGCTGATACATCCACTCGACAAGAGCATAAATATCCTGAAAATGATAATAAAATGTCTGTCTGTTTACCC
>CAVGRW010000119.1:0-7770 GCA_963631735.1 Bacteroidaceae bacterium | reverse complement strand
CGCGGCTCTGACAGTCCACCGGACTGTCATTCACTACCGCGCCGACACTTCGCTTCCCTACACGGGAACCAAGATTCATCTCTGCAAATTTAAGCCGAAAAAACAGGATAAAATATCACCCTTTGCATAAAATAGAAGTAAATCTATTATTATGCAGAGGGTTTTATTATGTGCGGAATCATGGGATATATCGGAGACGAAAACGCAGCGGACATTATCATATCGGGTCTTGAGGAGCTCGAATACAGGGGCTACGACTCGGCAGGTCTTGCCGTTTGCGACGGAAAAGAATTCAAAACCGCCAAGGTCGTAGGCAGTCCGTCGGGTTTAAGAGAAGAAGCGGACGGTATAAAGGGAAAAATCGGCATCGGTCACACACGCTGGGCAACTCACGGTGCGCCGACGGTTGCCAATGCTCACCCTCACACGAGCCAAAGCGGGCTTTTCACCGTTGTGCATAACGGCATAATCGAAAACTACGCCGAGCTTAAAAAGGAGCTTATCGAAAAGGGCTTTCAATTCAAAAGTGACACTGACACCGAGGTTATCGCTCAGATGCTTGAATATCTCTACAACGGTGACCTCAAAGGTACTGTCGGTGCGGCTCTCTCTCGCTTCAAGGGCTCGTATGCCCTTGCGATAATGTGCCGTGACTATCCCGACTGCATCGTTTGCGCCAAGCTGTCAAGTCCCCTCTTTGCGGGCGTTTCAAGCGGTTGCGTTTACCTCGCGAGCGACGTTTCCGCCATTGCGGCTAAGAGCGAGAGAATTTTCAGGGTAAACGACGGTGAAATCGGTCTTTTGAAAAAAGAGGGGTTAAAGGTTTTCGACCTTGACGGCTGTAGAATAAGAAAAAGCGAAATCAAGCTTAAAAGTGCGGAACGAAGCTCCGATAAGCTCGGCTACAAGCACTACATGCTCAAGGAAATCATGGAACAGCCTGCGGCGATCAGACGCACACTCTCGGAACTTATCGGCGAAACAGGCAGGCTGAAATTCAAGGGGCTTCACATGACGAGGGCGGAAATCAACGCGCTCGACCATGTTGTTTTTGTTGCCTGCGGCTCGGCTTATCACGTCGGAGCGGTGGGAGCCTACGCATGCGAACGACTTTTCAGGCGGCACTCTCAGGCGGTCATCGCATCGGAATTCCGCTATATGCACCCCCATCTTGACGAAAAAACGCTTGTTATAATCATCAGTCAGAGCGGCGAAACAGCCGACACGCTTGCCGCCATGAGAATAGCTCAGGAAAAAGGAGCAAAGGTCATCGGCATTGTAAATGTTGAAAACAGCACGATAGCGCAGGAATGCAAAAATGTTGTTCTGACTAAGGCAGGCAGAGAGATCGCCGTTGCGACGACGAAGGCATATTCCGCTCAGTTAGCCGTTGTTTACGCCCTTGCGATTCGCCTTGCCGAAGCTGACGGAGCAATAAGCCGCCGTGAAGCCGCAGAGCTCGTCGAGGAGCTGAAAGCGATACCCGATAAAATCGAGTCGATACTCTCCGATCCCGAGAAAATCAAACCGTTTGCCGATATCGCCGACCAAGCCGGCTACATCTGCTTCATCGGCAGAGGTGTCGATTACTGTGCGGCAATGGAAGCGTCGCTGAAGCTCAAGGAGATTTCATATATCCCCTGCGAAGCCTATGCCGCAGGCGAGCTGAAGCACGGAACGATATCTTTAATTGACAAGAACAGCCTGACCGTTGCGCTGTGCTGTGTTGACGAGCTGAAAAGCAAAATGATATCGAACATCAACGAGGTCAAGGCGAGAAACGGCAGGACACTAACCGTTTCGACCGAGGGCGGCGACATAACCGTGCCCGACGCACCCGACCTTTTCATGCCGATGCTTGAGGTCATTCCGATGCAGCTTCTCGCATACTATACGGCACTCAAGCGTGGCTGCCCGATTGATAAGCCGAGGAACCTCGCAAAGAGTGTTACGGTGGAGTGATGATTTGGCAGGAAGTTTCAATTTGTTTGGAATCGATGCGGCTATCGAAAATTTTTGCTTTGTCGTGTCTTTATCTTTTCCCCACCATCGCAAACAAAAATGTGGCCCGGAAGAATCAGATGATATAAAAATAAATTTTTTCTTATCCCTTCCACCGCAAGCGGTCCCCCTCCCCTTACCATAAGGGGAGGCTTGGAAAGTTTCTGCTGACTTGAAATAAAGTCAAAAAAATTACGTTTTATTCAGCCTCCCCTTGTTGCAAGGGGAGGTGTCGTCCTTGACGACGGAGGGGATAAAAACATTTTTCTTTAAGTCTTAATAGGCTGTGCCGCTCTGTCTCGCCCTGCTCGACAACTCCCTCAGTCACTTCGTGTCCAGCTCCCCCAGCGGAGGAGCTCACGCTCAACAATAATTTCTTCTGACCTCCGGGTCGATGTGGGCATCGAGTAAGTCTGATGAAACTCCTGCCGTCCTGACAGCCGCTTAACAAAACTTTCTCAACAATTATGTTTTTATTGTACCTATTATACAAAATAATCGCCTATGTTTATTGACAAGCACCCGACCTCGGTTGTATAATTGTATGGAATAAAACAACAACGGAGGCAGATCTATGAAACAAGAACCCTTGCGTTTTAATAAAGACGGAAAATTTAATATTATGCTCGTCGGCGATCTTCATGATTACTATGATATGAAAAGTGACAACGCCGCAGCAAAGGTTGACGATACGCTCAACCTTCTCACGAAAGCAATTAACGAGCTGAAGCCCGATTTTGTTATCTATCTCGGTGACAATGCGAGAGCCGAAACAGAAAGCCAGATGAGATCAATCATCAGCCGTATCACTTATCCTGTGTCGGTCAACGAAATCCCGTTCGACCTTGTTTTCGGCAATCATGACCGTGAGTGCGACGTTCCGCTTGAAACTCAGCTCAAGCTCTATCAGGAGCACGAAAACTGCTACGCATTCAATGCAGATGACAGCATCTCCGGCTGCGGCAACCATAACATAATCATCAAGTCGCATGACGGCGAAAAGGATATGTTCAACCTTTGGCTCATCGACAGCCATAATCTTTACGAGGATCGTTCAAAGTCCTACTATGACGTTGTTCATGAGGATCAGCTTGAATGGTATAAAAAGACGGCTAAAGAACTTGCTGAGAAAAACGGCGGCAAGCCTATCCCCTCCCTCGTTTTCCAGCACATTCCCGTTCCCGAGGAATATGAGCTTCTCAGGGAAGCAAAGCCCTATGAAAGACTTGACAGCGTTCAGGGTCACAAGACCTACAGCGACAAGTATTATGTTCTCAAGCCGCAGGTTGAGGGCTATCTCGGCGAGGCTCCGGCAGTTCCCGATTTCAACGGCGGCGAGTTTGCGGCATGGAAAGAGACGGGCGATGTTCTCGGCGCATTCTTCGGCCACGACCATATGAACGACTTTGTCGGCTTCGTTGACGGAATCATGCTCGGTCAGTGCAAAACGGCAAGTTTCCGAGTTTACACGGACGGCTGCCGCCCGGGCGTAAGAATGATCACGCTTGATGAAAACAATATTGAAAACGTTCAGACCAAGATGTATCATTTCAAAGATTTCGGACTCAAGAGCAAGAGCCTTGACCCGTACATGAGACATGTTACCGACAGGCAGGATATGAAGCTCAAGGTTTACGGCACGGCAATCGGAACGGTTGCGGCTGTTACTGCGGCAGCTGTTGCGGTAAATAAGGTTTCAAAGGCAAAAAAGAAGAAATAATTGAGCATACTAAGACTGAGGCTTCGGCTTCAGTCTTTTTGTTTTTGTGATACGGAAAGAATTTTCACATTATTCCGTCTTTTATCTTTATCCCCTCCGTCGCTCAGGCGACACCTCCCCTTGATTCAACCAAGGGGAGGCTTGAATAGCTTCTTCAAACTTAACACAATGTCGTACCGAAGAAAATCAGATAAAAGTTATTTTCAGCGAAGGAACTTTCTTGCCTCCCCTGCAGGGGAGGTGGCACGACGGAGGAGTGACGGAGGGGTTATTTTTGAGATAAAGGAGAATAGAGAATACCGAAAAGAAAAGGTTTTATTTTAATGCTTTGCAACGCAAAGCCACCGCTTCTTTTCACTCTTCACTTTTATCTTTTCACTTGAATTTACTCCCTCAGTCGGCTACGCCGCCAGCTCCCCCACAGGAGGAGCCCACACTTAAAGATAATTTCTGCGAAACTAAATACATACCCAATTTCAACTTTCGGTGATATTATGCTTCTGTCCTTTGACAACAAAATGAACAAAATCGGCTTTGACGAGGTAAGTTCCTCACCGTTCACGGTCGCTCTTATCTCCGCCGAGGAATTCAAAAAGCACTATTCTCAGCTCGGCATTTCAACTAGGGAATACGTCTGCTTCGACCTCAGCGATTCGGGCTTCCGCAGCTCGGTGACGGTCAATTCCGACAGCTTTGTTTTCTCCGTCAAAATCGTTGACCCGAGCCTTGCCTGTGCCGCCGAAAGCTCGGCTTGCATTTATTTAAGAAAAAATCTTGTCCTCATCGTCACGGTAAGAGACGATGCAAAACTTATTTACAACGCCGTTTATTCCGCTCTCGACGACGCCGAGCCAAGCGACATTTCCGTTGAGAAATTTACGGGTCAATTCTTCCACAGGCTCATTGAAAACGACGGCAGAAAGAACGAAGAAACGGAAATCGCCATAAACGATCTTGAGGAGACCGTCATTGAAAAAGGCAGATACAAAAACGTCAACGAGCAGATACTCGCCTACAATAAAAAGCTTGTCTCGCTGAGGAATTACTACGAACAGCTTGTCGGTATCGCCGAACGGCTTTATGAGAACGAAAACGGAATATTTGACGGCGAAAAAGCATATTATTTAAAAACCGTTGCCGACAGGTCAAGCCGCCTTTGCTCGGAAATAAATCTTTTCCGTGAAAATCTTGTGCGTCTCAGGGAGGCTTATCAGGCACGGCTCGATCTGAAAATGAACAGCACAATGAAGCTTCTGACTGTCATAACGGTAATTTTTCTTCCGCTGACGCTCATCACGGGCTGGTACGGAATGAACTTTGTCAACATGCCCGAGCTCTCCTCGCCCTACGGCTACCCTGCCGTCATTGCCGTGAGCATTTCGATAATTATACTGTGTATTGTTATTTTCAAGAAGAAAAAACTTCTGTAAACTGTTGACAAGATAAAAAAGCGGTGGTATAATTCGTTCATATCGAAAAGCAAAGATGAAGAGAAGTAGCGTGAGAGATCGTTCTCAGTGAGCGGCAGAGAGTGCGAACGCCGTAAAAGAGCTTGCGTGAATAACACTTCGGAGCTTCAAGCCGAACGGGCGACTCAGTAGGTGCGACGTGGACACAGCGTTAATGTGCATGGCTTATTCGAGCCGTAAAGGGACTCAGTGATGAGTAATTTAGGTGGTACCGCGGATACAAGGCTATTCGTCCTATGCTAAGGGACGAATGGCCTTTTTTGTTCGTCAATTACGATTTTTCCAAAAAGGAGAATGATTTATTATGAAACACACCGACATCAAAGCAATCCTGAAAGACGCATCGTATATCGGCACTCAGGTCACCGTTTGCGGTTGGGTCAGAACCTCGAGAGATTCCAAGAACATGGCTTTCATCGAGCTTAACGACGGCACATCGCTCAGCCATCTTCAAATCGTTATCGACAAATCGAAGCTTTCCGAAATTTCGGCTTTCATGCCCGGCGGAACGGCTCTCAAGGTAGTCGGCACGGTAGTTAAGGGCGCTGTCAACAACGCCGTTGAGGTCAATGCGGACGAGATCACACTCCTCGGCGAGTGCCCGAGCGACTATCCGCTCCAGAAAAAGCGCTGTTCGCTCGAATTTCTCAGAACGATTCCCCATCTTCGTGTAAGAACGAACACATTCAATGCAGTTCTCAGAGTTCGTTCGGTTGCCGCCGCGGCTATCCACAGCTTTTTCCAGCAGAACAACTATGTTTATATCCACACTCCCCTGCTCACCGCTTCCGACTGTGAGGGTGCAGGCGAGGTATTCAAGGTAACGACCATCGGCTATTCCGACAAGTACAAGAGTGAGGAAGAATACTATGCCGACGATTTCTTCGGCAGAAAAGCGGGACTTTCCGTTTCGGGTCAGCTTGAGGGCGAGGTTGCCGCAATGGCAATGGGCAAGATTTACACGTTCGGTCCCTCATTCCGTGCCGAAAAGAGCAACACTCAGCGTCACGTTGCCGAGTTCTGGCACGTTGAGCCTGAAATCGCTTTCGCCGAGCTTGACGACGTTATCGAGGTTGCCGAAGCAATGATCAAATTTGTCCTCATGGACGTTCTTGAAAAGTGCCCCGATGAGCTTGCTTTCTTTGAAAAGTTCTTTGAAAAGGGACTTCGTGAGAAGCTTCAGAAGATCGTTGACGGCGACTTTGAGAGAATCACATACACAAAGGCTATCGAGCTCCTTAAAGATGCTGATGTTGAGTTCCAGTATCCCGTTGAGTGGGGCTGTGACCTTGCGACGGAGCACGAGAGATACATCACGGAGCAGGTTTACAACAAGCCTGTATTTGTTACGGACTACCCGAAGGAGATCAAGTCCTTCTACATGAAGCAGAACCCCGACGGAAAGACGGTTGCCGCAACAGACCTGCTTGTTCCCGGTGTCGGCGAAATTATCGGCGGCAGTCAGCGTGAGGAGAACCTCGACAAGCTCCTTGCCGCAATGGAGGAAAGAGGCATGACTCAGGACGAGTACAAGGATTATCTTGACCTCAGAAAATTCGGCTCCGTTCCTCACGGCGGCTTCGGTCTCGGCTTTGACAGAATCGTTATGTATATGACGGGCATGGCAAATATCCGTGACGTTCAGCTCTACCCCAGAACAGTAGGAAACATCAGATAAATCAGGGAGGAAGATACTATGAGAGGCTTACAGATCGTGGACGGATACAGCTCCGCCCTTACACTCAGAGAAACACAGAAAGCAATCAAGCTTGTTAAGGATACATTTGCAAACGAGCTTGCCGCCGCGCTCAACCTTGAGCGTGTCAGCGCACCGTTCATTGTCAAGAAAGGCAGCGGCATTAACGACGATCTCAACGGCGTTGAGAGAAAGGTCGAGTTCGACATTAAAGAAATCGAGGGCACTGCGGAAATCGTTCAGTCCCTCGCAAAGTGGAAAAGAACAGCTCTCAAGGCTTACGGCTACGGTGTTGATGAGGGTCTTTACACCAACATGAACGCAATCCGCCGTGACGACGACTGCGACAACGTTCATTCGATTTTTGTTGACCAGTGGGATTGGGAGCGTGTTATCTCCAAGGAAGAAAGAAACGTCGAATTCCTTAAAGAAATCGTAAAGAAGATCGTCGGCGCAATTGACAACACCCAGAAAATCGCTCACGAGGCATTTCCTCAGCTCAAGAAGGAGCTTGCAACGGATGTTTTCTTCATCACAACTCAGGAGCTTGAGGACATGTACCCCGACAAGACCCCGAAGGAGCGTGAGGACATCATCGCAAAGGAAAAGGGCGTTGTTTTCGTAATGCAGATAGGCGACCTGCTCAAGAGCGGCATCAAGCATGACGGCAGAGCACCCGACTACGACGATTGGAAGCTCAACGGCGACCTCCTTTTCTGGAACGAAACGCTTCAGCACGCATTCGAGGTTTCCTCAATGGGTATCCGTGTCGATTCCGAGAGCCTTGCTTATCAGCTCAGGGCGGCTGACGCAGAGGACAGAATGAAGTACGACTACCACAAGGGCATTGCCGACGGCACACTTCCGCTGACTATCGGCGGCGG
>CAVGRW010000118.1:0-7834 GCA_963631735.1 Bacteroidaceae bacterium | reverse complement strand
ATGTGATAGAATAAAATGTAAAATTATAAATCCCGATTGGAGGTATTTATATGAAAAAGAAAATCATCAAATGGCAAAGTGTCATTCTCGTGATGGCAATGCTCATCACGGTCATGGTTCCCGCATTCGGAACAACAGCTTCCGCAGCGGCTACTCATGCAATCGACATTTGCCAAGAGGACGGCACCTCCGTCACGGAGCAGATCTCCCTGATGGAAAGCGAACAGCTCCAGCTGACTCACAAGCTGCTTGACTGTTCGATGCCCGACGGCGGTTACATAAAGTGGACAAGCGAAGCTCCGCTCATTGTTTCCGTTGACTCAACAGGAAAAATATATGCTCACGACAGTTCCAAGGGCGCTGCCGTCAGACTGTGGATTGACAACGACGTAAGAACCGTCGCTATCATCGGTCCCGCTCTGGCCAACACCATGGAAAAGCTTCTGTTCAACGACAAGATCGACCTTGACACAATGGACACGGAAGCTATTGTCGAAACGGTTCGTGCATCCATGACGGGCGTTCCGAGCAACATTTCGGATTACCTTATCAAGCAGCTTGAGGACAAGCTCAATTCACTTGATACGGGCATAACGGTCACTCTTTATTCGGCAAACGACGAGGTTCTTGCCTCGGATCAGGTCAGAGTGCTCGTTACCAATTCGGACAAATGGTACTCCAAGGTTATCCCGAACGGCGCATTTATCACCAATAAAGAGTCTGTTCCCACCACGGTTGCGGTCGGCGGACAGGTCAAGCTTGAGGGCGGCGTTACTCCCCTGCGTCTCGGCTACGGCGTAACATGGAGCATCGACACCGACAGCATCTGGACCTCGGGCAAGGACTATGCGACGATCGACGATCAGGGCAATGTAACCTTCCTTAAAGAGGGCAAGGTAACTGTCAAGGTTTCACCGAACGCAGACGATCTCGTTGACGGCTTGATGAGCTACATAAATTCGGCAATCTCCGCAGGCGAAAGTGTTGACACGGCTCAGCTTGCAAGAATCATGATAAAGCTGCTCGGACTTAACGTCAGCGAATCTGCGCTCAAGGCGGTTCTTGATGTTCTTGTAACGGTCGCAGGCGCAACAGGCAACACTACAGACCTTGTTGCAACAGCGGTCAAAACCCTTTCAAATTATCTTTTGAAAGCATCTATAAACGATTCGATCACATTCACAATTGTTCAAAGCCTTGAAATTGAAAAATTCAGCCTTGCGGCGGACAAAACGGAGCTGACCGAGGGCGACAGCACAATGGTTAGGCTGACAGACATCGTTCCCGCAGGCTCAAACTCGCAGAATGTTCTCTGGAGCTCCTCCGACGAGAGCGTTCTCACCGTTGACAACAACGGCATTGTCAAGGCAAGAGACGCAGGCGGAATTTCCTCCGCTAACAAGAGAACCGCAACGGTTACGGCTACGGTTGACGGCGTTTCCGAGAGCCTCGAATTCACCGTCAACGGCAAGCTTATCACGACTCCCGTTGACATCGCAATCGCAGGTCCGCAGGAGCTTGAGCTCAACACACCTCAGCAGTACACGGCTACACTCTATCCGACGAGATCAAAGGCGGACATCACATGGGGTCTCCTCGGCGATGACGGCGAAACGGTAAGCTATGCGACAAACGGCGACGTTTCAAACGGCATGGCGACCCTCACCAAGGACGGCGTGCTGACAGGCACAAACGGCGGCACGGTAACGCTCTACGCCAAGGCAGGACTTATAACTCACGTTGTAACAACATATCAGGTCTACATCGGCAGACTTGCAAAGGGCGTTACGATCGACCAGGGCGATTTCGTCAGCGTTCACGTTCCGCTCTATAGCACATATAAGAATGCAAAAACAACACTCACCGCTTCGATTCTCCCCTATGACGTAACCAACAAGAATGTTGCATGGTCGGTTCTCTCGGGTAATATCGAGGTCAATGCCGATGGTGTTGTAAGCCCCAAGGGCTATTCGGCGGCATACGGCGTTGTTCAGGTCAAGACCTATGACGGCGGCTACACAGACACCTGTACGGTCTCCTTTGCCAACTACCCCGTAACGGGAATCACGCTTGACAAGGACAACCTTGACCTCATTGTTGGCACAGGCGATACTATCAAGGCTACGGTTGCTCCGACGGGTACGGCAGGAGTCGGCGACGCTTCGATCAAGGACGTTATCTGGACTTCTTCCAATCCGACGGTTGCTACGGTTGACGGCGGTGTTGTAACCCCCGTTGACTTCGGTACAACTATCATCAAGGCAACGACAGTTGACGGCGGCTTTGCCGCAAGCTGTACAGTCAATGTAAAGGCTGACAAAACAGCGCTTAACTATGCGATAAACCTTGTTGAGACAGGCAACGTTAAGGAAGAAAACTGCTCGGCAGAGGATTGGGCAGCCTTGCAGGACGCATACAAGACAGCGGTCGAGGTCAAGAACACCGACACTGTTTCCCAGGACACCTGCAACAAGGCGGCACAAAATATCATCGACATCTATTCACGCATCGGCGCTTATGTTCAGGTTTACGGCATCACGATAACCCGTGACGGCGAGCCTGCACCGAAGTTCATTTCAACAAAGGTTGAATTCTATCAGTCATATAAGAACAAGACGGTTCAGCTCAGCACAGCTCTCAACCCGAGCAACGCTATGTATTCTTCAATCGTTTGGTCGTCGGATAACGACAAGGTAACGGTCGATCAGAACGGTCTTGTAACCAACACTCACAACTCCGCAGACAGCGCAAAAATCACCGTTAAGGCAACGGACTACACAGGCTGTTCCGTTTCCGACAGCGTTTATGTAAGCTTTGCAAACGTTCAGGCAACGGGAGTAACCCTCAGCGAGAGCGAGGTTACGGGCAAGATTTACACCACGGCGTCGCTCAAAGCAACGGTTAAGCCTACAGGCACTCCGATGATCGGCGCAAGCATAGAGTCGGTTATTTGGTCATCGAGCAATCCCGATGTTGTTTCGGTCGATAACGGCGAGCTCACGTTTAAATCCGTCGGCGAGGCTGTGATCACGGTAACAACGGTTGACGGCGGTCACACAGCCGAATGTAAGGTAACCGTAGAAACAAACAAGGACGCTCTTGCCGAGGTAATCAGCAAGGTAACAAATGCCGCCCTCGTTGAGGAGGATTACACGGTTGACTCTTACGACGCACTCAAGGAAGCCTATGCAAAGGCAAACGAGATATACAATGACAAGAACGCAGAGCAGTCGGATATCGACGCAATAACGGCTTCTCTCGACGCAGCGTTCAATTCGCTCAAGAAGCTCATCAAGCCTCAGGCTGTATATATTCAGTATAACGGCGAGGACGCAGGCGAATATATCTCGAAGGAAGTAAATCTTTCAACCTCATTCACATATCAGAACAATTCGATCAAGCTCGATACAAGAATCAGTCCGCTTGATTCGATGTACAAAACAGTCGAATGGACTTCAAGCACAGCGGATATCGCAGTTGACGAGAGCGGAACAGTCTCCCCGATCGTCAACAAGGCTTGCTACGGCGTTATCACGATAAAGGTCACGGACGAACGAGGCAACAGCGTTACCGATAAGGTCAACGTTTCGTTCGCAAGATATCCCGTAACAAACATTGAGATAACTCCTTCGGAAGTCAACGCTCCGTTTGATTCCGAGCCCGTAAAGCTCAGCGCAAAATGTAAGGACGTCGGCTCGATAATCACATACGACGCAACCATTCAGGACGTTATCTGGACATCAGACAACACGGACGTTGTAACGGTTGACGAGAACGGTCAGCTGACCTACGTTGATGCAGGTCAGGCAACCATCACCGCTACATCATGCGACGGCGGTATTCAGGCAACCTGTTCCGTAACTATCGGCGGCGACAAGACTGCGCTCCGTGCCGCTATCGCAAGAGCAGATGATGCTCAGGTCGATATTCAGGAGCACACCTACGAAACAAGCACGGAATATACGGCGGCTTACGAGCACGCAAAAGAGGTCGAAGCAGGCGCACAGTACTCTCAGGAGGAAATTGACGCCGCAACGCTCAGACTTAATAATGCGCTCGACGGACTCAAGCCGTATATCCACATGGAGAAGCTCAATATTTACTATAACGGCGAAACAGCTCCGGCGTTCATTGCGATAAAGGTTCCTATCTATAAGACCTACACATCGCAGAGCGTTCAGCTCTCCTACGATTTTGCCCCGGCAGACGCTATGTACAGTAGCATAGTTTGGTCGTCGGACAACGACGGACTCAAGGTCGGCGAGGACGGTAAGGTCTCCCCTGCCTCCAACAAGGCATGCGGCGGAAAAATTACTCTGACCGCTACCGACCATTACGGCAACACGGTAACAAACAGCGTTTACGTTTCATTCGCAAACGACCCCGTTTCCAAGGTAACTCTTGACAAGACGGAAATCGAGGTAGGTTACGGTTCCGAGCCGCAGACAATCACCGCAACGGTAACGGCTGACAAGACTATCGGCAACAAGCCGAGCGTCAGCGACGTTATCTGGTCAACCTCCGATCCCGACGTTGCAACAGTCGAGAACGGCACGGTTACATTCGTCGAAGCAGGCACATGTACAATTACAGCAACATCGGTTGACGGCGGTGTTTCGGCAACATGTACGGTAACGGTAAGATCCGACAAAACAGCTCTTATCAGAACAAGGGCAATGATAGTCGGTCTCGGTCTCAATTCCGAGGACTACACCGAGGACAGCTGGGCGGTTCTTGAAGCCGCTATGGCAAAGGCTGAGGAAATTATCGCACAGGATAACCCCAAGCAGAGAGTTATCAATGCGGCTGACGAGGAGCTTAACAGTGCTTACGATTCGCTTGTAAGATTTATTAAGCTTGAAAATATCACAATCACCAAGGACAGTGAGGAAACAACAGGTTATGTTTCCGTCAGCGTTCCCATCACTTCAAAATATTCCGATCAGTCCGTAACCCTCGGCTACAAGCTCACCCCCGAGGACGCAACGATTGATTCAATTACATGGTCATCAAGTGACGAGTCGATCAAGGTCGAGGACGGCGTGGTAGCACCGACGGCAAACAAGGCTTGCCTTGCAAAGATAACCGTCACGGCAACGGACTACAAGGGCAGAACATATTCCGACAGCGTTTATGTTTCCTTTGCTAACACACCCGTTACGGGCGTCAGCGTTGACAAGACGGAGATCACCGATGCGATCGTCGGCGGAACCGATAAGATAACGGCAACTGTTCTTCCGAAGAAAACGCTCGGCATGGGCGGTGCAAACCATACAGACGTTATCTGGTCGTCAAGCAACGAAAGCGTTGCGACAGTAGACAACGACGGCAACCTCAGCTTCAAGGATACAGGTACATGCACTGTCACCGTAACGACCCTTGACGGCGGCTTCACCGCTCAGACAAGCGTTAAGGTTTATGCCGACAAATCGGCTCTGAGCGCAGCGGTCGAAAGCGCAAACGCACTCGTTGAAACAGCCTACACCCCTGCTACATGGGCAGAGTTCAAAAAGGCTCTCGCCTCGGCAGCCGAAACTCTCAACGCCGAGGATCCGACACAGGCAGAGGTTAACGAGGCACTCGCACTTCTCACCGAAAAGAGAAACGCACTTGAAGATTACATCTACGTTTCCGGCGTAAACATCTCCTATAACGGAGACAGCTCCGACGTTATAACCGTAAAGGTTCCCGCAGATCAGAGCTACATCATGGCAACGGCACAGCTTGATTTCTCGACCGATCCCGCCAACGCAATGTATGTTTCGGCTGAGTGGTCATACGAGGGCGATATATTCGTCAACATGAACGGTATCGCCGCCCCGAGCGTAAACAGCGCATGCTACGGCAAGGCGACAGTCAAGCTCACCGACGATTTCGGCAATGTTTACACTAAGACGGTCACAGTTATATTCACAAAGAATCCTGCAACGGCAATAACCGTTACCCCGTCCGAGTACACAACTCATACTCTCGGCGAGCAGGTTCAGCTCACAGCTTCGGTTACGGATGCAGACGGCAACGAGGCAGACCTCAACAAGGTAACCTGGAAGTCCGATCACCCCGAGATCGCTTCGGTTGACGAAAACGGACTTGTTACGATAGTCAGCGGCGGTATCGCAACGATCACGGCAACGACCGTTATCGGCGGACTTTCGGCAGCCTGCGTCATTACGGTCGCAACTGACAAGACAGCCCTCAAAAAGGCTATCGACGATGCAGAGAGCGCAAATTATAACGAGCAGGATTACACCAAGGATTCCTTCTCGGCATTCAAATCGGCTCTTGCAAGCGCCAAGACGGTTTACGCCGACGCAGACGCTTCGCAGAGCGAGATCGACAAGGCGGCGGCTGACCTTAACGGCGCAGTTTCGGCACTTATCAAGTACAACCGTGCTCAGAGCGTTACGATCAGATATAACGATTCCGACGCACCTGATTTCATCTCCGTAAAGGTTCCTATCTACAAGACCTACAATTCACAGAGCGTTCAGCTTTCATATGTATATGCGCCTAACGACGCAATGTACGAGTCCATCACATGGTCGTCGGACAACGACCTCATGAACGTCGATCAAGACGGCAAGGTTTCTCCCAATGAGAACAAGGCTTGCGCCGCAAAGATCACCGTTACGGTAACAGATCACTTCGGCAACACGGTAACGGACTATGTATATGTTTCATTCGTAAACACTCAGGCAACGGGCGTTACACTCGATCAGTCGGCACTCAGCGGCAAGCCGGGCGAGAGTGCGACACTCACCGCTTCGGTTGAGCCCAAGGCAAAGCTTGGAGTCGGCGGAGCTACAATAACCGACGTTGTATGGACAACGAGCGACCCGAGCGTTGCAACAGTCGAGGACGGCAAAGTTACATTCGTAAACGGCGGCACGGCAATCATCACAGTCTACACCAAGGACGGCGGTCACAGCGCACAGTGCACGGTAACAGTCACCGTTTCCAAGGATGCACTTGCAAAGGCAATCGCAGACGCAAAGGCAATCGACCTTTCGGTTCGCACAGAAGCCACTGCGGCGACTCTCACAAAGGCAATCGCAGACGCTGAGACGGTTTACAACAACGCTTCGGCAAAGACCGAGGACATCAGCAACGCTATCGCCGCACTTAAAGATGCAACCGATGCACTCGAATATCTCGGCGGTAATTACGACCGAGTCAATGCCGCAGTTGAGGAGTTCAACAAGCTTGATTCGACAAAGTACACCGAGGAAAGCTACAACGCAGTCAAGGCGGCTGTCGATGCGGTTGACTACACGCTCAACATCACCCGTCAGAGCGATATCGACGCAATGGCAGACAGAATTACCGAGACACTCGGCAAGCTCCAAAAGCTCGTCACAGCCAAAATAAAGGCGGTTAAGGACGGCGTAACAATCGACGAGGAGAAGCTCCTTATTTACGGCATTGAGCCGCACACAGACTCTCTTGACAGCTATCTTGCCGCAGAGAGCGGTTCGCTCAAGTTCTCCCCCACCTCAAAGGGCAACGGCACAGGAACTAAGATTGAGCTTTACGATGAGGACGGCAATCTTATCAAAACCTACACGCTCGTCATTTTCGGTGACTTAAACGGCGACGGCTGGTACGATGCGACCGATGCAACGCTCGTCAACTGCATCATCGGCGGCATGTTCACAAGGGATCAGCTCGGCGAGGCAGCATGGCTTGCAGCCGACTGTAACCATGACGGAGTGATTGACGAGGCGGACTCCGAGCTTCTTCAGCAGGCAGGTATTATGCTTCAAAGCATAAACCAGAACGCTCAGCAGTCGGAGCTTGAAACAAACTCGGCTTATGCGGAATACATCGGCTTGAT
>CAVGRW010000117.1:0-7866 GCA_963631735.1 Bacteroidaceae bacterium | reverse complement strand
CCCACTTGCTGTTCTGAAGCTCGTCCGCTCCGTTCATGAAGATCACGGTGTAGGAGTTTATCGACCACTGAGCGGTAAATTTAACCGTCTTTGTGTAATCCCAATTGATTTTAGCGTCGGTGTTATATGTCGCTCCGTCAAGGTCACATACCCAGCCCGTGAAAGTATAGCCCTCTTTTGTGGGTTCTTCAATCGTCGTGCCGTCAACGGAACCGACCGAATATTTCGACTGATAGTATGCCGTTGTATTTGTTACTCCCGTCGTTCCGTTAAAGCTGCCGCCGTTCGGGTCATAGCTTACGGGATATGAATTCGGCATGTAAATGAACTTCCAGACAAGCTTACTGCCTCCCGCACTCTTAACGAAATAATTTCCGTCAGATTTCGGATCGCCCGTAAAAATCACATTTGTTCCGTCGGAAACAGAATATCCCTTGAGCGTAAAGCCTGTAATATCCGTGTACGGTACGGTAACATCTTCACCGGCAGTGAAGCTCTTAACGGCAGAGCTTGTTCCGATAATTGCAGATTCCGTGTTTCCGTTATAATCCTCTCCGCCTGCCGCATCACGAACATATGAAGTCGTAAGTGTGCCGGATATTCTGCTAAGCTCACTTCTGTCGGTATTTCCGGTTGTGACTGCACTTGCCGGATTTTCAAGGTTAATTGTCATGGCAAGAAGCGAATTCTGATAAACATCATATCCCGATGCATACCAGTTCTCCTGCAAAGCGTTTGAAACGGCAACATTGACCTTTGCTCTCAAAAGAGCCTTGTTGACAACCGTTACCTCAAGCGGAACGATTCCGGCGCAGTTTACGTTACCGTTATAATCAGTAGGAAGAATTCTTCTCGTTCCGAAACGTGATGCACCCTTGATGCGAACAGTCTGCGATGCGGTTACTTCCTTATCCCAAACATCGTTATAAACAAGTCTCGGCTTACAGTATTCTCTGTCAACCTTTTCAGAGGTATCTTCATATTCAGTGTCGCTTACAATGTAGGTTCCTCTGTTTTCGGTATATACCGTCAAATCGCTTCCCGTCGTTTCTGACGAAGCCGTATACGAAACATCGGAAACATCTGAAAAATAGTAGCCGAAGCGTCTTTCCTTACAGCTGTTACTGCCCTCCCAAACGTCTGCGATCAAATATCCGATTTTAAGATTCGGAACATATTTCAGATTGCTGAACCTTGCGGAATCAAGAATTATTTTTCCTGTCGGAGCAACAGACTGAGTCTGAGCGTTAACATCTCCGTTACTGTAATTTGCAAAATATGAGGCTCCCGACGTTCCGTTAAGGAAAACATCTCCCGAAACATCGAGTCCGCCGTCGTTTGAAGCGTTTGTCGGTGTTGATACTACGCCCTTTACGGGAGCAAAATTTGTTGTGTTGTTCGTTCTGTTACCGTTATCATCGCTTCCGACAATACCTGATATCCATGCAAGCTGCTGAATTCTGTGGTTAATGCCTCTGCTTGTATATGCTCTTGAGCCTGCTGCAGCCGGCTTATCGTAAGGAGCATAGCACAATGAATATGCGTAGGCTTCAAACTTAAAGCCGTCAATAACATAATGAGCTGTCCATTTGAGGAATCTGTAACCGCCGGCAGGAACCGCCGAATTCATCTTGCCCGCCGTGCACTGAATATTTACAGGGAAAGAGGTATAGCTGTTTTCAGCCGAAGCCGCCTCAGCGCCCGAATACGACTTTCCGCCGTATGCGATCGAGCTAAGGTTTCCGCTTGCCGTTGACCTCCAATCGGTTGCGTTGTTTGAAGAAGCCTCAACGGTTATCGTCACGCTTTCCGGCGTGCAGTTTGTAACATCAAAATAAACCATTGCGCCCTTTGCCGCTTCGTCTGTCGAAAGATTTTTTATCGGCTTTCCGCTTGTGTCAACGCCGTAGAAATATTGGAACGACTGATTACCATTCGGGTCAAGATATACCGTTTCGGGAACATAGAATGTAACCTTCGGAGTGCTTGAATCGTCGATATTTTCCGCCAGCTCACCCATAGCTTCTTTTATTGCTTTTTCTGCAGCGTCAATTTTTGTCTGATCATAGACCGAGCTGTAAGCATCGGCACCGGATCTGAAATTATCGTAAGCATTCGTGATCTGTTCCGCCGCTGCAAGAGCAGACTTAAGAGATGCTTTTGATTCCTCGATCAAAGCGGTGTTTGCAATAGCCGTTGCCGCCGTTTCCATAGCAGAACGAAGCTTGGTAGTATCAATTTGCGGAAGACGCTTTAAATGAGTATAAATGTAATCACCCTTGGCGCCCTTATTGGCATCGGCAGCTACATTAAAATTAGCGCTTTCGAGAAATTTTACGGTTTCATATCCTGCAAGATCCGTATTAGTGTCTATTACAATTTCGACGATCGGATCTCCTGCCGCAATGTTTTTCGTGGCAAAGTAAAAAAGGTAATCTCCGCCTGCTTTCATGTTAAGATCAACTACGCCGTCACCGAGTTTGCCTGCCTCCGAAATCGGAGTTTTGCCGACAGCCGTATATGTAGCTTTGTTTTCGGGAGCGGTATAATCATTTTGATTGTTCGCGTTTCTTATTCTGAGATCCTTAATTGAATTAGTCGGATCGGTATCCGTATGATATCCGAGATATATATAGTTTCCGCCGGCTCCGTCGTTAAGATCCTTATTTACAACTGTGTAATTCACGCCTGTAACAACAGCTTTAGCTTTGTCGGCACTTTTCGAGCTGTAGCCAAGAACCAGATTTGCAATAAACTGTGTTCCGGGCGCATAGTAATACTCTTTTTCATGCTTCTTTGTGTATGAAGCTGCCTCCGCCTGTGTGCTGAATAAATTTATTTTGAATATCGGTGCGCAAGACAGCAAAACAGCTGCACACAAAAGCACGCTGATGATTTTTCTTAACGATTTCATTGAATCATCTCCATGAATAGCCATTTTAGAGGATTATAACACTAAATATTGTTTTTTTCAACCGTTTTATATTATAAAAAATATAAACAATTTATAAAAAACGGCACCTGTTAAAGATGCCGTTTAGTATTTAGTTTATTCCGAAAATGTTTCCGAGTGCCTCGCCCATCGGCTCAAACCACGGGTCGTTTTCGTCAATTATCGGGTTAAACTCCCCTGCGCTGACGCCCTCATCCATGATATCCTCGGCTATCGAAAACTTTTCAATTTTTATCTCCGGTTTTTCGTATCTCATTTTTTTGCCCCCGGTTTCGTAAAGTATGAAATTATTTCGTTGATAATTTCTATCAGCTTCGAGAATATCGTCTTGAGTATTTCAAGCGGAGTCTTCTCTGTCGGCTCGTCCTCTATCGTCGGAGCTTCTGCGTCGCTGTTGATGTCGGTCAAATCATAGCTTTCTGCGCCGAGTGTGATTACCTCGCCTGCCGAAGCCGTATCCGCCGTCACTGCAAAGCTTCTCGTCGTTCCGTAGTGGACCTCGCCGTTTGCGTCAATTACATAGGTTCTTGCCCAAACAGTGCTTGCGCCCTGAACATTTATGCTCACCTCGAGCAAGCCCGTGAGAGCGTTTGCCGATGTCGATGCCATCTTCTTCTGCACATTGTCGTTGTCCACCGTGAGTGCGCCCGCATTTGCGGAGTCGGTCGTATAAATCACGCCGTGTCCCAAAATCGACTCGCATGATGATGCCACGCTGTGCTCGGCAAGGAGCGAATAGCTTCCGTCGTCATTCAGTCGGCAGTCAACAACTCTCGATGCGATCGTTGCCGTATTGCGCTTAGCGTAATAATCCTTCTGAGCTGCATAAACGGGAGTGAACCTCATCGTCTGCTTTGTCTGGAAATACTTATATGTAGTATATGTTCCGACGATCTCGTTCGTGTCTGCGTCCTTCCAATAAACGAAGTACAAGGTCTGTCCGTTCGAGGTAATCGTCAGCGGAGCCTTTATTGTAACTATCGGATAATTTACGGATTTTTCGTTGTTATATTCTGCGGAATATTTGCAGTCCTTTACGATTTGGCTGTTAACAGCTGCCGAATAGTCACTGCAAGCGAATTCGACTTTTATGTTTCCGACCTGCTTCGTGTAGCTGTAGCCGCAGTCCTTACACCAATAGCCGTAACGTGTGTCGCTGAGCTTTTTATAAATATAAGTATGATTTTCTGCCGGCTTTTTATAGTTACAGTCCATACAAATATCTTCGTGCTGCTCATCGTCAATCGGCGAGTAGTAGAATCTGTGCGCCTTTTCCGTGAACTGAGCCGTATATGCTGCGTCCGACGTAACCTCGGCGATTTCGGGTGACCAGCCGCTGAATGTGTATTCATAGCTGTCGTCGCTCGGCTTTGCCGGCTCATCTCCGTCATATACAGGCTTTGTGCCGTAGGCGACCTTGCCGTTTCTGAGAACCGTGCCGTCGTAGTTTACAAACTTAATATCAAACTTGTCGGCAGACCAGCTTGCATAAAGCGTTACGTCGCCTTCAAGGTCAAAATCTCTTACGGAGCTTCCGTCGGCATTGTAATACTGAACGCCCTCGCCGTTCGGCTGAGTGAAGTAGCCGTCAAAGGTGTAATGCTCACGGGTCGGGATCGTGATCGCAGGCATAGCCTTGCCTATCGTCGCAACAACAGATGCCGTTCCCGCCGTCGCTGCCGGCCGGCTGTCAAGCGTTACCGTCTGAATACGTTCAAGATTGTTGATAGCATTGATAAGAGCGGTTGTCTTAGCATTGTAATTATCCTGACTCGGGACAGCCGAGCCGTTGAGAGCCTCTGATGCCTCAGACAGAGCCGTGCGGTAAGTGTTGTAGCTCGACTCCGAATATGCGCTCTTATCGAGAACGTTCTTTGAAAGTGCGATTGCATTTCTCAGTGCGGTTGAGTCAACGGTGAGCATGTTTACGGTGACCCATCCGTAGTAGAACAAGCCTGTTTTTCCGTCAAAACAGAATGTACCGTTTCGGTAAACTATTCTGAGCTGAACCGCGTCACCTACATCGGGTACAGGTCCTTGAAGCGAAAGATATCTTTTGTGAGTGGTCAGATACTGCGTGTTTTCCCAATTATAGTATAAACCGCCGCCCACAAGGCTGTATGAGTAGTGTTTGCCTGTATTCGGACTTGTGACAGCCTGCGTTGTTTTGCCTGTATCAAAATTAGTGAAATTGGATTCATTGTATGTTCCGTCATACAAAGCCACACTGTGCTGATGTGATTGGGCTTCACCGTACATGTAAAGCTCAATCATATTGTTGACGGAGGACATATCGGTTGCGTTGTTGTCATATCTGTCAAAGACATAATAGGCATTTGCGGCTGAATCGCTTGACTTTTGATATATCCTGTGGATATCCTGTCCGCCATGACCGTTAGAAAAGCTTAACTCGGTCGGAGGACAATTGACATCCGATTCGCCCTCATAGCCGTATCTTGAGAAAGAGTTATCGGAAACTTTTGAAGCACCGTATAATATCATGTTGTTGACATTTCTCGCCATGCCGGGATATACCGTCAGCTGCTCACTTCCAACCGAAAGCGAGCCCGATGTCGTCTTTTTAACAAGCTTTGAAATAGCATAATTCAGTCTGTCGGCGTAATCGTCAACCTCCTGCTGAGTGTTGAAAACTGTGTTCGGAATCATGCCGACGAGGTTTGCAACCTCAGAGAAATCCTCATAATCCGAGCCGTTGAGTGAATTAGCCTTATCTCTTGCGGCATAGAGACCCGACATATCGAGTATTGCCTGAAGAGCATTGATTGCATTGTTGAGTTTCGTTGTTGCGGCGTCAACCGTTGTTTGCTCAGCCGTTGCGTCGTTAAGTACGGCTTTTGCAGCATTGAGAGCGGTTACATAAGCGGCATAGCTGTCCGAGGTATAAACGCTCTCGTTGCCGACAACTGTATAAATCGCCTTTTTGAGAGCGGTCTTTGAAACGCTGACGATCGTAAGGTCGGTGAACTCGGTAAGCTTCTGAAGATTGTCACTGTATGCCCATGCGGCACAAATGCCGAGAACCCTTACAACAGCTTTATCGCCTGCGGCAGGAACAGCACCCTTGATATACCATGTATACGGGCCGTATGCACCGCCGTTCGCATTGATTGCAGCATCCTGCGTGAAATCACTGTTTGTTTCCGCACTTGCCATATCGTTTCCGCTTGCATCGCAGAGAGTATAGGTCAGGCTTTTACCGTTAGTTGAGGTAACGGTCGCGCTTCTCATGTTTTCCTCAAGAGTACCCAAATTATAATAATTGGCGTACTGAGCAAGCTCAACGCCCCAACGGGCTTTGCTGAGACTCGAATAAACCCAAGGCATTGTAAGCTGAATGTTTATGCCTGTTGAAAGTATATCGGAAGTAACATCGGGGTCAACATAAATAGTTGCTTTTGAAGCGTTCCATCTTTCGGAAACATTCTGGGCGGTTTTTTGATAAACCATTATTTTTCCGTCCTTGTATGTTTCAACATCTCCGACAGGAACATCGGACTTTTCCCAATAGTCGCAGGAGGTTCCGATATTTACATTGTTAATAGAAAGCTTGACCGAAGAACGGAAAACGCCTTCGCCATATGCTGTGGACTGAACCATACTCGATGCCGTTGACTTCTTCACAAGCGCATTGACGGCGGTATTGATCTTTGCCGTTTCGCTGTCCACCTGCTCCTGAGCCGTGAAGCTGCTCTTAACGAGTTCGGCATTTTTCAGTGCATTTTCAACTGAGCTGAAATCAACATAATCGTTCTTGTTGAGTCCGTTAGCCTTGCTGACTGCCGCATTGAAAGCCGACCAGTCAAGCTTTGTGAGCAAAGCCTTGATGGCATTGTCAATTGCTGTTTTCGCATTGTCGATAGCCGCCTGGTTATATGCCATACTGAAAGCCTCATAGCCTGCGGCATAGCTGTCGTAGCTGTCGGTAATTTTCTTTGCGTTATCTCTTGCCGCAGTCAACGCTGCAATATCAACATAGAGCTGACTGTTGGCAATATATGTATCCGCAGTTTCCATAGCCGAGCGCAAAGCGGTCGTGTCAACCTCGGGAAGCCGAGTGAGATGAGTATAGATATATTCACCGCCTGCATCTCTGTTGGCATCGGCAGCAAGATTAAAGTCATCTGAATTCAGATATTTTACTGTCTCGTAGCCTGCCATAGAATCGTTGTTATTTATGGTGATCGAAACGATCGGAGCACCTACTCTGATATCCTTGGTCGCAAAATAATGAAGATAATCCGAGCTTGACTTGCTCTGATTAAGGTCAACGGATCCGCCGCCGTCGTTATCCTTTTCCGAAACAGGAGTCAAGCCGACAAGCGTATATGCCGCTCCGTTTTCGGGACAGGTATATCTGTCGTCGCCCTTATTCAACATAATTCTAAGGTCGCGTATGGATGCGGTCGGATCGGAGCTTGTCTTATATCCGAGATAGACCTCGTCCGCAGCTCTCGACGAAAACAGACCGGAAGAAACCTTTACGCCTGCATTGAGGTTCTTGTCAATGAGGGTATATCCGCTGTCGGTAACCTTAGCCTTAGCTGTGTTGCCGTCACGGTCTCCGCCCGTTGCAAGGTACATTATAAACTGAGTACCCTGAGCATAATAATACTCCTTGGTATGAGTTTTGGCATAGCTCACTGCCGCCGCATCCGTTCTGAAAAGACTGAAATTCAGAATAGGTGCAGATGACAAAAGCAATGCCGCGCACAGAAGCATGCTGAATATTTTCTTTAACGTTTTCATTCAATCAACCCCATAAACATCCAATTAGATGGATTATATCACTATTATCAATAAATTTCAACTGTTTTTATCTCAGAAAAAGCATAATAAACGGCACCTTTGTGGGGTGCCGCTTAATTTTAATTTATTCCGAAAATGTTTCCGAG
>CAVGRW010000116.1:6486-7953 GCA_963631735.1 Bacteroidaceae bacterium | reverse complement strand
ATATAATTTGTGCTATAATGTAAAAGTAAATTTGTATAAATCAGTAAGGAGGTAAAGCATGGCTGCTGAAACTAAAGAAGTTCAGACCTCTCAGGCAGAGCCGGAGGAGCAGAAGGTCGCCAAGCGTAAGTTGCCCAAGGGCAGACGTTACGTCGGAAGTAGAGAAACTTTCACATATGTTCTTTTCGATATCGCTCAGAGCTTCAATCTGGATCAGAACAAGACATATTACCTGACTGACGTTCTTGTCATCTCATATTGGTGGCAGGCAATCATCAGCGTTGTTGTCAGCATCTGGGATATCATCAATGATTTGTTTCTTGCGTCTATTGTTGACCGTACAAACACGAGATTCGGTAAATTCAAACCGTATCTTATTATCTATGCTCTCCCGGGAACGATCATGGCAATGATTTTCTGGGGCATGCCCGTCATGTTCCCTGAAACCTCGGGTACATATGTGCCGAAGATCATAACGTATTTCGTGCTACAAATGCTGCAAAACCTGGCGACCTCGCTTTATGAGATTTCAAAAACAGGTATTATCGCAACAATCACACCCGACGTTTTCGACAGAACCCGTCTCATCAACCAGGCAAACCTGTTCTCAAGTCTTGTTGAGAACATTCCGAACCAGGTATGTACGGTTCTCATCGACCTTGTTAACCATAACAAGCTCAAGATCAAGATGACATCATTGTTCGTTTACATGGGTGTCGGCACTGCGCTCGGCGCAGGTATTTTGGCTCTGTTCTTCTCCTTTAAGGTTAGAGAAAGAGTTCTTCAATCGGTTGAAAAACCAACCTTCAAGGGCGCGGTCGGTTCACTGTTCAAGTCTCGTCCGCTTATGCTTTTGACAATTTCGGAGTTCCTCGGTCAGTTCGCCGTAGGAACAAATATCTCGCTGTATTATATCAGCGTTCTGAACGCCGGATCGGCAAAGCTGATCGTAGGTATTCCCGGAATGTTTGTTACGTATGCCTCCTATGCTTATGTTGACAAGCTTCGTGAGAAGTTCTCAACGAGAACTTTGTGGGCAGTCGGTTCTCACTGGGGCGACTTCCTCTATCTCGGTGTTTACCTGTTCGGCAGCATAAATAAGAACTATAAGAAGACCATTCCGATGATTGCTGCATTCATGATCAGAGAGACTCTTTGGAACTTTGTTTACGCTATGCGTAAGGTTGTTCCCGAGGAAATCAGAAATGAAGCGATTGACTACGGTGAATGGAAGAACGGCTACCGTACCGAGGCCATGGCAGGTGTTGTTAAGGGACTTGCAAGAAAGCTGGTTGCAACCTTCACCAACGGCTTCAGCTCGGCACTTCTCGGTATCATCGGCTATAAGCAGGGTCTCAAGCCGAAGCAGCAGAGCGACAGAACAGAGAGACTTCTGTTCACAATGACCACGCTCCTTCCCGCAGTAACGGGACTTGTCGGTATCATTCCGAAGCTCTTCTACAACAT
>CAVGRW010000116.1:0-5855 GCA_963631735.1 Bacteroidaceae bacterium | reverse complement strand
ATTTCGCTTGATGTAATGCTCGGGGTGCAGGAGCAGACAATGAAAAGTCTTGATGAAACGCTTGATTTTTGCATTGCTTCGGGCGCGACTCACATCAGCGCATACATGTTGAAAATAGAGGAAGGAACACCTTATTACAAGAAAAGAGAGTCGCTCAATTTGCCCGATGACGATGAGGTTGCGGACATGTATCTTGCAATGAGCGAAAAGCTGAGAGAGAACGGCTTTGTGCATTATGAAATTTCAAATTTTGCACGTCACGGCTATGAGGGAAAGCACAATTTGAAATATTGGAATTGCGAGGAATATCTCGGACTTGGGCCGTCGGCACATTCATTTATTGACGGAAAAAGATTTTATTATCCGAGGGATATTGAATATTTTAAGAACGGCGGCGAACCGATTCCCGACGGAGACGGCGGCGACGAGGAAGAATGTATTATGCTTCGTCTGCGCTTAAAAAACGGAATATTTTTTGAAGATTTTGAAAAGAAATTCGGAAAAAATTTTCCTCGGGATATAATAAAAAAGACAGAAAAATTCATAAAAAATGATTTGATGAAATGCGATGAAAAATCAATGGCTCTGACCGAAAAAGGATTTCTTCTTTCAAATTCGATTATCGCCGAGCTGATATAGGAGTGAGATAAAATGCTTAATGAGTTTATAAAAAGATTGCCGAAAAATGTTGACGGTGCGCTGATAGTTTCGCCGGAAAACAGAAGATATTTCACAGGCTTTGATGCTTCGGACGGCTTCCTTTTTGCAACGAAAAACGGTTCGGTTTTTCTGACAGACAGCCGATATATCGAAGCGGCAAAGGACAAAATAAATTGCTGCGACGTGGAAGAACAGAAAACAAAGCTGATTGAATATGCCGAGCGTTTCGGCTGCAAAGCTTTTGCCGTCGAGGCAGACAGACTGACCGTTTCTCAGCTTAAAAATCTGAGAAAAGCACTTCACGGAATTAAGCTTACAACTGTCGGAACGGACAAAATTATTGACTCATTCCGAGCAGTGAAAACCGATGAAGAAATTGAAAATATCTGCAAGGCGCAGCGCATTGCGGAAGCTGCGCTTGAACATATTCTCGGCTTTATAAAAATCGGTGTGACGGAGAAAGAAATTGCGCTTGAACTTGATCACTACATGCTCAGCCACGGTGCGGAAGCGCTTTCGTTTGAAACAATTGCAATCAGCGGAGCGAACACATCGAAGCCGCACGGAGTTCCGACCGATATAAAAATTGAGGACGGCGATTTTGTTACAATGGACTATGGCGCTGTTGTCAACGGCTACCATTCGGACATGACAAGGACGGTTGCGGTCGGTCATGCGAGCGACGAGCAGAAAAAAGTATATGATACCGTTTTAAAGGCTCAGCTTGCCTCGCTTGAAATTTTAAGAAGCGGACTTAAATGCTCCGACGGTGACAAGGCGGCGAGAGATGTTATTGCCGATGCGGGCTACGGCGAGTTCTTCCGTCATTCGACGGGTCACGGCGTAGGAATTGAAATTCACGAGAAGCCGAACCTTTCGCCGAAGTCGGCTGCAACGCTTCAAAAGGGCAACGTTGTGACGGTTGAGCCGGGTATTTATATCCCCGGAAAATTCGGCGTCAGAATCGAGGATATGGCTCTGATTACCGAAAACGGCTGTAAAAACCTCACGAATGCACCTAAAGAGCTTGTGATTTTGTAAAAAAATAAGTGCGCTATAATGCTTTTTAGCCGAAAAGACTTGAAAAACGCACGATAATAGTATAAAATAATAGAGATAAAATACGAGTAGGTGTTTGACCTATTCATAACTAAGAAAATAAATCGGAGGAATAACACATGATTTCAGCAGGTGATTTCAGAAACGGTATGACATTTGAGGAGGACGGCAACGTACTTCAGGTTGTTGAATTCCAGCATGTTAAGCCGGGCAAGGGTGCAGCTTTCGTCAGAACAAAGACAAAGAACGTTCTCACAGGTTCCGTAGTTGAAAAGAGCTACAACCCGACAGCTAAATTCCCGACAGCATTTATCGAGAGAAAGGACATGGAATATTCATACAACGACGGCGATCTTTATTACTTCATGGATCCGGAGTCATATGAGCTTGTTCCTATCAACGCTTCCGATCTTTCCGATAACTTTAAGTTTGTTAAGGACGGCATGGTTTGCAAGATTCTTTCCTACAAGGGCAAGGTTTTCGGCGTTGAGCCGCCGACATTTGTTGAGCTTGAGATCGCAAAGACCGATCCGGGCTTCGCAGGCAACACAGCTACAAACGCTACAAAGCCGGCAACTCTTGAGACAGGCGCAGAGATCAAGGTTCCGCTCTTCATCAACGAGGGCGAGAAGGTTCAGATCGACACCCGTACAGGCGAGTATCTCGGCAGAGCATAAGCTATTCATTTACCCTATTTGAAAGGATGATTCACAATGATGACAGTTACCGAAAAAGCAGCATATCTCAAGGGACTTGTTGAGATGGCTCATTTTGATGCAGATACAGATGAAGTAAAGATCATCAAGGCAATGGTTGACGCCATTGACGAGATGGCTCTTACAATCGCTGACCTCGAGGACGAGGTCGCAGCTCTCACAGAGGTTGTTGACGAGATCGACGAGGATCTCGGAGACGTTGAGGAGTGCATCTACGACGATTATTGCGACGATGACGACTGCTGCTGTGACGATGATTGCTGCTGCGGCGACCACGACGACAGCGATTATTTCGAGGTTGAGTGCCCCGCTTGCGGCGAGACAATCTGCCTTGACGAGAGCGTTCTTGATGAGGAATCAATTCAGTGCCCCGCTTGCGGCGAGACTCTTGAGTTCGATTTTGACGACGATGACGACGGCGAAGACAAATAATCATTTTTAAAAACGGGGGGTGACCTTGGGCGAGATTTCGTTTCCTCGGTTGCCCCTTTTCTTTTGGAGAAAATTATGAAGCTTGAAGAAAAAACAGTAAAAAAGAATTATATCTATCACGGCAGAATAATCAATGTCCGCAATGACGATGCGGAGCTCCCGAACGGCAAGCCCTGTCAGCGTGAGGTTGTTGAGCACCCGGGCGGAGTTTGTATTGCCGCGCTGACGGAGGATAACGAGCTGCTCTTTGTCCGTCAGTTCCGCTATCCTTATATGGAGGTCATTCCCGAGCTACCGGCAGGCAAGCTTGAAAAGGGTGAGGATCCCTTTGAAACGGGCAAGCGTGAGCTTGAGGAGGAAGCCGGCTGCGTTGCCGACGAGTATTATGACCTCGGCAAGTTCTATCCGTCACCCGGATATTGCGGCGAAATTATTCATCTCTATGCCGCAAAGGGCTTGACCTATACACACCAGCATCTTGACGTTGACGAATTCCTCAACGTAGAAAAAATTCCTCTTGAAACGGCGGTTGAAATGGTAATGAGCAACGAGATCAAGGACGGAAAAAGCCAGGCGGCTGTTCTCAAGGTCAAGCAGCTCAGAGATAAGGGGCTGTGGTAATGTCGGGGATAATTCTTGCTTCTGCTTCACCGAGACGCAGAGAGCTGATGGAGCTTGCGGGCTATGATTTTGAAGTGATTTGCGCCGATATTGTTGAGGTCGTTCCCGAGAATGTTCAGCCGCAGGAGGTTGTTATGTCACTCGCATTGCAAAAGGCGCAGGCGGTTGTGGCAGAGCATAAGGACACAGTTGTTGTCGGCTCGGACACGGTGGTTGCGCTTGACGGAAAAATTCTCGGTAAGCCCCATTCCGAGCAGGAGGCTTGCAAAATGCTCCGCTTATTATCCGGCAGGACTCACAAGGTTTTCACGGGTGTTGCGATAGTCGGCGGCGGTAAGGTGAAAAACTTTTTTGATGAGACCGATGTGGAATTCTATCCGCTCAGCGATGATGAAATCAAAAAATATGTTGCAACGGGTGAGCCGATGGATAAGGCGGGATCCTACGGAATTCAGGGCAAAGGTTCGGTGCTTGTCAAAAAAATCAACGGCGATTTCTTCAATGTTATGGGATTGCCTATTGCAAAATTATATAGGGAGATGAGCGATTATGTTTAAATATTTTCTGAACACCTTGGCTATCAGCGTCAGCGAGCTTGATCCGGTGCAGAACAACAGTGACGAAAAGCAAAAGGCGATATGGATTATCGCACTTGTTGCTGTTGTTATAATCTGCGTTGTGCTCAGTCAGATAAAATTTGACATAAGCGGAAAAATAAAAGCGAAAAAAGAAGAAAACACAAAGAAAAGAACCGAAAAAGAGCGTGATGAAGAGCTTGAACGTCTTCACAAAATAAAGAGAAAAAACAAAAGAAAGTAACTAAATTTGACCGAATCATATAAATGGTTCGGTTTTTTCTTTACAAAAGAGATGCAATGTAACTTTTAAATAGGTTTATTTGTTCAATTATTGACAAAACATACAAAATAAGTCATAATAGAGGAAAGAATTTGTTGAGGAGGCAGACGTAATGGCAAAGAAAATTTTAGCCGTTTTTCTGAGCGTTGTTCTTGCCGCACAGCTTTTCGTAATCGGTGCGTCGGCAAAGGGCAGGAAGTACATAATAACAAATCCGTATGAAGCGGTTGATTGGGACGAGTGGGGAAGCTATAAATTCCAGCCGCACTGCCAGACCAATGCCAGCGACGGATATCTGACAATAAAAGAATTCGTTCAGATGCACTATGACCTCAACTATGATGTTGTAGCGCTGACCGATCACGGAACGATCAATAAGGGCTGGAATAAGAAGCCCGACCTTGTTCCGCTTATCAGACTTGTTAAATATGAAAGAACTCATATGGCTCCGATTATTCCGTTGACGGACGAGGAATATGACTCCTATCAGAGCGGAACCGCGGCTTCGACCGAGAGAACGCACAAGAACGGAATGCTGGACGTTCCGCAGGGTATCGAGCTCAACATGGCAACACCTAAGGCAGATTGCCATTTGACGGGATATTTCTCGGATTACGGTCAGGGACTTGCAGGTGTTTACGGTGACTATGAGACTCCGAGTAAGGGAGTAAGAGAAGCAGGCGGAATTTCGATGCTCT
This sequence comes from Bacteroidaceae bacterium, assembly GCA_963631735.1. Classification (GTDB taxonomy): domain Bacteria; phylum Bacillota; class Clostridia; order Oscillospirales; family Acutalibacteraceae; genus CAG-488. Next base: position 811 of record CAVGRW010000116.1, on the reverse strand, counting down.
CTCATGTCGGCGAATATGTTTATCCCGATAAGGACAGCGCAGATCATGTTGGTCAGAAGGTTGACGATTACTATGCAAACAAGTTTGCACGTCTTTTCCTTGACAACGCAGGCTCAAGCTTAGGCATGGGCATTAACAGTGCAACCGACGCTCACACTCGCTGCGACAGAATTCTCTATGACCAGATTCTTCAGAAGACAATTCCGAACGGTGTTGTTCCGTGGGGCTTTGCTTTCTCCGATTCTCATGACGTAAGATCGCTTAACGATGCTTATACAATGCTCATGATGAAGGATTTCGATATGGACAATGTCCGTTCAAGCATGGAGAACGGTTGGAGCTTTGCCGTTTCGCATTATTCAAACGGTGTTGAGCTTAACGGCATGGAGGAAATGCCGGGCTTTGACGAGGATAAGGTTTATGACGAGAAGCTTTATCTTCAGGACAACACTCCGATGGTAACTCGAATCGACGTGGACCAGGAGAACGGAACAATCAATATCGAGGGCACAAACTTTGACCGTATCACATGGGTTTCAAACGGCAATGTTATCAAGCGTGAGGAAAACATCACAAACGGAAAGGCAACTCTTAATCTCTATAGCGATGACCTGCTCGACGATCCGTATCTTTATGTGAGATTTTACATCACGGGCGAGAACGGCATCTGCTATGCTCAGCCGTTCGTACTCAATGTTGAGGGCGAGGAATTCACTCCCGTTGAGGTTCCCGAGACGCATGATATCTCAACGTTCCTTCGCGGACTTGCAACCGTAACGGATTGGCTTTTCTTCCGCTTCAATCCGATTAT
>CAVGRW010000115.1:0-8091 GCA_963631735.1 Bacteroidaceae bacterium | reverse complement strand
CCCTCAGTCACGGGCAAGCCGTGACAGCTCCCCTAAAGGGGCGCCAAGCCTATTTTCATCTGACCTCAGGTCGATGTGAGCATCGACCCCTACGAATTGTGCTCTAACCATACCTCAAGGGCGCCCATATACAAATTCAATATACCACAAACCGCCGTATTTTTCAATCATTACTGCCCTTTTATGCGTTTTAATGCGCTCTTTTCGAGTCTTGATACCTGCGCCTGCGATATCCCGATTTCCTTAGCGACCTCGGTTTGGGTTTTGCCGAGCATGAATCGCAGATTGAGTATATTTTTTTCTCTCTGAGAAAGTCTTTTTATCGAATCTTTTATCATGATTTCGTCCATCCAGCTGTCGGGCGTGTTCCTGTCTCCGATCTGATCCATGACATAAATTGCGTCGCCGCCCTCATTATAGACCGGTTCATACAGCGAAACAGGCTCAACGATCGCTTCAAGGGCAATAACAACATCTTCTTTGTTCATGTCAAGCTCCTTTGCGATTTCTTCGACCCTCGGCTCACGGTTCAGCTCGTTTGAAAGTCTCTCTCTGACCTGAATCGCCTTGTATGCCGTATCCCTGAGCGAACGGCTGACACGGACGGAATTGTTATCTCTGAGGTAACGCCTGACCTCGCCGATAATCATCGGAACAGCGTAGGTCGAAAAACGAACCTGCAAATCGGTATTGAAGTTGTCAATCGCCTTTATAAGCCCCATACAGCCGACTTGAAAAAGGTCGTCCAGCGGCTCGCCTCTGTTGGAAAAGCGCTGAATAACGCTCAGAACAAGCTTTAAATTGCCTTGTATCATCTCGTCCCTTGCCGCCTTGTCTCCGTCGTGCGCTCTTTTTATAAGCTCAAGCTTTTTATCCTCTTTCAGAACCTTTAGGCTCGAAGTGTCAATTCCGCAGATTTCAACCTTGTTTTTATATTGCATCAAAAAGACCTCCTCACAGTAAAATTTTTACCAAGAGGAGGTTTAGTTATTCAGTTAATATCTGTATCTCAAAATGTTTTTCACGAAGGAAAAGCTTTCGGCAATGAAGTAATCGGGCGAAGTAAAGAATGCATAAAGCATACTCGATATCATTTTTTTGTACATATGATTTCGCTTGTATGCAACGGACATTACCATGTTGTGCCTGAATTTGACATAACGGATCTCTTTCTTGCTCAGACGGTCAAAATATTGCTTTTTGAACTCATAAAGCATGTTTTCGCCGTCGATTTTGTTTTTTCCCTGGGAAATTCCTCCGTCGTTGTGCTTATAAACCTTGACGTCACAGGACTCAAAATAGCGTATTTTCAGCCCCGCTTCAATCGAAATGAGCATAAGGAAGAAATCCTGACCCATTTTTGCATCCTTAAAGCCGCCAATCTCTTTTAGCTTATCGGCTTTAAACATGAAGCTTGGAGTGCCGCTGAGGTTTTTCGTCAAATGATAGCGCAGAAGCGTTTCGTTGTCGTATGACTTGATGCCCTTATGGTCTCTAAAATCACAAACCTTGCCGTCCATGCGGTACATTATCATGTTTGAAAAGGAGAGATCACAGCCGTTTGAGAGCATAAAATTGAGCTGCTTCTCGACCTTGCCCGGCATGTATTCGTCATCATCGTCAAGGAAGGTTATGTATTCGCCGTGAGAAGCGTTTATGCCGACGTTTCTCGAAAGAGAGCCGCCGAGATTTTTCTCGTTTCTGATATAAATAACCTGTTTGTTATTAAGACTTTCGATATAATTTTTAATCTCGTCACGGTAGGGAAAATCACTCGGGCTGTCGTCTACGACAATGATTTCAATGTTATCGTAAGTCTGATTTATAACGGACTGCAAGGCATTGCTTACATAATCCAATTTTCTTTTGTAAGTCGGTATAATAACCGAAACCAAGCAACCCATCAATTGATCTTCCTTCACTCAACAACTTCTCAACTTTAATAATTTATTATACAAAAACTAAGCAAAAATGTCAACGCCTAAAGAAAAATACCGTTAGGAAAATACCGCCTTGAGCCACTCGGCGGAGCGATCAAGCCAATATGTATTCGGCTTGCATGCTTCCCTGCCCTTTTGAGTCGAACAAACAACGTCCGTTCCGAGCGAAAAGCCGTGGTCACCGTCACCGAATATGTGCATTTCAAAGCTCACACCGTTTTTATCGAGAGCCTCGGCATATTTAAGTGAATTTATTATCGGAACACAGCCGTCATTCGATGCCGCAAAAATGAAGGTCGGCGGTGTTTTTGAAGTAACATATTTATCTACGGACTCAACAGGCTTTGCAAGAATCGGGCTTGTCGAGTCAAGAATACACGGATAACCGAGAATACATGCGTCGGGCTTATCCTCCGACATTGCCGAGAGCGCCGCCGCAAGATGTCCGCCTGCCGAAAAACCTATAACGGCAATCTTTTTCGGATCCGTGTGAAATTTTTTGGCATTATTTCTGATAAAAGTCAATGCACTTTGAGCATCGTTCAAGGGAGTCGGAAAAGCAGCTTTTTCGTTGAGAGAATACCTCAAAATAAAAGCATTGAAGCCCTTTGCAAGATAAGCAAGGGCAATCGGCTCCGCCTCTCTGTCCGAGCAGAATTTATATGCTCCGCCGGGCAAAATAAGAATTGCCGGCTTCGTTTTCATGTTCTTCATTTCCTCGGAAATGTCGGGAATATATGAAGTCAACGTTACCTTGGGATCGTCTGTTATTCTGAAAACCTCTGAAATCATATTTACTCCTCAAACTCGGTCATATCTGCGTATGAGCGGAAAATATATCCGTTTTCTTCAAGAACCCTGATATCGTCGAGAAGAACACCCAATCCGTTTGCGACGCAAAGCTCCGGAGTCTCGGCACATTTAACGTTGAAGCCGAATTTTGTTCGGAAATAATCATCAATTCCTCGAATATTCGCACCGCCGCCGGTGATAATCATGCCTTTCTTTGCTATATCGGCAACCAGCTCCGGCTGAGTTTCGGAAAGGAGATACTTAATGCTTTCGACAATTTTTTCAAGATGCTCCCTTATGCAAAGAAAAATATCTGTCGAGGTAAGCTCAATACTTTTCGGAAGCTTTGTTATGTAGTCCTTGCCTACCGCACGCACGGCAAGCTCAGCGTCAAGGAATTTTGCCGCCCCGACCTGTTTCTTAACCTTTTCGGCAGTAATTGAACCGATGATCGTATCACGTTCACGTCGGGCAAAACGGCAGATGTCCTCATCAAACGTATTGCCTGCGATGCCGACAGACGTTGAATTAGCAATACAACCCCTTGTTACAACTGCAATATCCGTCGTACCGCCGCCGATATCGACGATAAGAACACCCTCGGGGTCTTTCATGCTGACCCCTGCGCCGAGTGCGGCTGCAAGCGGTTCTTCGATAACACAGGCTCTTGCGGCACCTGAGGATATCAGAAGATCCGTAACGGTTTTTTTGTCGATTTCATTTGTATCCGACGGAACACATGCAACGATGCTCGGCTTGAGAATACGGTTGCCGCAAATCTTTTGAATAAAATAGCAAAGCATCTGTTCGAGCGCACCGTAGTCAAAAATATTGCCGTCTTGTATGGGACGGATCGCGGTCAGATAATCAGGCGTTTTACCGAGCATTTTATATGCTTCTTTACCGATTGCCTTGACCTTTTCATCAAAACAATCATAAACAATAACAGAGGGCTCATTTATTCTTATGCCCTTACCGTCAACATTCGCCGCAATTGATGTTGTGCCGAGGTCAAAGCCTATTTTTGTTCCGAGCATAATAAACGCCCTCCTTTCATTTTAATGATAATAATTAAAGTAGTATGTTTTGCCTTAGAATCCCCTTGACGAACCTCCGCCGCCAAACGATCCTCCGCCTCCGGAGAAGCCGCCGCCACCGCCGCTGCTGCTTCCGCCCGAAAAGCCTCCGAAGCCTCCGCCGAAACCTCCGTGATAGGTATCATCATAATCTGAGCCGTATCTGCCTCGGCGTCTTTTTCTCAATGACATCAGGAAGCAAACAACGATAATAACGGCAACAATAATGTATCCGATATCTGTCCCTTTGTCAGAGTCCTCAACCTCTGATATAGGAGTGTATCCGTCTGCAGGCTGAAGGTTCTTTTCAATATAAACCTCATTTATAAGCGAATCATATACGGCGGTAAGTCCTGCTGAAAATTCATTCTTTTTAAAATGCTCAACGCCGTAAGTATCAAGGATTCTGCCGGTTTTGCTGTCGGGCAATGCACCCTCAAGACCGTAGCCGACCTCAATACGCACCTGTCTGTCCTCAACAGAGAGAATAAGCAGAACGCCGTCGTTATTATTCTTTGAGCCGATCCCCCATGAACGGGCAAGCTCAAGAGAATATGACTCTATATCCTCCCCATCCGTATTGCCGACCGTAACAACAACGACCTGAGCGCCGCTCGCCTTATAGAGAGCTTCTCCCTGCTGCTGCATCTTCGCCTCGTCCTCATTTGAAATAACGTTGGCATAGTCATTTACAAAGAAATTGCTTGTAGCCTTCGGAACTTTTGCTGCCGAAGCGGAAAAAGAAAATATTAAAGCTAATATAAGAATTACGGAAGAAACCGAAATAATTCTTTTCATAATTTAAAACTCCACATTAGGAACTGTCTGTGCATTGTCGTCCGCCTTGAAGAAATCAGCCTTCTCAAATCCGAACATCCCGGCAAGAATGTTTTTCGGGAACTTTTTGATAGCGGCATTATAGCTCTGCACAGCCTCGTTATAGTCCTTTCTCGCAACGGCTATTCTGTTCTCGGTGCCTGCGAGCTCATCCTGGAGTGCAATATAATTTGAATTTGCTTTGAGATCGGGATATGCTTCCGTAACGGCGTTGACCCATACGGAAATAGCCTTGTCGAGCTCATCGCTTGCCTGTGCAAGACCCTCGGCGTTTGTAGCCTTTGTTACCTTGCTTCTTGCTTCGGTAACTGCTGTAAGTGTTTCCTGCTCGTATTTCGTATAGCCCTTAACGGTTGCAACAAAGTTAGGAATCAAATCGGCACGGCGCTGGAGCTGTGTCTGAATATCCGCCTGCTTTGTTTCAACGGCGGTCTGAGCGTCTACAAGTGAATTATAGCCTCCGGCAACGATGCCGACAAGCACAAGTACAACCGCAACAACTGCGATCAGAATTTTAAGTCCGTTTTTCATATTCAACACCTCGTATCAATAAGTTGTTTCCTCTATTTTACTATTTCTGACGGCAGCAGTCAAGCATATTACGCTTTTTACATCGTTCAAATACAACATTTTTCCACATTCGTTAAGTGTTGCACCCGATGTTTTGACATCATCTATCAATAAAACCGTTTTATCGGTAATATCAAACGACTGATTGACGTCGAATACTCCGATTAGATTTCCCGTTCTTTCAAGACCCGTGCAGTCATGCTGACAGTCGGTATCATAAAGCTTGACGAGAAGTCCGTCGGCAAAAGGAATATTGCATATGTTCGATATTTCCAAGGCAAGAAGCTTGCTTTGATTAAATCCGCGCTTGCGCTCCTTGCTTCTGTGCATCGGAATATACGTCACGTAATCAAAATGAATATCGCCGAATTTCTCCCTGAACGTACCCGCCATGAGCTTGGCAAGCGGTTTTGCCGTCGCTCTGTCATCTCTGAATTTGTAGCGGTGAATACAGCTTTTTACGTCACCATCATAATACAAAGGAGCGGCAACCTTATCGAAATAGACCGTCTTCTTCTTGTTACAAACACAATCGCCGACCGCCGCACCGCAATGAGTGCAAATTTCGCCCCTTATAAACGGAACACTTTCGGCGCAGTTGTCGCAGTAATCGTCAAACGGATCAATCGGCTCGCTGCAAAATATACAGCGGTTCGGGAAAAGCATCGAAGAAAGGAAAATTTGAATATCCTTAAAACGACCCATCTTCATCGTCCTCCGCTTCCGTTAAGAAGTGCTTCAGTGCCGTATATCTTTTAGTCCTGCTGTTGTTCATCGTCATATTGTAAACAACCTCCGCCGAGCCGACGAGAACCATAATATTTTTTGCTCTCGTGACCGCAGTGTAAAGAAGATTTCTGTAGCAGAGATTAGGTACAACATTGAACACGGGCATAACGACTGCTTTGAACTCGTTGCCTTGGCTTTTGTGAACCGTCACGGCATATGCATGCTCAATTTCATTGGCATTCTCAAAGGAATAAACGGCAATTCTGTCCTCAAAATTAACCGAAAAAGCAGATGAGATATTGTCAATTTTCTCGATAATTCCGATATCGCCGTTGAAAATTCCGCTGCCCTCGTCATTGCCCTTTGTCCAAAGAATATCGTAATTATTCTTTATCTGCATTACCTTATCGCCCTCACGGAGGGTTTTGCCTGCGAGAGTGACCTCACGCTTGTCCCTTGACGGAGGATTGAGCACATATTGAAGCATTTTATTTATATTAACACTGCCACATTCGCCCTTCCTTGACGGGCAAAGCACCTGAATATCATTTATTGAATCAAAGCCGTAAGCCTTCGGCAATCTCTTTGAGCAAAGCTCGGAAATCGTGCTTACAACAGATGTCTGAGACGTTCTTTTCATGAAGAAAAAGTCGTTGTCCTTTGTCTCAAGGTCGGGCATTTTGCCTGCAACGATATCATGAGCATTTGTAACTATGCGGCTTTTCATCGCCTGACGAAAGACCTTTTTCAGCTCAACGACGGGTAAGGTCTGCGATTCTATTAAATCGTGCAAAACATTTCCTGCGCCGACGGCAGGAAGCTGATCCGAGTCCCCGACCATAATCAGTCGGCAGCCGAGCGGCAGAGCGTTCAAAAGGCTTGAAAACAGCGTTATATCAACCATTGAAAGCTCGTCCACGATAACGGCATCGGCTTTCAGCGGATCCTGCATATCATGCTTGAAGTGCGGATTGTCGTTCTTGTCCCACTCAACCTCAAGCAGACGGTGAATGGTTTTCGCTTCCCTGCCCGTTATCTCGCTCATTCTCTTGGCGGCTCGTCCCGTAGGAGCGGCAAGAACAACATCAAGTCCGTCACGCTCAAATAGCTTCAAAATGCCGTTGAGAGTGGTTGTTTTTCCTGTTCCCGGACCACCCGTCAGAATAAGTATTCCTTTATCTATGGCTTTTATAATTGCCTCTTTCTGCTTCTCGTCGTAAACGATACATTCGTCACGTTCAATGTTTTCAATATCCTGCAAAAGAGTGGGCTTGCCGGCAGGCGGAAATTTAAGAAAAACCTTAATTCTTTCCGATGCCGAAAGCTCGTCCGAATATATTTTGAACAGAGCGACAAATTCTCTGTCGTTCATCGTGAAATGCTCAAGCTTATGCTCCTCCAAGAGAGAGTCGATTGCCTTTTCTATCTCGTCGGCATTTGTGTTGAGAAGTCCGCTTGACGGCGCAATAAGCTTCTCACGAGGCAGGCAAGTATGACCGTTTCTGAGATTATGCTTTATGACGTGCATAACGCCTGCCTGTATTCTGAATTCGGGCGCCGGCTTAACCTCCAGCTCATCGGCTATCTGCTCGGCTCGCTCAAAGCCTATGCCGATACCCTCGTTGCAAAGTACATACGGGTTCATTTCGACCACTTCAACGGAGTTTGCACCGTATAAACGGTAGATTTTCAGGCACTCGGAGGCGGTCAGACCGAGACGTTCAAGCGCAATCATGACCTGACGGACAGAGAATTGCTCGTTGAATTCCTTGCAGATTTTTTCCGCCTTTGAGAGCGAAATTCCGTTGATAAGCGCAAGAGATTTCGGGTGCTTTTCGAGAACCTCAAAGGACTCATCACCGAAGCGTTCGATTATTTTCTGAGCTGTTTTCGGACCTATTCCCTTAACTGCACCCGAAGCAAGATAACGGTAGAGGTCGGCGGCAGTGGACGGAAGCGAGCGTTCGCAAAGCTCGGCTCTGAACTGCTTTCCGAAGGTCTGATGAACGCCCCATGTTCCTCTGAGCTTCAGCTCCTCGCCGACATTGACCTCGGGAAGCACGCCGACAACGGTTATGTATTCCTCATCTGTGGACAGCTCAAGAACCGTAAACCCGTTCTCGGGCTTACGGAAAACAAGTTCTTCA
>CAVGRW010000114.1:0-8110 GCA_963631735.1 Bacteroidaceae bacterium | reverse complement strand
CAACGAGGGCCATTAGCTCAGTTGGTTAGAGCAACCGGCTCATAACCGGTCGGTCCGGGGTTCGAGTCCCTGATGGCCCACCAATTTAATATAGGGGTATAGCTCAGTTGGTAGAGCAGTGGTCTCCAAAACCACGTGCCGAGGGTTCAAGTCCTTCTGCCCCTGCCAAAAAATGAAAGAGTCGCAGATGCGGCTCTTTTGTTTTTAGACAAGGACTTGAACCCGTGAGGGTCTGAGCGTTAAGAAAACAGTCCTGTGGACTGTTTTTAGCGAGGAGCGGCGAGGCGGGTACTGTTGCATGGCAACGGTCGGCGAGCCATAAGGGTGCGAAGCATACGACAAGTCCTTCTGCCCCTGCCAAGAATGCCTAGGATTATCAATGATCCTAGGCGTTTTTCTTTTTGCTTTATATAACTGAAAATACAACAAAATTAAAATTTGATGTAAATCAACGAGTCCTACGGGCGACGAATGGGCGAGGAAATGTCGGCATTGATAATAAATGAAAAATAATGCTTTTGTATATTTATAAATCTAATAGAATAATAACTGTTAATCATTAAAAAAGTCCTGAGTCATCCAGTCGAGTGAGACGCCGAGGCATTTACATATGCACGTAAGTTCGTAATCTGTTACCTGACGTTGATTTTTTTCAATTTTACTTATCATTTGCTGGTCGATATTAACGTTCAGAAGCTGCATTTTCGCCGCAAGATTAGATTGAGAAATTCCTCGTTCGTTACGAGCTTCTTTAAGACGCCTGTGAATAATGTTCTTGTTGTCATAATAAATAATCTGTTTTATAAATATCACCCCAATACGTTATATTAACGTATTGACAATAACATTTTTCCGTTGTATAATTACGCTACATTAACGTAAAAATGTTATTTGTAAATTTTTTTTACTTAATTGTTGAAAATAAGCTTTACAGTGCATCGAAAAATGATAAAAATCAGGAGGTAAATATAAATGTCCGCAAAAGCATTTAATTTATTCGGGAAAAAATTTGAAGTAAGTGAGGCTCGCAATAATTATTTCAAAGTAAAAAAATTCTGCAAGTCACTTTCGGCGGGGGCTGCAGCAGAGTTTATCTCGGTCTACAAGGATAAGGTTTCAAGTGCTCATGAAATGGTAAGAAAGTCAGAGGGTATTGCCATTGAAATTGCCGGAAACAGAGCCGAAAGAATCATCTCATATTTGTTAGATAAAAAAATCTGCAATGTAACAACAGACGATATAGTAAATTCAATATTGTGTGATGGATCCTTTGAAAAGCATTACAATGACTGCGTTTATGCATATAACGATATAAACGATGAGGCGGATAACAAGATAGAGGAACGCAGAGAAGCGAAAATGGAGAGAGGACGCTGGGAAGGTGGCGGATTCGGCGTTTCGGGAGCGATAAAAGGAGCTGCTGCTGCCGGCGCAATGAATGCTGCTTCGGGTATAGGATACAGTGTTGTGAACGGTATCGGTAATTTGGTTACAGAGGGCGAAAGAAGCTCAAGATTAAATAATCTCTATAAGAACAGCGATGCCATTGAAGCTATGGCAAATGGGCTTGAGCTTGATATTACAAATTATTTTGTAGCCTTAGGTGAGATTCTGGAAAAAGAAAAAAAGATGGAAATTAAATGGATCTACCAAAAGGAATCCGATGAAGCTCAGAAGATTTTTGAGAACATAGAATACGCAAAATCATCCGAGCAAAAAAACAGTATGATTTTTGATACGCTGCAAAAATGTCCTGATTTCAGGGAAAGCTATGTTTATATAATCAAGAACTGTGAAAAAGAAGAAATAAATACTGCGCTGAAAATGGCAGACTCATTCGGAGTAGATATTAAGGATGAGATAGATGAAATGTTCAACCTATATCTCCCGAAAAGTATATCCTCCCAGGAATATGCAGAAAAGGTTAGAGAAAATATTTTAAATGAAATGAGTTATTACGGGGTTAACTCCTGTTCGGCTCTTGATGTTGTTGATGATAAAATATATGAATTCAAGCTGCAGAGTACTCTTGATAAAATAAGCAGGGCGGAAAGCTCTGAGCAGCTTGAAAAAGTTAAGTCGGAAATAGATTACAGCTATTTTGAAAAAAGCAAGGAAATAATTGATAAAGCGATTAAGGAAAGGAATGCCGAGCTCTGCACTTTTATGGAAATCCTTTTCATATCGGATGTCGAAAAAGACAAGCAGAAAAATTTATATGAAAAGTTTGATCAACAAATCTCAAAATGTAAAAATGACAATGAGGTTTTAACGTCGGAAAAAGAAATAGATGCTTCCGATATCCATGCAGAGCTTGCCAAAATACTTCATGAAACCGCAAAGGAAAAGTTGTTTTTGATTGAAAAGGATGAATACAGTGAGCTTGTCAAGGGTGATATTTTCTCACTTACCTTGGAGGAGTATAATAAAATTTATCCTGAAATCAACAAGGATAATTTTAGTCAAAGATTACTTGACTCGGTAAAAGAAGAAGTAGCCGATGCCGGTCAAAAAATAAGGTGTTTAAGAACAGTAGAAAATTTTCTCGGTTTTTATAAAATCAATAATATTCAGCCGTCAAGCGAATTGGCATATTTAATGATTTTGTATATTGAAAATATCTATCCGAAAAAATTGAATTTTACATCGGAAGAAATATACGTAAATTTGTTCGATTTATATAAAGAACTGTTTTTGGCAAAAGAAACGGAATATAAAACACAAATACAGTCTGAGATTAAGGACAAAAGCTTTGAAAATGACGCAAAAACAATATTTGACGATAATTCTCTTTCTTTTGCTTCTGAAAATTATAATCCCGAGGTACATACCGAGCTTCCGATATTATCTATCGGTTCGTACGGAGATGATATTTGTTTTGCACTTACAACTCATCATGTGATGATTTTTCATAAAAATGAAAAGGAAAAAATAATAAAGCTGAGCGACAGTTTTGACGCTAAATATAAACCGGCTAAATTTGTATTAAAAGATAAATTCATAATAGATACGGACAACGGTACTGAAAAAATTTCTTTTTCAAGCGGCACAGGATTCGAAGAGTTCTGTAGTTTAATGAATTCTCTTGTACCTAAATTCAATCACAATTTAAAAGGATATACTTCCATTGATAAGGTTTCTTCAGAGATGTTGTTTTTCCTTAATTCAAACAACAATATTAAAATTGACAAAAACAACTTTATCGACTATATAACAGAAATCTTTAATTCAAGTGCTTTAAGCAAAGAAGCTAAGGATTTAATCATTATATCCGTACTTCCGATACTCGGAAAAATACTCGAGGATCTTTCACTGGAGGAAATAACTCCGATATATGAGCGTTATATGGCGGAGTGTGGAAAACTCGGAGTATCAATTTCGGAAATTGAACGTCTTTTTAATTCGAGGAATTCATTTATGGGAAATGTCTATAAATCCGAAAAAGATTTACAGAAGGCGCATGATACTCAGGGTCAAATCGAAAGAATAACAGCAAATATAGACGAGAATGCAACCCCTGAAACGATTCTTGATTGTATTGTTGAAATAGCTCAGGGTGACTTTGATGAAAAGATACAGTCGGAGAAAATAACCGAGTTGGGAAAGCTTCTTTTTGATAAACTTTCAGCAGTTAATTCTCTTGACAGAATATCTTCTTTAAACGCTAAAATAAGCAAAAGCCTCAATGACTTTAAGACGTTTAATTTGGATTATATAATTCAAGAAGGCTGTGAAAAGGAAGCGGTTCTCGAAACAGAAAGTAGAACTTATTTGTCAAAAGTATATGCTTCGCGCAAGGAAATGCTTGAAGCAAGAAGCCAGGACGAAGGAATCAATCATATTATTAAATCTGTTGATTTAAATAATATTGATGAGGTTGCCAAAGCAATTGATGAGATCTCTATGTTTTCAAATGATATAAAAAGCTCGTATTTGATTAAGCTGAAGGAAACATATAATGAACTTGAGAGACAGCAGCGAACATATCTAGGCGTTGAATACGGAAGCGTTGATGAAATAAAAGAGGCGCAGACTGAGCTTGATGAAATTAAGCAATATTTGATGTCGGTAAACAGAAGCAATTATGATGAAGTAAAACTTGCATACAATAAAATTTGTGCTTGTAAATATCCGCTTGTTGATAATTATAAGAAAGAATTTGAAGGATATATCAATGCATTTAAATCAAAAATATGCAATGTTGAAGGAGTAATATTTGAGACCGAGGATGAAGCCGATCTTGCACGAACCGAATTGGAACAAATTAAAATTATTGTAACTAATATCAATCCGAATGATGAAGAAAGTATCCTTCGTGCAAAAGAAGACATATATGCATTCAAAACAGCCATTAAGAACAAATATATCGAAGAAACCGAACGAATTTGGCGAAATTATGATTTGAATGCAAGAACGTGGAACGGAAGAGTGCTCAACACCAGAGAGGAAGTTAAAATTGCACAAAATGAATATGAGGAAATGCAGGAGCTGATGAAGTCTTTGGATCAAAATGATGAAACGGCTTTGTTGCAGGCAAAGGAGACTGTTGGCAAATTAAACTCTTTTTTGAGAGACGAGTACAGTGCGATTATTGATGGTGCACTTAATCAATATGATGTTAACATAAGGACGGTTAACGGTAAGCTCTACGATACAAGAGAGCAGGCGGAACTGTTTCGTCACGAGACCGATTCTGTTAACGAAATAATGCATTCGGCTGATCCGAATGATGAAGCATCCATTCTTGAGGCGAAAAGGAGACTGCTTGAACTTCAATCCGAGGTTAAAGAGGCACCTTTGCAGCAAATAGATGACATGTGGAATCAATATGATCTGACACAAAGAACCTTTGAGAATTGGGTCTTTGATACCAGAGAACAGGCAAGCAATGCAAGGAAAACCACTTTTGAATTCAGGAATATGGTTGAGACAATGAATCTTTTGGATCAGTCTACGGTTATGCTGCTTGAAAACTTTGTTACATATAATATAGAGGAAGTAATTAAGTCTTCCGTAACAACAATAGTTGATGAAATCAAAGATATCAATAATTCAGTTGCTCAGGTAAAACAAACCGATAGCACAATAAACCCTGTAACACAGAAAAAAGAAAGCGCAGATTTATATAAGTCTGTTGAAAAGCTTATAAGTAAGATGAAAAAATACAATATCGATACATCTGAAATGGAAGCTATTATGAATAAGCACTATGGTTCCCTTAATGCAGGACAAAAGCTTTTCAGTTTTATAAAGAAAAAGCTTTAATATGGGAACATGTTAATAGGTAAAAAGTGTAAGATAATGGGAACCGCCGATTCAACCGGTGGTTCCCATTTGATCTTTTATATAACAGGTTTTTGGGATTGATCTATTTCTGACACAGATATCCCTGCCTGCATGAGCAGGTTAATATCCTGTTCATCAATTTGCCCGTCACAATTGACATCCGCAGCGGTTTGCTCAACCGACTGTGGGGACAACATCCCCGAAGCAATCAGTTCAGCCAAAACGGCATCCTGCCCGTTATACAAACCGTCTCCGTCAATGTCGCCGAAAATAACGACGGTATATTCTTTAATGCTTTTGTCCGGATATGCTGCCCGAACAACAGTACCTGTGCCGATATATTCTCCCTTAACTGCCAGTGATATTTCAGCGTAATCGCTTGAAAAGTATTCTCGGAAATTGTCGGAGGTAATGCTTTGCTTTAATCCGTAGATAATCGAATTGTCAGACAAACAATTATGAGCAAAACGTTTAATTACGGTTCTTACCGTTTCGCCGCAGACGGTACAGGTGCGCACGCTTTCGCCATCTGTTGAAGCAGTAGGATTTTTGGTTGTCACAGGGTTACTCAATTTATGATCGCTCGGTTTTTCGCAGCCTATTAGCGATGTATATGCTTTGATTCTGCCGACACAATATCCGAGCTTGCGCCAAGCCTCTCCGCTCGGATAATAAGAAAGATCCTTGCTGTCACGGTAGCCTGTTATGATTTTTGCGTCATCGTTGTCGTTTGAAACTCTTACAATGACAGAAAACCATTCATCTTTTTCAAGTTTAATCGGACTGTCAAGTTCGACCGTCACATACCCGCCGTGTTCAAAAAATTCGGATGTTTTTCCGGTTGAAGTTCCGCCGGAGACGGGAACGTTATCCTGCTCATTAAAAGGGTCGTCAATGTTTTTTATTATTTCAACCTCGACATTTATATTTTCACCCTGAACACCGACGTTTACAGCCTTAATAAATTCGGATTTACCGTTAGTTCCGCCCTTTTTTGATTGAAAAACATTGGCAATACACTTATCACTTCTGAGTGAAAAATCGTCAAGGTTGCCATCATAATAATAGTTGAAATCATATTTATCTTTGGCGGCATAGGTGAAAGCGTACATGCTTGAACTTGTGTTATCATAGGAAAGCCAAAAGTATTCGCAGGAATTGTAGCTGTTCTTAACAAGCCAGCCGCCGTTTTGCGTTGCTCCGCCCGGAACAAAATTTTGGGCAGGAATGTTGTCGTCCCATCCTATAAGTGTGCAGGCATGAGGTGAACTGCCTGATCCGCTTTCATTTTTAGGGTTGTAATAGGTACATTCACAAAGATTGTTGTACTGAAAAGTAACTGCGCCGTACTGTGCGATTGCCTTTTTGACAGCAAGAATATTTTCGGCTGAGCCAGCTTTGTTCTCGGGAATATAGAACGCATTTTCAAACCGATATGACGGGTTTTCAAAAGGATTAACCTCGACTTGATTTCCTGCGACGGGTCCCCACCAAAGCGAAAATAATTTTGCAACCTTGAGTGGATTTCCTGTAGCTTGAGTGTAATCTATTGACTGTAGGTCGCCGCTTGTGTTTCCGAGCGGATCGGCTTCACGTCTGTAAATCCTGTACGCCGCCGCAACGGGGTTTAAAAAAAGGGACTTTTCATCAACGTTTGAATCAACACCCAATCTTAAAATACTTGCTTCGGAAGCGGCGATTGAAGAATATGCCCAGCACAAATTGCTTGTGCCTTGATCCTTGACCGGCGTAATAATTCCGTATTCTCTGCCGTCATAAGAGGACATTTTTATGATTTCTTCAGCCGTCGGAATTGCAGCTTGTTTTGCCGAAACGCATGGCGCATAATTAAGCACAAGCGAAAGTATTATTAAAACCAGTGAGAGAATTTTGTTTTTCATCGGAGTTACCAAATTGCTTTCATTTTTTATTATTATACCTTAATAAAGACAGAAAAATCAACCCATTAGAGAAAACATGTAAACGTTTTCTTGACAGGTGGCGGTTTAATTGATATAATATGGTCAAATTTTATAATGGGTGAAAGTTTGATTTCATATAAAGGATTTGATATAGATGAGAAAGACAAAAATAATTTGTACCATCGGTCCTGCGTGCCGCAATGAGGAGACGCTAACTGCAATGATCAGGGCAGGCATGAACGTTGCGAGACTTAATTTTTCGCACGGAACGCATGCCGAGCATCTTGAAACGATAAACATGCTGAAAAGCGTAAGAGAAAAACTCAACGTGCCTCTTGCGATCATGCTCGACACAAAAGGCCCTGAGTACCGCATCAGGAGCTTTGAAAACGGTTCTGTATTTCTCAATGACGGCGATGATTTTACTTTCACGATCGATCAAATCGTCGGGAATGAGCATAAGGTTTCTGTCAGCTATCCCGGACTTGCGGACGAGCTTTCGGTCGGCGATACAATTCTTCTCAACAATGCTTTGCTCAATTTTGAGGTAGTTTCAATTAACGGTCATGACATCAACTGCCGTGTTGTTGCAGGCGGTGAACTCTCCAACAACAAGAGCATGAGCTTCCCGGGAAAGACGCTCAAGCAGAAATATGTCAGCGAACAGGATCGCTCCGATATACTTTTCGGTATCGAAAACGACGTTGACTTCATCGCTTGCTCGTTTGTTTCCTGCAAGCAGGATCTTCTTGATATCAAGGCAGTCATGGGCGACAGCGTGAACAAAATCGACCTTATCGCAAAGATTGAAAATCGCACGGGAATAGACAACATTGACGATATCTGTACCGAGTGCGACGGAATTATGATTGCACGAGGTGATATGGGCGTTGAAATT
This sequence comes from Bacteroidaceae bacterium, assembly GCA_963631735.1. Classification (GTDB taxonomy): domain Bacteria; phylum Bacillota; class Clostridia; order Oscillospirales; family Acutalibacteraceae; genus CAG-488. The sequence continues at coordinate 4 of CAVGRW010000114.1, read as the reverse complement.
CCGT
>CAVGRW010000113.1:0-8127 GCA_963631735.1 Bacteroidaceae bacterium | reverse complement strand
ACCCGTTTACCACGCACTCTGCGCTGCTGTCGAAGCGGAAATGTTTGATGAATAATAAATTGAATTAAAAAATGACGGCAGTGATTTTTATCATCGCCGTCATTTTGCATATAAACATTTAGAAAATTCTTATTAAATATTTTACTCAGCCGGTGCATAGATGCGAACATAATCCACGACAAAATCCTGTGGAAATGTTCCTTCCGGGTTTTTGAACGCATTGCCGTTCCATTCCTCGCGAACCGAGCCGTCATCTCTTATCTGACTGCCGACATGGGTCGAAACGAAAAGATATTCGGGAACTTCACAAGTGCCGACAATTCCGTTAACCGGACCGTTTGAAAAATCAATCTTCCCGACCTCAACACCGTCATAGTAGAATATGTAAGCATCCTTCGTCCATTCAAGGCCGTAGGTGTGGAAATCCTCGTACATATTTTTTCCTGACTTCGTGTATGTTGTAACAGCCTTTGCCGGACCCGTCGAAATAACATTACCGCTTTCGTCGCCCGTATGAAGAGCCATACTATATTTGCAGTTTGATTTCTCGTCGTTGCCGCTTACACGATAATATGCGTTTTCAAAGATATCAACCTCTGCACCCGTTTTTCCGTAGCCGGAATAAGCGTTATCGCCGAATGTCCAGAATGCGGCGTGAAGCCCCTCTGCCTTCGGCATTATACAGCGAATTTCATAATAACCGTAGCTGTTCCTGAAAAAGTCTTGATTGGTGAGCCATGCACCGTAGAAGCCGTCACCGAATTTACCGTCTTTCTTGTATTCCGTTCTGAGATATGCTTTTCCGTCACGGACCGTCACCTGATCCGGAGTGTAAAATGTCGTATAACCATCGCTGTCGTATGCTCGCCACTTTGTTGTGTCAAGCTTATCGCCTTCAAACTCATCGCTCCAAAGAAGTTTTCTTGAAGAAAGATCAATTTTTTCCTTGCTCATATCAGGTGACAAAAGCGATATTGAAGCATTGTTAAGAATTGAAATAACAAGCAAAACCGCAACCGAGCTTGCACACACTGCGCCGAGAGTCTTGAGCGTGCGGCGAACTCCGCTTACAAAAATCAGCGAAATGCCGACCGCAAGGGCAAAAATAATATAGACCATGTTCGGGCGAACAGCTTCAACGGCTCTTGTAATTTCTTCACTGCTTATTCCGCCGCTGACGCCGAAAAGAATACAAATCGCATAAACCGTTATGCCGAACGAAATAAATCCTGTGATGAAGTGAACGATATTAAATGCCTTCCTGCATTTAAGCGTTTCGTAATCCTCGCCCTTGATTGCACGAAACAGCAAATAAGCAAAGTTCGCCGCAAGACAAACGCCTGCGACGGCATAAATTGCAATTATTTCAGCCATGGGCATCCACTGCTTCTCCCACTGAACTCCGCCGTAGAAGAACACAATACTGCACACACCCAGCATCATATCAATAAATGCGACATAGCGTGAATTTAGGGTTTTTGATATAACATTCATATTCTTACTCCTTTACTTTCTAATCGTACCTTATAAATAATATATTATATAGTGTACTGCATTGTCAAGAATTTTACAGCTCTTTATTGATAATACTCCGTTCAACGGTTATTTTTGCTCAGTCATAATAGAAAAAGAACAGCTTTGACATTGTATCAAAGCCGTTCTTCTTTATCCACATTTAAAAATAAAAAAGCAAGTGCAAATTTTCAAGACACCTTAAAATTATTTTCAATATTTAATTGAGTAGCTGTTTTCGCAAGCGAGGGCAAATTTCACTGTCATGTTGCTGCCGGCAACCTTAACTCCGAGGTCGAGGACGTCTGTATTTGTGTAAATTGCCTTTGTAATGTCACCTGTCGCTTTGTCAATCGTGCATTGAATTTTACCGTTGATCCCCTTAATTTTGACGCTTTCAAATTTTGTTCCGGGAACACTGATTTCCTCAAAGGTCGAGGCTGAAACGGTATTGAAAACGCCTGCATAACCTGTTCCCTTCTTGGGGCTTGTGATTTTATCATTATATAGGATAATCGAAATTTCACACGTTTTTCCGGTGTCTTTGAGTGATGCACTTTTGACCATATCCGTCGTTAAGTGCGATGTATAGCTTTCGCCGCTTACAGGAAAATTGGCAATTATATCTTCCTTTGAAGTGAACGTGACAGGTTCGTCGGAGCCTTTTACAAATTTATTTATCGCCCAGCTTCCGAGACTGTTGATTGCCGACGGAAGCTGAAGATAATCGGGCAAGCTCTGCATTTTTGAATAATTCCTTGTAACCGATTTTGCGCCCGATTTTATTTTATTCGCAGCTGTATTGTACATTGCAACAATTTCAGCCGTAGTTTTCTCGGAAGATTTCACAGTGGTTTTATTCCCCGCTGAGCTTGAAGAAGATACTGACACTTCACTGCTTCCGTTTGTTTCGGCTCCAGCGGCCGGTTCTTCGCTTTTCTGCGCATCATCCTGAATCGGTGCCGCAATATCATCCGAATTTGTATCGCTGAAATCATCGCCTTTTTTTGCCGTCTCGAAGTTTGCCGACACAGTTGAGACTCCGCCCGTTTTAGCCGCTTCGACCTTAGCGTCGCAGAGCTTACCGATCACGGTATTTGCGGTTAATAAAACTGCTATAACACATACAAATGACGTAACCGATGTCAGCAAGGTTTTCTTGATTTCAACAGGCATCGGTTTCTTTCCTTTTTTGATTTTTTCCTTTTTCATGCTGCTCCTCCTTTAGACCTCAAAGCTATACTGCCCTGCGGTAATATTTTTTGATTCCCCGTTCGGCAGAATTACATCCGCTGTGCAGTTTGATGGTATGGAAATTTTAAAAATTGTTCTGCCGTTTTCCTTTTTCCAACCCGATTTAACTTCGCCGAAAATACTTTTATACGTCGCTTCGGCAAAGGTAAAATGTCCGCCGGGCAACGGCTTGATAATAAAATGATTTTTTCCGTCAATATTTATTCCGCACATTTCTCTGAAAAGCCATTCACAGACGGCACCCTTTGAATAATGGTTGAGCGAAGCAATTCCGCCCTGAGCCTTGGTGCCCTCCCATGATTCCCAGATAGTCGTTGAGCCCATCTTTGTCATAAAGAGCCAACCGGGCATATTTTCATTTTCAAGCAAGCGATATGCGTACTCAATATCAATATCCGCAAGTACATCAAGAATAAGCGGAGTCGAAAGGAACCCGGTTCCAAGCCTCCAGCCGTAATTTTCAAGCGCTTTTATCAGCCGATTTTTTGCGTATTCTTTTTGTTTTTCGTCCAACAAATCCATATAAAGCGGACGGACAAGCTTTGCCTGACGATCCGTATCAAGCGAAAATTTCTTCGATTTTACAAGCGCCCGATATCCGTCCTTGACCTTGTCGGCATATTTTTTATAGAGCTTTTCGTCTTCGCTGTCGCCTAAAATCTTTGCAATTTTTTCCATGTGCTCAAGCAAATAAACAACATAAGCCGTCGTCTCCTCCGGGTGCGGAGAGACGAAATCATTTATTGCAAAAGCTCTCACGTCCGTCGGCTCAGCCCATTCGCCGTATGACTGACCGTAGTTTACGATTTTACCGATATTTTTTATCCCTACACCCGTGGGCAAAGCGGTCGGGTACCATTTTCCGATTGAGCGGATTTTATACATCGCATATCGGCGCATATTGCCATAGTATTTTTGAAGAATTCTTTTATCGCCGTATTTTTTGTAAAGGCGATACGGAATCAGCACGCCTGCATCCGACCAACCGGGCGAACCGTCCATTGCGGTCATATAAAAATCTACACCGCCCATCGGAGCAATTTGCCTGAAACAACCATTTCTTTTCTGCTCATCGCAAAGATCGTCCTCAAACTTTCTCGCAAATGTCATATAATCAAACAAATAACTCGCCGTGTTTATAAAAATCTGTGCATCACCCGTCCAGCCGTGGCGCTCCCTTGTCGGACAGTCCGTCGGCAAATCTGCGCTGTTGCTTTTCGTCGACCATTTTGTTGCCTGAACAAATTTGTCAAGAAGCTCATTTGAGCTTTCAAAAAATCCTGTCTCCTCAAAATCGGAATAAACCGCAATTGCCGTAAAATCAGCATTTGTCAAGTCGATATCCGTTTCGACTTCAACATATTTAAAACCGAAAATCGCAAACTTCGTTTTGTATTTATTTTCGCCGTCTTTGCAAGTATATTCGATTTTTTGCAAGGGCGTCGTTTTCTTTTTGTTGGAACATTGAATGTTTTTAAGCGTCAGTTCTCCGCCCTTGTCGAGCATTTCACCGAAACGCAGCTTCAACTTTTTCCCTGCCTTTGCGTTTAAAGTAAATGAAATATAGCCTGCCATATTTTGCGGGAATTCCAAAAGAGTTTTTCCGCTCGGCGTCTTAGAAATAATCGGCTTAAACGTTTCTTTTTCCGCAATCGGAACGTTATTTGAGCAAGTCGGAATTACGTTGTGCGAAGTCACCTTTGCAAACTTTCCGTAGCTCGGTATCATTCTCGCATCGACGATCTCGCCGTCCTTGTTATCGGCAAAACGAATTTCACCGTCATTGCTCCAAGCCCAGGTTCCGTCCGTGGCGATTCGCTTCATTTCTCCGTCGCTGTATTTTATCTCCAGCTGAGCTATGAGCTTCGTCTCGGTGCCATACTGATTAACAAGCCCCCAAGCTCCCGTGGAGCCTCTGTACCAGCCATCGGCAAGCTGAATTTCGAGAGTGTTCATATGCTTTAGCATCGGAGCAATATCATAGGTCTGATACTGCACCCTCCTGCGATAATCGGTAATACCCGGAGCAAGCGGCATTGAAAAGCGCTCGCCGTTAAGAGACGCACAATAAATTCCGCAGGCAGAGATATATAATCTTGCCCTTTTAACTTCTTTTTTTATTGCAAACTTTTTTAAGAAGCAATCCACGGGGTAACGACTTTTTTTATTCACGTCATAATTTCCCGTAATCCACTCTGCTTTCCAATCCTTTTTATAAAGACCCGTCTCAAAAAAAGCATTCTCGGACGCTTCTCCCATTTTGCCGTTTTCATCAAAAAGAGTAACGTTCCAGTAAACTCTCTGTCTGCTCTCCAAATCAAACGGCAAGTCAAAACGCATTTCATTTCCAAGGATTTTTTCGCTCTTCCAAAACTCGCTTCCATCCTCGTTTTTAAACGAAACAATATAAGCCGTTTGCTTAATACCGCCCTCACAGTTCCAAAAAAGTCGCGGACGTTTGATATCAATACCTATCGGATTTTTCAGATATTCCGTTTTTAAGTTTACCGTTTTCATTTATTGCTCCTTTTCTTTTCTCGCTTTGATTTCCGCTTGCTTCTTGCCGATATTTTTCTCTACTCCGAGGAAGAGAAGTAAAACAAAAAGCACAATTCCTGTAAACGTCTCAAGACCTACAAAGAAGAATGTCATCGTATTCTTTGCCATCGCAGTTTGTTCTGCGGCAACGGTTATTCCGTTCACAAGCGACGGAGCGACATAACCGCTCTTTGCAAGCATCATGTTAAAAAGTCCCGTAACAATTCCGACACTGGAAACGGCGATAATATTATAGATCGACATCGCAATTCCGTCACAACGGAAATGATTTTTCCATTCGAGGTGATCCAAAACATCGGCAAACAGCGCCATAAAAACATACGAACAAGGAAGTCCGCCTATATTTTTTATAAACTGACCCGCAAGCACAACGATCATATTTGTCGGGAACATCCAGCATATGGCACTGCCGACTGCATAAAGAATAAATCCTGCCGCCGTGAGATTTCTCTTGCCGAATTTTTTTGCAAGAGGCCACACGGCAAATATTCCGATACCCATTGGGATTCCGCCGATAACCGAGATGAGCATTTGCGTTTTACCGTCGTTATACGATCCGAGAACATAATTGCAATAGTAAACAAGGCTGAGATTTTTGAACTGAGAACCGATAGTATATATAAGAAAATAAGCCAAAATAACGACCATATATTTATCGGTAAAAATTGCTCTGAGCAGCTCTTTATACGGAGTTTTTTCAGGCTCGCCGTTGTCGCCGTCCTCAAGAGTAACTCTTTCTTTTGTATAATAGTATTCCAATAGCGTCAGCGGCAACGCTATTGCCGAAAGTATGCTCATTATGAGAATCCATTTTGACTTATCAACACCGAGGGCTGGCATTACAACCATCGGGAAAACAAGCGCGACCAGTATTCCGCTCATCATAATTGTTGAAATCTGATTAAATACCGAAAGACCGCCTCGCTGTTCGGTGTTTCTTGTCGAAAGCGGAACCATAAGATTATGACTCATATTGAAAATCGTATATGCAAACGAATAGAAAAGATTATATGACAACGCAACCCAAATAATCTGCAAAATCTGACTGCCCGACGGAACAACAAAAAGTAAAATACCTGTCACCGCCAATAACGGTGCAGAAAGAAGCAGCCACGGCCTTGCCTTTCCTTGCTTTGTTCGTGTATGGTCAATGACATAACCCATAATAACATTTGTTATTGCGTCAATGACCTTTGAAATAATAGGAAATACCGCAAGAAACGCTCCGCCCCAAATTGTTGTCAGCTTTAAAACATCCGTATAGTACACATTGAGATATGTGCCGAGTACGGCATTAAGCAATAAAGCTCCCGAAGGACCGATAAGATAACCGAGCCACTTTTCTTTTGCCTTAACCTCGGGCGAAGTTATCCGAGTGTTAAATATCCTCTTTTCAACTAATTTAGCCGACATAAAACAACCTCCGACTTGACTTTTGTCAGTCATTATATTACACTATCATTATAGCAACACAATGTTGTTTTTACAATCATCAGTTTATATAATAATGGCTATTAAACCGACAAATAAAAAATAAATGGTGGGATAATATGAACACAAAAAATAATCAACGAACTCGCCTTTCCAAGCTTCTTTTTAAGAACACACTCATGGATCTTTTAAAAGAAAAAGGCTCCGTCGACAAAATCTCCGTAAGGGAGCTTTGCGACAGAGCCGAATTGAACCGCTCAACATTTTATGCGCACTATGCCGAACCGAAGGATCTGCTCAACGAAATTGAAGCAGAGCTTCTCGAGGCCACCGAACAGCACCTTGAACAAATCGGAAAAGAAAACGACACAGGGGCACATAAATATATTTTATCGTTTCTGAGATTTATTAAGTCAAACGACAAGCAGTTCCGTACCTTGCTGATCGACTCGGCAGATCCTGAATTTCGTTCAAAATTTATGCAACATTCAATCGTTCAGTTTATAACAAATCTGCAAATCGAATTGCCGCATGAGCTGGAGCAGTATATTTTTTCATATATCCTCAACGGAAGCACGGGAATAATAATTCAATGGATTCGCTCGGACTACGCCGCCGATGAAAATATGATCGTCAATCTCCTCTTCTCTATCAACCAGAGTGCATTGGTTAATCTTGATGTGAAATAAAGACATTTCATCAAATCAAACAGATACATCATAATCGTATATTACTAAACAACATTGTAAAAAATCAAATTCTGCGTAATATAAAAAGAAAAACAGACTTCTAATCGAACACTTTGGTTCAGATTTTGAAGTCTGTTCAGATGGCGCCTCAAACAGAGATTCCCCTGACAGGGGAAATGACACGGAGTGACAAAAGGGTGACTGCGAGGCACGAGCAGCTCGAACCTGTGACTTTGAATATGTTGTCGGCAACTGCCGTTGCCTCATTGTATCGCAACGCCAAAACAATTCACCGGATTGGTTTGGCTGCGACAGATAACAGCCGCGTGCGGTTGTTGTGAGCGATGAAACAGGTTTGTGCTCAATTTAAAGTGAAACAAAAAAGACCGCACATCGTGCGATCTTTCTTGTTTGGCGCCTCAAACAGGGCTCGAACCTGTGACACCGCGGTTAACAGCCGCGTGCTCTGCCAACTGAGCTATTGAGGCATATTCGGTTTTGTTGCTCGGAATTAAAAACTCAAGTCTTTAATACTTAATAACAATGTATCAAGCATATCCAAACAATAAATATTATTCAGTAGTGCGTTGAATTTTTGTCTTGTGTTCTTTTTCTGAGCAATAAATAAAAAAATGTCGGCGTCGCCTTATCTTCCCGGGCGGCTGCCCGCCAAGTATTTTCA
>CAVGRW010000112.1:0-8184 GCA_963631735.1 Bacteroidaceae bacterium | reverse complement strand
ACGCAGCCCGGTTCTGTATTCAGACTCAAGGGCAAGGGTATTCAGAATATCCGCAGCAAGGCGAGGGGAGACCAGCTTGTCAGAATTATCGTCGATATTCCGACAAAGCTCAATTCCGAACAGCGTGAAGCTTTGCTTAAATTCAATTCGCTGATGGGCGGCTCAACGCCGACCGGCGAGGAGAAAAAAGGCTTTTTCGGAAAAAAGCGCAAATAAAATATAAAGACGAAAAACGCAGTCAAGATAAAACTTGATTGCGTTTTTTGATGTCATATATATAAAACGGCTGTGACACAATAAAACATGTCACAGCCTGTTGCTTTTATAATTTTATATGCTCCATTGTTTTATCGACCATGTCGGTGATTTTGACTGTTCCGACGCCGAAAATCGAAGTGTGGAGAATATTGTTTATCGGCTTCGTCCAATATTCGGGGATGGAGTCAACACCGTTTGCCATGCCGAGAATCGAGCCGACGGTCGCACCGTTGCAGTCGGTGTCGAAGCAGGTCTGAACCGCTCGGCAAATCGACTTTGCATAATCTCCGCTGCCGTAAAGGAGCGATGCGACAACGATCATTGCATTTGAGATCGTGTGACACCAGCCGTAGCCCGTGTGCTCATCATAGCAGGAATGAATATAAGCAAAAGTTTCTTCCTCGGAAACGCCGTTCTTGAATTTGTTCATGATATCCATAACGCTCTTGTAAAGACGTGAGGTTGACGGAATCTGAGCAAGACCCGAAAGAATGATATCCTCAAGGCTGCTTGTGACTGCGGCGTTTGCAAGCATTGCCGCAACAAACATTTCGCCATAGATGCCGTTCTTGATGTGGGAAATCGAAGCGTCTCGCCATGCCATTTCCGCCGCAAGCTCAGGTCTGCCGGGATTGATGTAGCCCCAATAATCGCCTCTGATCTGAGCGCCTATCCATTCGCGGTAGGGGTTTTTATATTTTGCCGATTCGGGTGGGGTGAAGCCCTTTACAAAGTTGCAGAAAGCGACTCTTTCGGCTGTACAGTATGCAAATTTCGGCTGATAATCCATCCATGCTACAGAAACATTATACGGTGTGAAATCCTTGCCGTATTTCTCACGGATAATTTGGGAGAGAACCATATAGTTTGTGTCGTCATCGGCGGGCATGCCCTCGATATCTCCGACATAGCTCATGTTCCCTGTAAATCCGAACTTGTATTTGTCCTCAATATCCGCCATGAGATCGGTGCGGTAAATATAACGGGTAAGGGGATAGTTGCCTGTTTCTTTAAGAAAAGGGATAAACTCGTCCGAGCGGATACCCTCAACAGTCTTGCCGAGCATACAGCCGCATATCCTGCCGAGCCATGCGCCGTGAACCTTGTTTTTTAACGTGTCACGGTTGACTGTACCACTGATAGGATAGGGCTTTCTGAGCCTCTTTATTTCTTCGAGCTCAGAGGGTTCGTTGAATTCATAATCGGCTTTCATCGGGGCATTGGACACAATTTTAAATATTGTGTCACCAAGGTCGTTCGTTATCTCATCGTGCGGAAGCTTTGAAACCGCCTCAAAAAGCTCCTTGTATTTTTCAATATCAAGCCCCTCGTCAATGCACTGCTTATATTCAACCATAATATCGGCAGGATAGAATTCGCAGCCGTCCATTTTTTCGTAATTAGGTTTAATTGACATTTTTTTCACCTCGTTTGGTTTAATAAACTCATTTTACAACATATCGGAAGCGTTTTCAACATAAAAATATAAAGCCGCGAAATTTATTTCGCAGCTTCGTAGTGGTGAATTTTCAAATAAAAATAAAGTCGGGACAAAATCCCGACTTGGTGACCCGGACGAGAATTGAACTCGTGTTACCGCCGTGAAAGGGCGGTGTCTTAACCTCTTGACCACCGGGCCATATGGTAGCGGCAGTGGGATTCGAACCTACGACCAATCGGGTATGAACCGAGTACTCTAGCCAGCTGAGCTATGCCGCCATATGTGTGTCGCTTTTATTATCTCCAAACGACTTGCTAATTATATAGCATAGAATGGAAAATGTCAAGTACTTTTTTGATTTTTTTCAAGATATTTCTTAATGATTCGAGTTCGTAATATAAATATGTTAAATAATATGTAATTTGTAACAGTTGTGTCAATTTTAAAAAAGAGGATTGAATAAAACGGTTATCGGTGATATAATTTGAAACGGTGATATTTTGCCGAAATAAGTCATGGAGATGTATTGTTAGTAATGAAAAGGGATTTTATAGGGAAAGCGGTTTTTTTGGTAGCGTTTGTGGTGATTCTCGTTGTTTCCGTGTACGGATTCAGCGGAAAAATGATGGAAGAAAGACATGATGCACTTAACAAAACGAGCGAAGCAACAACAGTAAATAAAACTGAAAGCAAAGAAGATAAAACAACGGAGAAACCGACCGAAGAAACAACTTCGGAGAAGAAGGGCGAGAGGGAGCTCCCGAAAGCAACGGATAAGCTCGTGTGCTTTACCTTTGATGACGGTCCTTATGCTCCCGTTACGAATAAAATTCTTGATACGTTGGAAAAATATAACGGCAGAGCAACATTTTTTGTTGTTGGCGACAGAGCGGATACATATTCCGATGAGATCATAAGAGCCTCAAAAATGGGCTGTGAGATAGGTACTCATACATATTCTCATGTCAATCTCAATAATCTCTCTGTTCCCGAGATGCAAAAGGAGATCAAGAAATCCTGCGGTGCTATTTCAAAGTATTCTGGCAAAAAGGTCAAGGTGCTCAGACCGCCCGAGGGTGCGGCAAACGACACGGTCAAGGCAAACGTAAATATGCCGATGGTGCTTTGGAGCGTCGATTCACGTGACTGGGATTACAGAAATGCCGACAAGGATTATCAGACGGTTATGGACAATGTTTTTGACGGAAGCATTGTTCTTATGCACGACCTTTATCCCGCAACTGCGGATGCCGTTGCAAGGCTTATTCCCGAGCTTGCAAAGCAAGGATATAAATTCGTTACCTTCTCTGAGCTTATGGAAATAAGAGGTGTGGACGTTGAACCGGGTGAAAAGTATTTCAGCGCAACGCCGCAGACACCTGCCGAGGAATGTGACGATGCCGGTTGAGAAACCGACTGAGAATATAAATAATTAAGAAAACGGAGGACGGTATATGAAATTTTTTGATGAACTTTCCGCTTATGATAACGAAATATATGCGGCTTGTGAAAGTGAGCTTGAGCGTCAGCAGAATAATATTGAGCTTATAGCTTCGGAGAATATCGTTTCAAAGGCTGTTTTGCTTGCCGCGGGAAGCGTATTGACGAATAAATATGCCGAGGGTTATCCTTCAAAGAGATATTACGGCGGCTGTCAGTGCGTCGATGTCGTTGAAGAAATCGCACGCAGCAGAGCCAAGGAGCTGTTCGGAGCGGAGCATGTCAATGTTCAGCCGCACAGCGGAGCAAACGCAAACCTTGCCGTATTTTTTGCGCTTCTTAATCCGGGCGATACGGTAATGGGAATGAATCTTCAGCAGGGCGGACATCTTTCGCACGGCTCACCTGTAAATATTTCGGGCAAGTATTTCAATGTTGTACCTTACGGCGTTGATGATGTGACGGCAAGAATCGACTATGACGAGATGGAGAAAATCGCTATTGAATGCAAGCCGAAGCTTATCGTTGCCGGCGCAAGTGCATATTCGAGAGTAATTGACTTCCCTCGCTGCCGTGAAATCGCTGACAAGGTCGGTGCATATCTCATGGTGGATATGGCACATATTGCGGGACTTGTTGCCGCAGGGCTTCATCCGTCACCTGTGCCGTATGCCGATATCGTAACTACCACCACCCATAAGACCCTCAGGGGACCGAGGGGCGGCATGATTCTTTGCAAGGAGCAGTTTGCAAAGCAGATAGATAAGGCTGTTTTCCCCGGAACGCAGGGCGGACCGCTCATGCACATTATTGCCGCAAAGGCTGTTGCGCTTGGTGAAGCCTTGACCGATGAATTTAAGGAGTACCAGAAGCAGGTTGTGAAGAATGCCGCAGTTCTTGCGGACGAGCTTATGAAGCACGGAGTTGACATCGTTTCCGGCGGAACGGACAACCACCTTATGCTGCTTGACCTTCGCAACAAGGGCATCACGGGTAAGGAGCTTGAACACCGACTCGACGAGGTTCGAATCACGGCGAACAAGAACACGATTCCGAACGATCCGCAGAGTCCGTTTGTTACAAGCGGTCTGAGAATCGGAACGCCTGCCGTTACAACGAGGGGCTTCAAGGAGCCTGAAATGAAGCTTATTGCAGGATGGATAAGCAATATAATCAATGATTTTGACGGAAATAAGGACAGAGTCCTCTCCGAGGTTCAGTCTCTTTGCGAAAAGTTTCCGCTTTACAGTGAATAAGTGAATAAATGAAAATTCTGCCGTAACTTGAATGCTGCGGCAGCTTTTTTTATATAACATTGTGCCCGATGCTTGAATGTAATAAAAATCAGGGATCGGAGAACCGACCCCTGAAAACATGTATTTTGTATGTGTATTGCTTAAACCTCTTTGCCGAGAATTTTTGCGCTCTTGCAAAGCTTTTTGAGCTTGATGTATTCATTTTTGCCCGGGCAGATATCATAAATTCCGAGCGTGGAAAGCACATACCATGCCGCCGTTGCGCCGTTGTCCTCGTCGCCGGGGAAGCCGTCGTCCGTGTAGCTGAACGCTTCTTCGCAGAGCTTTTTGACCCAATATTCGCTCTTTTCTTTCTCGCCGAGAGCGGCAAACATAAAGGGCAGGTGGAAGCTCGGCTGATTGGAAATTGCACACTGACCGAAATCGACCGCCGCCATTTCCGCCATTTCGTGAATTTCCGAGCCGTAGCCGCTTGTGCAATAAATAGGCGGAGTTGAGAAAAGCTCGTCAAGCTTTGCAATCAGCTTATCCTTGCCGCCGTAAAGCTCGGCAAGTCCGTCAATGTCGTGCGGAACCGAGAACGACGACTGCCATGCGCTGCCCTCGGTGTATTCGTTAGCCCAATCGAAGCAGTCGAACGGTTCTTTGAATTTTCCGTCCGTCGTTTTTGCTCTCATGAAGCCCGTTTCGGGGTCAAAAAGATTTTTGTAATTCTTTGAACGCTTCATGTATTCGTCAACGATTTCGTCCTTGCCAAGCACCTTTGCAACCTGCGCTATGCAATAGTCACCGTATGCCGCATCAAGGGTGAGGTTGACGCAGTTGTTGTCAATAATATCCATAGGCACATAGCCGTATTTAACATATGCCTCCGCACCCGTTCTGCCGAGGTCGTGGTGGTGCGAATCATGATTTGCATGGTGAAGCATACCCTCAAGCGCCGTTTCAAGAAGCTCGCCGCCGATAATTCCCTTAACTGCGGCGTCGGCTATGATCGCATCAAGCAGGGTAGAGGGCATACAGCCTCTCTCGCCGATCGACGGCCATCTCGGCAGCCAGCCGCCATCCTTATAGTCAACTATAAAGCCCTCGAGCATCTCGGCATATTCTTTTTTTGCAATCATCGCAAAAAGCGGAAATTCCGTTCTGTATGTGTCCCAAAAGCCGTTGTCAGTGTATCTTACACCGCTCCTTGTACTGCCGTCAAACGGGCAATAGTGGAGTTTATTGCCGTCCTTGTCAATCTCGTATGCTTTGTGCGGAAAAAGTCCCGTCCTGTACATGCAGGAATAAAAAGTTTTCATCTGCTTTTCGTCAACAGGGTCGATCTCAATTCTTGAAAGATATTCGTTCCAGATGTCGTTGCCCTCCGAGTGAAGCTCGTCGAAGCTCTTGCCGCCGCAGTCCTGCGCCATGTTCTCGAGCGCCTGCTCAAAGCTTATGTATGACGAAGCGATATCGGCTTCAACCGATGTGTCGCAAAGTGCGGCATGAATGAACTCGCCGTCTTTTTTGTATGACTTTTCGGGGTCAAGCTTTGATTTAAACTGAACGACAAGATAGGTCTTAAATCCCTCATGAAAAGCACCTCTTGCACCGTCCGTCGTGCAAAGCAGGCGGTTGTTTTCAAAATCAAAATCAAATGTATAGTTGCCGTAAACGGGGAAAACCGTGAAATACGGAGTTCTGCCCTCGGGGTAGGTGAGCCTTATTTTACAGCTGCGCTCGGCAGGAGTAAGCTCAAAATCCGTTCTTGAACGAAGAAAACGGAGCTTCATATAGGTCGGCGTCATAACTGCGTCCTCGGGACGGTAGCCTGACCATGCACTTCCTACGGAGTCCCTGATTTCGCCCGTCTGCGGAGTGAAAAGGAATGTGCCGTAGTCTGAGATCCACGGGCTCGGCTGATGGGTGAGCCTTACACCCTCAAGGCTGCGGTGAGTCGGGTGGTAGAACCAGCCGCCGTCGTATTCCGTCTGAGCCGAATAGCCTGCCATTGCGAACGGGAGCTGAACGAGGGGCAGGGTGTTTCCGTTTGAAAAACGCTTGACGGAAAATGTTCCCTGCTTTATGTTAACATATTTCAAATAATCCATGATTTTTCCTCCGAAATTACCGTGTTTAAGCCATTGTATCATATCACTTTTTTGAGTGCAAGACAAAAGCCGCAAATTACAGAGATTTTTGTAATCTGCGGCTTATATTTTATTTATTCAATCGTGCCCGAGGTTGCTTTGAGATACATGCTGTCATCGGTAACAAGCTGAAAACGTTCGTCCTTGTTCGTATCGCTCCAGCCGTTTTTCGCCATGTAAATTTCGTCCTTCTCGGTGTCGTAAATTCTTTCGAGACCGAGTGTGGCGTCGCTCTGCTTCTGACTGATTATATCCTGACTTGTGTTTCGCTTCTCCCACGAGTCCATAATTCCGTCGGAAATGGTGCTGAGCTCGCTTCTGATTTGCATTGCGTTTGCCGTGCTCTCGTTGCTCTGCTGAATTGCGCTGTTAACATAGCTCTGCGAATAATCAATCGAGCTGAGAGACTGACAAAGAATGTCTTTCCATTCGATAAACGAATTTTCCTCGCAGGTGATTGCGGCAATGTTATAGACCATGTAAAAGCCTGCGTCAATGCCGAAGCCGCTGACCGTGTTGCCCGTGAAATCAATTACATCTGCCGTGAAAAGACCTTCGCCATTGTTGCCTGCCGTATCGGTAAATGTAGCACGGAGAAGGGCAGGGCTGATTGCATTTGACTTCATGGTACTACTGCTTGCAAAGCTTTCAACTGTCTTGAACGAGCCGAAGCTTGGAAAATCGAAGCTTGAATAGCTCGGCTCATAAGTCTTGGCAAACGCAGCGTATGAATTGAAAATCCTAAAGAAATTTTCGGTAGATGCAGGGGAGAGGACGGGTGCAGCCGCCATCATGTTATAGTTTCCGCCATACATCTGATATGACTGATTATAGTAATCTCTGCCCGTTTCGCTGTGGAGGATCGGCTGAGCCTTGAGCAGGAAAAATATCTGATTTACGGGGCTCTTGGGGTCTGTCACACGGATCGCATGAAACATTCCGCTTCCGCCCGTCGTGACGGACCAGCCATTGGGGATTTTCATTGAAAAATCAGCCGTTTTGTAGTCAACGAGCTTTGTCTGCTTTGCCTCGGACGGAGTGATTTTTACATCGCTGATTTTTGCCGCAGTCGTTGTATCGTCGGACTGTGGGGTTTTGCTGTCGGCTTCTTTTTTGCCGCAGGCGGCAAGCGAAAAAATCATCAAAGCCGCAAGCAAAAGCGCAGTAATCCTCTTTTTCATATGTATAATATCTCCCTTCGAGCGATTTTTATTCATTATAGCCGAATTGGAAATAAAAAGCAATATATATTATTTCCTTTTTATAATTTTTTTGACTTGTATTAAAAAACTCCCCGAAGCCGTCATAAAACGATTTCGGGGAGCGGTGTTTTATTATTCTTGATTGTCGTCTTTTTTCTCTTTTGTTTGGTTTATGTAGTAAACAATGAATGCGGCGGCAGCTGCGATCGCCAAAACAGAGCTGAAAACTGTACCGTTAACGCCTAAAAGATCGTCGACACAGAGCCCGATAAAGCCGAATAGCAAGGTGACAAAAGCCACAAGCAAAGCCCTTTTAAATGCTTTAGACATTATTTATCATCCCTTTCGCTGCATATTGCTATTTGCCAATTTCATAATAACATAACAGAGAAAACTTGTCAAATTGAATATAAAATCCAAAAGAAAACAGAGAAACGAAAATCGCTTCTCTG
>CAVGRW010000111.1:0-8212 GCA_963631735.1 Bacteroidaceae bacterium | reverse complement strand
TGTGGTGGGAACAACAGGGCTCGAACCTGTGACCCTCTGCTTGTAAGGCAGATGCTCTCCCAGCTGAGCTATGCTCCCATTTGCCATATTTTCTTAATGTTACGCAGCCTTATTGGCTGAGAACGTATGTTATTATACCACAGAATTTGAGAATTGCAAGTGTTTTTTTGAAAAAAATCGAATTTTTTTCAAAAACTAACCGCCGAGAAATAAAAATCTTATTCCCCGGCAGTTTTTAAGTTTTAATTATTCTTTTCTGTCATTTATACTGATAAGCACGAACGTAATCGACAATAAATTCCGCTTCAAGGTCCTTCGGTATTTCCTCGTTATTCTCTCCCATCTCAATCGAAAGAAGCATAAACTCGGGATTTTTGGAAACTCCGCCGTAATTTGTACGATATGTTTCAACGCCGTTGATATAGAAAATATATTCGTTTTCGTTCCACTCAAGGCCGTAGGTGTTGAACTCCTCGTAAGGATTGCCCCTGACAAGATTTTTTACCGAGCCCTTGCTCTGCTTGCCCTCGCCGTAGCCGTCATAATAAAGGTTGCTCGACACCTTATTGTTGATGAAATCGCCGTAATAGAAGCTCTCAAAAACATCAATTTCAGTTCCGTCCTCGCCGCTTCCGTCGCAGTTGAACGTTTCATAATTCATGAGCCAAAACGCCGCCCAGCTTCTCGCACACTTGGGCAGAATACACCTGCACTCGAAATAGCCGTACTTCTGCTCATAACCGTTTATGTTATCCGTGCTCGTATCAATCCCTGCGGAGTACCAGCCTGCACCGCCGCCGTCAAGTCCTTCTTCAAGATATTTCAGCTTGATAATCAGGTTGCCGTTCTCCGTATAAGCAAGGTCATTGTTCCAATAGCCGCCTCGGCGCACAGTCGTTTTGCCGTCGGGCAAGCGGTCAATTCCCGACCAAAGTGTTTTGTCAAGCTCACCGTTAAACTGCTCCTCAAAAACAAGCTCGAATTTACTCATATCAACCTTTTCGCCGTTCGCATAAAACGGGATACTGAAAATCGAGCAGAAAAACGCCGCAATTGCCGTCAGTACAGAAATAACCTTCGTCATATTATCAATCCTTTTCAGTTATTTTATCATCTCTCTAAACTCGTCCTCGCTGATGACCTTTATGCCGAGGTCGTTCGCCTTTTGGAGCTTGCTGCCTGCCTCCTCGCCTGCCAGGACAAAATCGGTTTTCTTAGAAACAGACGACGCCGTTTTACCGCCGAAGCTTTCGATAATCTCCGCCGCCTCGCTCCTTTTATAGGTCGGCAAGGTTCCCGTCAGGACAAATGTTTTGCCTGCGAAGCGCATGTCCTTGACCTCCTTGAGCGACTTCATGTTGAGGCCTGCCGCCATAAGCTTGTCTATCAGCTCAATGCACTCGGGCATATTGAAATACTCAACAACGCTCTTTGCCATGATTGCGCCGAAGCCGTCAATCGTCATTATCTCGTCATAGCTCGCGTTCATCAGTGCAGTCATTGTGCCAAAGCGCTCTGAAAGCAGCTTTGCCGCCTTTTGACCGACATGACGGATTCCCAGTGCAAAAATCAGCTTTGAAAGATCGTTTTTCTTTGATTCATTTATTGCCGCAACAAGATTATTCGCCGACTGCTCCGCCATTCTTTCAAGCGGAACGATCTGCTCCTGCTTCAGCGCATAAATGTCTGCCGGTGTTTTTATCAAGCCCGAATTCACGAAAAGCTCAATATTGCTCTCGCCGAGTCCCTCAATGTCCATTGCGTCACGCGAGCAGAAATGAATAAGATTTCGCAAAAGCTGAGCCGGACAATCTGTATTGAGACAGCGAACCGCAGCCTCTCCCTCCTCACGGACGACCTTTGCGCCGCACGACGGGCAAACAGACGGCATGACATACGGCATTGACGAGCCCGAATGTTCAACAACATTCAGCACCTCGGGGATAATGTCTCCCGCCTTACGGATAGTTACCGTATCGCCTATGCGGATATCCTTTTCGCTAATAAAATCCTGATTATGGAGCGTCGCACGGCTTATCAGCGAACCTGCGACCATGACGGGCTCAAACACCGCTGTCGGAGTCAAAACACCTGTTCTTCCGACGTTTATCTCGATGTCAACAACCTTTGTCTGCTTCTCCTCAGGCGGATATTTAAATGCAATCGCCCATTTCGGGAACTTTGATGTGCTGCCTAAAGCCTCACGGTGTTCAAAGCTGTCCACCTTGATAACCGCACCGTCAATATCAAACGGCAGCGTTCCTCTTATCTCGCCTATTCGCTCAACCTCTTTGATTGCGTCCTCAATATTCGTGCACGGAGTGTAGAACGGAATCGTCTTGAAGCCCAGCTCCTTGATATAATCAAGCGACTGCTTGTGACCCGTCAGCACCCTGCCGTTTATACGCTGAATGTTGAAAACAAATATATCAAGGTGGCGTTTCGCTGTGATTTTCGGGTCTTTCTGTCTGAGCGAGCCTGCCGCCGCATTTCGTGGATTTTTAAACGGCTTTTCTTCGTTGTTTTCCTGCTGCTCAACGAGCTTCATAAAGACCTCTCGGGGCATATACACCTCACCCCTGACCTCTATCTCATCAAGCTCCCTTTTAAGGCGCAGAGGAATAGATCCGACCGTGCAGAGATTTGCGCTGACGTCCTCACCGATAATGCCGTCGCCACGGGTCGAACCTCTCTTGAAAACGCCGTTTTCGTATTCGAGCGAAACAGAAAGGCCGTCGATTTTCGGCTCAACAACATAGGTTGCGTTCGGTTCAACCTCTTTGACTCTCTTATCAAAGGCTCTCAGCTCATCAAGACTGAAAGCGTCCTGCAAGCTCTCCATTCGCACGGCATGCTCAACGGGCGTGAACTGACCGTCGGCACTGCCGCCGACACGTCTCGTCGGGGAATCGGGCGTGACAAGCTCGGGAAACTTATCCTCGATATCGGAAAGCTCCCTCATCAGTCTGTCGTATTCAAAATCCTCGATCTCGGGATTATCCTCGACATAATATTTGTGGCTGTGGTAGTTGAGGAGATCCCTCAGCTCCTTTGCACGTTCACTTGATCTTTCAAATTCACTCATAACAGCACTTCCCTGTGGATTTTATATGTTTGTTTTATCATTGATGCTATATTACCTGCTTTATTTATTTTGAAAAAAGCCCCGCTCAATTTCAAGAATTTTTCATTTGTCTTGGGTAGATGTGGTCATCGACCCCTACGAATTGTACAATTATCGCACCCTGAAAGTCCGATAAAATTACTTTTGAGACAGAAATTTTTCTTGCCTCCCCTGCAGGGTAGCAAAGATAGACTTTCTGCTGATTTCAATAATTCCCGACAAACATAACTATTAAATTTATTATACCAAATTCAAGCACGGTTTACAACTTTTATCGCATAATTTCCGCAAAAGTTTGCGGCGTAATTCCGACAACTATGCTTTCGGCTATGCAAACGTTAGTTTGATACGGCACAACAGTAACGTTGCCCGAATGGATAACGTAGGTGTTCACGGTTATGTTCATCATAATTCTGTGGTGTGTCTGATTTACTCCTGCCGCCGTGAATTCGTTTTCAAAATCCGTCGTAGTTATGCCTGTCATGACGAATACCAGCGGCATTTTCGGTCCCCTGCCGTTGATGAGCTGTTCGCTGAAGAGCACGCTGAACGGGATTTTAATGACATAAGATTTCATCTGATTTATATGTTTGTCTATTTCGTCGCCTATGTTATTGCCGATTTTGTTCAGATAATATGCGTCGGTCGTGACGGACACTATATTTCCGTTTTGGTCTCTGCCGAATTTAATCAGGTCGGCATATCTAACCTTGTCGGTATCGAGGGAATTCTCAATTCCTGCCGTTGCCGCCGCAGAAGCCGCATTCCTTGCCGAATAATTTATCAGCTCTTTTCGTATGTTTGATATCCGAATTTCTGCCATAATAAATAAAGCCCCGATCGGCACGATAAGAAGCATCGCAACGATCGGGGAAATTTTTCTTTTTCGTTTCAATTATCTCACCGCCTATTTTATACTATGCAAAAAGGCGTCGGTGAGGAACTAAGCAATCAATATATTAAATCATTGTGCCTAAAATTGCAAAAATAATCGGCGCTAAGAAGGTCAGGTTGAAATAGAAGCCCGAAACATCAAACATATCGTTTGAAACGTCCGCTGTAATTTCAGTCACATTAAACGGCAGCATATCTGCCGAAGAAATAGTCTGACTTGCATCTTCAAGGTCTGAGGCATACATCTTGAAGCCTACCAAAGACTCACCGCGATAGTAAAAATCAACGTAGGAGTCCAGCATTGCGGCAACGCCGTCTCCGTTTCCACCGGCAAGCTCGGCGTATTTAAGAAGCTCTTCCTTGGTAATATCTTCGGGATTAACGCCCTCGGGCAAGGTGATAATGCCCTTTTCGACCGCCTTTTTTGCGGTTGCGGCAACATCGGGCTCAAAATGCTCAACGCTTACCTCTCCGTAAGGCTCAACCTCTTTATCCTCAACGCTCGCAAGCTTCATGCAAGGCAAAAGATCATTGCCGAGAACCTCGACAACGGCGAAAAGAAGCTCACCGTAGGCCGAATCACTGCCATCATAATCAAGAAAATCCGTTATTTTTATCTTAACTTTCCACGAAGGTATGTATATCCAAATATCTTTTTCATCAATAACGAGCTTTGCATTCACGCCGAAAACAGTTCCCGTGCCTGCGATTTTGAACTCATTCTTACCGTTTTTGTCCGTAAAAATCTTAGCCGCAAGCTTTACATCGGTTATTTTGATTTTACCGAAATCAAGCTCGCCGTCGGGAACGGTCACACCTACGGACTTGGTTTCATTCAGCTTTTTGACAAAAGCCTCGGTTCTGCTTCCCTCGGCAAAAGCATTGATGCCAAGAAGCGATGAAATAAGAATTACGACTGTTAAAAGAACACTGATAAATTTTTTCATAAATATTCCTCCTTGATTTAATGATAATACATGCACGCATTATTGTCAAGTTTTTGCCCAAAAGAAAAAATCAGTCTCCCGTTTAAGAGAGACTGACAAAATTCTAATATCAATCAAGGAAATCCTTGAGCTTCTTGCTTCTGCTCGGGTGGCGAAGCTTTCTGAGCGCCTTGGCTTCAATCTGACGGATACGCTCACGGGTAACGTCAAATTCCTTGCCGACCTCCTCAAGAGTGTGCGGATGTCCGCCCTCAAGACCGAAACGGAGAGCCAAAACCTTTGCCTCACGGGGAGTAAGCGTTTCAAGAACGTCGTCAAGCTGTTCCTTGAGAAGAAGGATCGAAGCCGCATCTGCCGGTGCCGGTGCATCGTCATCGGGAATGAAGTCGCCGAGGTGGCTGTCCTCCTCCTCACCGATAGGAGTTTCAAGCGAAACGGGCTCCTGAGCCACACGGAGAATTTCACGAACCTTTGAAACGGGCATTGAAAGCTCCTGTGCAATTTCCTCTGCGCTCGGGTCTCTGCCGTTCTTATGAAGGAGCTGGCTGTTTGTCTTTTTAACCTTGTTGATAGTTTCAACCATGTGAACGGGAATACGAATTGTTCTCGCCTGATCGGCAATCGCACGGGTTATAGCCTGTCTGATCCACCATGTGGCGTAGGTTGAGAACTTGAAGCCCTTTGTATAGTCGAACTTGTCAACCGCCTTGATAAGTCCGAGATTACCTTCCTGAATGAGGTCAAGGAAGTGCATACCTCTGCCGACGTATCTCTTTGCGATTGAAACAACAAGACGAAGGTTTGCTTCGGCAAGGCGCTTCTTAGCGGCGGCATCGTTATCGTTTATTCTCATTGCGAGGTCAATTTCTTCCTCGGCTGTAAGAAGCGGAATACGTCCGATCTCTTTAAGATAAACCTTAACGGGATCGTCTGCGCCCTGATTTTTATCGTCAACATCCTCGGTTGCAAGCTCTGCCGACTTGGGCATGTCCATATCGAAATCAACATTTTCGAGGTCAACGTTTGAAAGGTCGTCAACAAGCTCGATATTCTGATTTTCAATCGTTTCATAGAGCTTGTCAAGATCCTCAAGGTCGAGGTCAATATCGAGAATTGCCTGGTCGATGTCCTGTGTTGTGAGCTTGCCGTTCGCCTTGCCCTTTTCAATGAGGTTTTTGAGAACGGTTTTCTTGTCCAAGGGTGCTGTCATTGCATTGTTTTCCATAGCGTTACTCCTTATTTAACTTCCGTTTGGATTTTTGAAAAGATTTCTGAATTCATCGTCGCTCAGCTGAGAAACATCGGAAACAGACATCTTATTTTTTTCTTTTTCAAGAACTTTTATACAATCGTCACATTCCGTGACGGTGTTGCTTAGTTGATCGGTCATTGAAGCGAAACGTGCAATTCTGCCCATCTCCTCGGGAGTGAACTCCGAGGCAAGCAGTGAAAGCTCCGTTCCTCTGCCCTCGTCAAGCCGGCTTGCAAGCGCATGCCACACTCTGCGGTTGAAATCGGTAACGAAAATATCCTCGCTGACCTTATCCTTGATTTTTCTGTAAAAATCGGGATTTTGCATTATCGAAGCAATGAGCGCTTCCTCCGCCTTTGCGGCCTTAAGGTGCTTTGAACGCTCGGGATTTACCGTATCCTTCGGCATAACCGTATCACGGACTATCTCGTTGAACTGCTCCTTGTTCTGAGCTCTCGTGCGCCGTTTATATGCGCGCCTTATCTCCTGCATTATGGCGTCCTTGCTGACCGACATCTCGTTGGCAAGCTTCGTTGCGTACATATCCTGCTCGATCGGGTTACCCTTTGAGAGTATTTCGGCAACGGCTGTCAAAAACTTCGACTTGCCGTCGATCGACTCAATGTCGTATTTATCACGTTCACGCAAAATGCCGTATTCTATATCGTTTGCGGCGCCGTCAAGAAGATTTTGAAACTTCTCTCTGCCGTAATTTTTAATAATTTCATCGGGATCCTTGCCGCCCGTGAGCTTCAGGACTCTGATTTTCAGACCCGTCTGACCGAAAATTCCGATTGCTCGCTTGGTCGCCTTTTGACCTGCCTCATCGGAATCGTAGGAAAGAATGACCTCATCGGTATATCTTGCAATCAGTCTCGCCTGCTCCTGTGTAAGCGCCGTTCCGAGACAGGCAATTGAATTCGTAAAGCCTGCCTGATGAAGGGCGATAACATCCATATAGCCCTCGCAGACTATCAAACTGCTGGGGTTGCCGTTCTTGGCAAAATTAAGTGCAAAAACACCGTTGCTTTTTTTATAAACAAGCGTGTCCGAGGTGTTGACGTACTTAGGCTTTGAATCATCGAGCACACGTCCGCCGAAAGCGATAACATTTCCTCTGAGGTCGATTATCGGCACCATGGCACGGTTCCTGAAGTTATCGTAATAGCTCACTCTGCCGTTTTTCTCGCTCTTTTTGACGAGGTTGGCGTCGTAAAGCTCCTGATTGGTGAAGCCCTTTGAGTGCATGTGCTCACGCAGTGCGTCCCACGAATCGGGAGCAAAGCCGAGGCCGAAATGCTTTATCGTCTGCATCGAAAGCCGACGCTTGCCTGCAAAATAATCAAGTCCTACCTTGCCCTGCGGCGACATCATCGTTTGGTGGAAGAACCTCGCCGCTTCACGGTTAGCGGCCAAAATCCGCTGACGGTGCTTTGCGATAGTATCGTCGTAGCCCTCGTCGGGCATTCTCATTCCTGCCCTGTCGGCGAGCTGCTTGACCGCCTCGACATAATCGAGATTTTCGATTCGGCGCATAAAGGTTATTGCATCGCCGCCTGCACCGCAGCCGAAGCAGTAAAACGACTGACTCTCGGGATAGACCGTAAAGGACGGCGTTTTCTCATTATGGAACGGGCACAGACCCTTGGGATTTCTGCCTCGCTTTGAGAGGTTGACATATTGAGATATAAGGCTCTCGATATCGGTTCTTTCACGCAGTTCGTTCAGAAATTCATCGCTTATTGCCATAATATCAACCTCCTTTTTGCTACAACGTAATGTTGTTTTCAAAGTCTTAGATGTGCAGTAATTTACCAGCCTTCCCCTTGAGGGGAAGGTGGCACGACCTTGTGTCGTGACGGATGAGGTGGTGAGGTTTTTGCTTTTTATTTAATGAATTCAAACTTGAACTTTTCCACCTCATCACCGTCTTACGACGGAGCGTCTCGCTGCGGCTCGGTCACGCTCCGGCTCTGAACGTCCACCGGACGTTCA
>CAVGRW010000110.1:0-8258 GCA_963631735.1 Bacteroidaceae bacterium | reverse complement strand
TAATACTTCAAAAAATGACCTCCTTTTTTGTAACAAAAAACCTTTGACAGACTTATCGCCTGCCAAAGGTCTTGCATCAAATACGAAAAATCGCATCGGTCTGCTGCCAGCTGAAAATGACTCGATATTTCAAGCCTTTAAAGCGCGTGGTGACAGCAGATAGGAAAAATCCTATAGCTACTCCCCAATGGATGTACCTTTATAATATCATATCCAAAAAATTTGTCAAGATTTTTCTAAAAATTCTATACAAATAATTGGTAAAGTCAAAAATGATAGAATGTTTTTAAATAGCAATTATTTCTATTTTTTGCGCTTTTGCATATTCAACAGTGTAATATGTTCCGCCCGAATGTTTTCTCAAATAGCTTATGCAAATGCTGCTGTTGTCAACAAGATGGCGGTTTCTTTTGTGCATACAGCCCGAATAATATTTTTTGGACAGGCAAACGACCTTGTCGGCTTTGCCTTTGACCTTTTCAAAATAATCAATTTCGCTTTTGCTCCAAAATTTTGTCTGATCAGCACACGGCAGAACGAGTATCAGCCGTATCTGAGGATATTTTCCTTTCAAATTCAGAACAGCTTGAGCGGCGAGCAGGTCAAAACCCAATGCGCCGCCCGAGCCGAAATAGCGATAACCTTTTTCGATAAGCTCGATCAGCACAGCTTCTAACCTTTGTGAGACTGTTTTGAACTCGTTCGGAGCTATATGTCGATGCCCTGTAAAGCAGGCGGTTTGGTTTTTCATCTGCTGTTATCTCCAATACTATAAATATGATTTTACGAACAGTAATAATCGTAGTATATATCAGCCTAAAAATAATATCAATAGTCTATAGAGATTTACAAATTATATTTATAGACTATTTTAAGGAGGTCTGATTATGAGCGATATTACAAAAACCGTCGGACAGAGAATCCGTAATTACAGAAATCAACGTGGATTGAGTCAGGAAAAGCTCGCTGAAATTTCGGGCTGTCACCCGACTTATATCGGTCAGATTGAGCGTGGCGAAAAGAACGCAACAATAGAGAGCATCGAGAAAATCTCATCGGCTTTGGGAATTTCCCTCGCAACACTTTTTGAGAAAATCGGCGATGAGGGCAGTAGAAATGATATTCCGTTGAAATGCTATGAACTGCTCCAATCCAAAAGCGAAGCGGAGCAGGAAAAGCTATTTAAAATAATTTCTGAAATTGACGATTACAAAAATATTTAATTAAAAAGATTATATTTTACATGAGGTGAGAAAAATGTCGGAATACGGTACAATTAAAATAAAACTGAATGAGCTGCTCGAAAAATCGGGTATGAGCAAAAACAAGCTCAGCCACAAGGCTGAAATGCAGCGCACTCAAATAAACGGCTACTGCAACAACGAAATAACACGGCTTGACACGGACGTTTTAGCCCGCATTTGCACCGCACTTGATTGCAAGATAGAGGATCTGCTTGAATTTATCCCGCCAAAAGAATAAAAAATAAACTGTATCAATGCCGAAGCGTTGGTACAGTTTTTATAATGTTTATATACTGCCGAATGTGGGACGTTTCTCTTGAAAAAACGTAGCGTATAGGTTATGATAAAATCAAAGCAATGGAGAAATGCACTTTTTCAGATTATAAGAATGAAACAGGAGCTTAGTATGAACAAGCTATACAGAATGACAACAGAAGAATTTGAAAAAAGTAAAATTCTTTATGCCCGTGACGATACGAAATATATTGTTATGGACGGTGACGGAGTTAATACATATGAAGAATATTTTGACCGATTATGGGCAGCTTTTGATTTTTGCGAAATTCCCGTCGGTTGGGAAAAAGATACTCATACGGAATATGATTTCATGACCGATAACGATTTTGTCCCTGAAAAAAGATATGTTTTTGTAATTAAAAACTATGATGAATTTTTAAAACATAATATATCAGAGCGAAAAAATATTGAGGATACCTTTGAAAATTATCTTTTACCTTTTTGGGACAGCGAGGTTGAAACCTGTGTCGTAGGAGGTAAAAGAAAAGACTTTGATATTTATCTTGTCAGCAATGAATAAAATCGGATAAAATTTTATGTCTATAGCATAAAAACACCGACAGGAATAAATTTGAAATCCTGTCGGTGTCTTTTATTTTTCAATATAGCTTTCCATGCATTTGCGAATTTCCTTGAACGCTTTCATTGCGTTGAACGGCAAAAGCTGCTTACTCGAAATTTTATATGCCTTTGCTTCGCCGTCCTCGGAAACGGCTATTCGCACGGTTGTGATTTCCTCGTCATTGACAAGCACGGGATTTTCCGTTCTGGCAGACCATCGTAACATTCTGTATCGGTCAACGATTTTTGCAAGCTCATCAAAAATTTCAGTGCCGATGTCGTAATATCTTTCACGGTCAAAGGTCGTTTGATTGACAACATTTGATACGGCAAGCTCTGCCGTTTCTTCGCCTGTTTTTGATGCTCTGAGGGAATAAGTTCCGCCCTCGATTCCGCCGCTGACGGTGTATTCGCATTTGATTATATCGCCCTTGCGCTCTGTTCTGAATTCTGCCATGATTTTCACTCCCATACATAATAGTTTACTTTAATTTTATTCTATCAAAACGGGAAATAAAACGCAACGTATATTAAAAATTTAAATATAAAAAATAAGCTTTGCAATTTGTGAACTATAACGAAAAAGGACTGTGCAAAAATGCAACAGCCCTTTTGTTTATGCTCCTATTCCTCTGCCTTTGAAGCCCGTGATATCTTTTATAACCTCGCCTGCGATTATCAAGCCCACAACCGAGGGGACAAATGCCGTGCTTCCGGGAACCTGCCTGCGCTGGGTGCATTTTCTCGCCGTTCCGGGAGGGCAGATGCAATGCTGACGGCAGCTTATTGCCATATCGTCAATCGGCGTTATCGGCAGCTCCTTTGAATAAACCACCTTGAGCTTTTTTATTTTTCTTTTCTTCAGCTCGGTTCGCATTACCTTAGCCAATGGGCAGACCGAGGTTTTGAAAATATCAGTCACTTCAAATGCCGTCGGATCAACCTTGTTGCCTGCGCCCATTGAGGAAATTATCGGCGTCTTTGTTTTGTTTGCGTTTTCGACCAATGCAAGCTTGCCCGTAACCGTGTCAATTGCGTCAACAATATAATCATACTGCGAAAAATCGAATTGATCGGCAGTCTCGGGTGTGTAGAAAATTCTGTGTTTGTTCACGATTGCATCGGGGTTTATCTCGGCAATTCTTTCTTCGGCAACGTCAACCTTGTACTTGCCGACGGTTTTGCGTGTCGCAAGAAGCTGACGGTTGATGTTCGTCAGGCAAACCTTGTCGTCGTCGATTAAATCAAGCGTGCCGACTCCCGAGCGTGCAAGCGCTTCGGCGGTGAAGCTGCCTACTCCGCCGATTCCGAAAATCGCAACACGGGAGTTTTTCAGCTTTTCCATTGCCTCGTGTCCGTATATAAGCTCTGTTCTTGAAAACTGATTAAGCATAATTATTCCTCGATTTTTCTGACATTTCCGATGTCCGTTACAATTTTATATCCTGCCGACTCGACACGTCTTTCAAGACAGCCTCGGCACTGAGCCGCTTCCTCGCCCGTGCAGATTTTGTTCTCATAGAGCGAATATAATTTACGCACCGAAACGGGGGAAAGATTCGGCATAACGACGTTTGCGCCTGCTTTCAGCCCGAGCTCACGACCCTGCGGATGAATTGTTCCGAGCGCGGTCGTTGACGGAATAAGCGCATAGGGGAACATCAGCCTGAGAATTGAAACGAGTCTGAGCGTGAGCATAACGTCGCCGTTTTTGAACTCAGCAAACGGCGTGTCGGCGTGGGTGATATAAGGACCTATGCCGATCATGTCGGGCTTGAGCTTCTGCAAAAAGCGCAAATCCGAGATGAGATTTTCTGCCGTTTGATACGGCGAACCGACCATAAAGCCGGAACCTACCTGATAACCGATTTCCTTTAAATCAAAAAGACAGCGCTTGCGGTTTTCAAGGCTCATTGTCTTGGGGTGAAGCTTGCCGTAATGCTCGGTATCTGCGGTTTCATGACGGAGGAGATATCTGTCCGCGCCTGCATCGAAAAATGCCTGATAGCTTTCTCTCGATTTTTCGCCGATTGAAAGAGTTACGGCGCAATCGGGATAACGGCGCTTGATCTCGGAAACGATATCGCAAATAATGTCATCCGTATAATATGGATCCTCACCGCCCTGCATAACGAAGGTACGAAATCCGAGTCGATAGCCCTCGTCGCAGCAGAGTAGAATTTCTTCTTTTGTCAGTCGGTAGCGCTCGGCTTTTTTGTTGTCACGCCTGATTCCGCAATAGTAGCAGTTGTTGCGGCAATAGTTGGTGAACTCGATAAGACCTCGGATATAAACCTTGTCGCCGTAGTTTTCTCTGCGGCGGATATCTGCGGCATGAGCGAGCGGCTCGTTAAAGCTGTCGTTTTCAATGAGAAGTTTCAACTCATCGTCGGACAGATCGCCTGTTTCAAAGAGTTTATCGACCAAATCCTTCATACCGTCACCGCCTTTTCTTTAAGAATTAACCTATTAAAATGATAGACTTTTTATATTATATAAAAGTATGGGTTAAAAGTCAATATTTAAGAATATAAATATCGCATTATGAATAAAATCATATCAAACGAAAAAAATAATAAAAAACTATTGACAAAACCGTTAAACCGTACTATAATAATTAAGCGCTTTGAGAGAAGGGCAAAAACAAAATATCGCGGAGTGGAGCAGTCGGTAGCTCGTCGGGCTCATAACCCGAAGGTCGTTGGTTCAAGTCCAGCCTCCGCAACCATGAAGGAGTAGGTCAAGAGACCTGCTCTTTTTTTGTTCAGGGTTATGACACGACGAGCTACGCTCGTTGGGGCGAAGCGGTGCGCCGCCGCCTGTGGCGGATGCAGGCGTGACGCTGAGGTGAGAAAACAAGGAGAACTGCGAAGCGCTCCAAGCGAGCAGGGCGACTATGTTTTCGAGGGGCAAGCAAGGCGAAGCCTTGTGAGACAAACCCGAAGGTCGTTGGTTCAAGTCCAGCCTCCGCAACCATATCGAACGGATGTAACTGATTCCAGCTACATCCGCTTTATTTTTTCGCCTGAAAGTATTGACAAGGGTATCATTTGTGAGTATAATCTAACGATTTGTTTCTTTAGAACAAATGGGGGCTTGGGATTATTTTTAGGAGGTAATGAAAATGTATCATTTTGAGTACGTTTCCAAAAAAGAAGCCGCGCCATACAAGTCACAACTTATCGAGCTTCTCAAC
The DNA here is from genome assembly GCA_963631735.1 of Bacteroidaceae bacterium. Classification (GTDB taxonomy): domain Bacteria; phylum Bacillota; class Clostridia; order Oscillospirales; family Acutalibacteraceae; genus CAG-488. The sequence goes on along the minus strand of CAVGRW010000110.1, from coordinate 2,960 downwards.
AGAGTACAGGATTATGTCAGAGACGAGTTTACTTTTCAGTTTACATTTATAGGTAGTTCAAGTCGTAATATGATTACCTATGATCCATCGACTAATGTTGGTTTTGATTTCGATGTCAATATTGCTGTGAATGACGATAATGAAGGTTACGCACCTGAGGACATAAGAACAATTTTGTATAAAGCCTTCTCGCATTTTATGAGAGATTACGGTTATACCAAATGTGAGCAGTCTACACGGGTAATTTCAATGAAAGCCGTCGATCCTTGGCATTCGCGAATTACTCACAGTTGTGATTTTGCGGTTGTCCACGAAGGACAAGATGGTCAGCAATACATTCGCTTCAACAAAGAACACAATTACTTTTCGTGGGAATTTCAGACGCAACCATATAAAAAGCTTGAATCCAGAGCCGATTATTTAAAAACTAACGGTCATTGGGATGAGGTGTTGAAAGTATATCTTGAAAAGAAAAATTTCAACGATAATCCGAACAAGCATTCCCGTTCTCTTTATGCTGAAACTGTCAATGAATGTTTCAGCCGGCATTGTAATCATAAATGAATCTTATTTCCGGAGTAGGTTTACGCCTGCTTCGTTTCTTCTTTGTAATAAAACCGCACGTCTATGTCGTAAAATGTAGTGCTTTCAATGTGTTTACAGGTGTTGCTCACACTTCTGTATCATGCTTTCGAACCACGAATGAGTATGTCAAGAGACCTGCTCTTTTTTGATATATAATGAATTTTGAAATTGATTTATTTCTTCAATATATCCACGATTTTAGCGAAGTCCTCTATGGCTTCCTTAAAGTACGGTAGCATACAGCAGCAGTGCACCATGCTGGGGCGTGCGAAAGCCGAGCAAGGCACATCGGCACGCTTGCAGGCGTTTTCAAAATCGGGCAGTGCACCATAAAGAACCTTGTTCGAGCTGTAAATGAAGCTGATATCGCCGACTCCCGAGAAATCGCCCTTGAAGCCTGAAATCATTTGCTCCGGATCATCCTTTTAGTCGATTAGATATAGTCTTATCTCTTTTCAAGAATGACTATTTTGTTTGATATATTTCTTACAAGCGAAAATTTTTTGAGCAATTTATAAATCGGTGCGAATTCTGCCATGCCCTCCGTTAAGCTGTGATCCTCGACCCAACTAAAGCCGTTCAGCAGCTCGGCAAGTGCCTTGCCGTCTTTAATTCCCCATGTAAATTTTGCGTTGCTGCCTTCAATGGATTTTTCTTTGAAACTTTTTACTACCATGGGATTCATTGTTTCGACGAATACCGTAACTTTGTCAAATTTTTTTGCAATGACGGCAAATATTTTTTTGATGTCGTTCTCGTTCAGGTACATCGTCAGACCCTCGATTATAACCAAAGCGGGAACGCTCGATTCTTTGATTTCGCCGCTCCAATCGTCCGTTGCAGACATTGCGATTTGCGATATGCCGCCGCTTTCGGGCAGGAGCTTTTCACGCACCTCCATGGTCTCGGGCAGGTCGAGATTGTACCAATGCGAGAAGCCGCTCATTCGATAGCATCGGGTATCAAGTCCGCAGGCGATGTTAACAACTGCTGCGCCGTCGTGGGCTTTGAGATAATCCTTTGTCAGTCGGTCAAGCACTATTGTTCGTGCGATAACGCCGTCATGCATGGCTTTGTCCTTATCGGCGAGGGAAAAATCATAGTTGACTTTTTCTATTATTTCCTCGGATTTTTTATCTGAAATTGCTTTGCGAGTTTTGCTTTCCTTCGCACGGGCATAAACGGTCTGGAGCATGGTTTCCGTTACGCCCGAAAGCGTGATTTTTTCATTCATATAGTATTCCTCCTTTAGTAACCGATGATTTTCTATGCGATCGTCTTGGTTAGTTACTGCTAACTGCATAGTAGCACATACATTTAAAACTTGCAATAGTCATTATGAAAATCAAATGTAATTTTACGTCGTAGGTTCGCTTCTGTTTGACAATAATTTGCAAGGTATTGCCGCTTGTTGACTCGCATAATATTTTATTATACATTTTTAATTGAAGTCGGTGTGGAAAAATAAATGTAAGTGCGAATGTCCGATATTTGTTTTCAAAATGTCGATTTTATGATTCAAAAGCAAAAAAATGTTAAAATAATGACGATTTCAGGCTTAGTTAGTCTTGACTAATTCATAAATATAGATTAAACTATCTCTGTATTATTTTTAGCAAATCAATAATTGAAAGGATTTGAGTTCATGAAAAGATTTATTGCAATTCTTCTTTGTGTAGCTACAATGTTCTGCCTCTTCGCAGGATGCGGTTCCAAGGGAGACAACAAGACGGATGAAAAAGTATGGAAGATTTCTACCGACACGGTATTCAGACCGTTTGAGTACAAGGACGCTTCGGGCAATCTCGTCGGTATCGACGTTGAAATCCTTGCCGCTATCGCTGAGGATCAGGGATTTAAGTACGAGCTTAACAGCGTTGGCTGGGACGCATCTATTGCAGCATGCCAGGCAGGTCAGGCAGATGCTATGATCGCAGGTGCATCTATCACAGAGAAGCGTAAGAGCGAGGGTTGGATCTTCTCCGACGGATATTATCACTGCACACAGACAATGACAGTTGCTGCCAATTCTACAATTAAGGGCTTTGAGGATCTTAAAGGCAAGCAGGTTGCTGTTAAGACGGGTACAATGGGTGCTGACTATGCAAACAGCCTCAAGGATAAGTACGGCTTCACAATCGCTTCATTTGAGGATTCTCCGACAATGTATCAGGCAGTTATCGGCGGCCAGGCTGTTGCTTGCTTCGAGGATACACCGATCATGAAGGATTCAATAAAGAACGGCAATCTCGCACTTAAGGTTCTTGAGAACACAGCCAGTGAGGGCAGCGATTACGGCCTTGCTATCTTCAATTCCGCAAATCAGGAATTCCTTGATTTGTTCAACGCAGGTCTTAAGAACATTAAGGCAAGCG
>CAVGRW010000109.1:0-8528 GCA_963631735.1 Bacteroidaceae bacterium | reverse complement strand
AAAAATGCAGGGCGCATCAAACGTCCTGCGTTTTTCTTTATTTTCTGCTGTTGTATTCCCTGATATCGGAGACAAGCTTTTGGCTGATGTTAAAGCTCTTTTGATCGAAAACGACTATATATACAGTCATATCGTTTTCAAACAAAAACGAGCTGATTTCGTCTACGGCGACCTGCAATGCCTTATCCTTAGGATATCCGTAAGCGCCTGCCGATATCAACGGAAAAGCAACGCTTTCGCAGTCATTTTCCCTTGCCAACAAAAGCGATTCACGGTAGCATGAGCGAAGAAACCTTTCCTCGCCTGAGTGTCCGCCATTCCAAACGGGTCCGACGGTGTGAATGACATACTTGCACGGCAGATTATATCCGCCCGTGATTTTTGCCTCGCCCGTTTTACATCCGCCGAGCATTCTGCATTCCTGTAGAAGTGCGTCTCCTGCTGCCTTATGTATTGCCCCGTCAACTCCGCCACCGCCGAGAAGTGTTGAATTGGCTGCATTGACAATGGCATCGCATTTCATTTTGGTTATATCGTTTCTTACGATCTGTAACGGCATTTTCAGGTTCTCCTCCCAAAAAACATTATACCGATATCACCGATTCCTGTGAGGTGATCCCATCAAGTATCGAGTCTGCAGAAATACCCAACGCAGTCATAACAACAAATGCGGCTATCGCAAATATTGCAACGAACAAATATGCACACCAAAACGATCTTGCATAGTTTCTGCGATTGATATTTCCGTCACTGAAGCAGAAAACAAGGTTAACTATCAGTCCGATAAGCGGAATCGAGAACAAAATCGAATATCCGAAATATGCCCATGCTCCTAACGGTCTGTATTCCTCGGGTCCTGTGTAATTTTTCTTTGCCATTTTTATCATCCTTTTCTTTTTTATTCTGAGATAAACTTCTCAATCGGGCTGAGATCAAGTTTATCAAACTGCTTTATGAACTCGTAAAAGCTCTCTGCAATTTTCTTCACTCCGCCCTTTTCGTTGCTCTCCATATTAAACGGCATAACGGGGTCATGCACGCTCAGACGAAGAAGAAGCCAGCCGTTTCCGTTGTCCTTGTCGGCGGAAATTCTCATGCCCTCACGGTTGTCGTCGGCAATCGTCCAGCCGTCCTTGCCCGAATAATACTTTTCAAGTTCCTCGATTATATTCTCGCCGTATGCTCTGAAATCATCGCACTTGATTGAGAAACGAAGCTCCTTAGCTTCAACGGGCTGCTTGAGCGGAGCAAGAATGTTCTTTATCGCCTCGCCCGATTTGTCTCTTGCAAGCAGAATTACGATCTTAGTCATGAGATATGCGCCGTCGTCAAGGTAATAATTCTCCTTGAATGCCGCATGACCCGAGGTCTCCATGGCAAGGGGACAGAATTTGCCTGCCTTGTTCAGCTCGATCTGCTTGTTTATAACGTTTCTGTAACCTCTCTTAAAGCGGTAATGCTCGCCGCCGATCGACTCTATGTATTCTTTAAGTCCGTCCGAGGTTACGGAGTCGGTGACGATAACGCCGCCGTCGTGACCCTCCAAAGCTATGTAGGAAGCAAGTGCTACAAGGCGGTTACGGTTTATTTCCTCGCCGTTATTCTCAACGCAGCCTGCTCTGTCAACGTCGGTATCAAAGATAATTCCGAGGTCGGCATGGCTCGCAACCGTCGCCTTTGAGACGGAGTCCATAGCTTCGGCATTTTCTGGATTGGGTATGTGATTCGGGAACATTCCGTCGGGGTCAAGGAACTGACTGCCCTCAATATCCGCACCGAGCGGAGCGAGAACATCGGTTGCATAGAAGCCGCCGACGCCGTTGCCTGCGTCAACGATAATTTTGAAGCCCTCAAGCGGCTTGTTATAGTTCTCGGCATTTACGCCCTTCTTTATCATCTCACGCAGATGCGAGCAATAGGTTTTCATGTAGTCATTCTCAACGCAAAGCGTAGGCTCGGCTCTGTATTTTTTGCCGTAAATTTCCTCCGCCGTGTTGAGAAGCTCGGCGATGTTTTCGCCCTCAAGTCCGCCGTCGGGTGTGAAGAATTTAAGACCGTTTCTCTCCCACGGGTGATGGCTCGCCGTTATCTGAATTGCGCCGTCGCATTTGAGGTCAAGCGTTGACATAAACATGGCAGGAGTTGAAGCAAGACCGCAGTTGTAGACCTTAACGCCCTTTGCCGTCAGCGCCGTAATTGCCGCCGCCATAATTCTCGGTCCCGAAACACGGGAATCACGTCCGACCGAAACAGTGATCTCGTTTGTGTATTTTCCTGTTCTTGCGCCGAGCCAATTTGCGAAGCTTTCGGCAACAGCCATTACAAATTCATCGCTGAGATAGAGAGGCTCATTGCTGAACTGCTCTGCGCCGTAGCCACGGATATCCGTGCCGCTTTTGAAGCCCTTGAAATTCATTTTAACATCGTCCTTTCGTCTGAAATTGATTTAAGGAAAAGATAAAGCTCGGCGTATTCGTCGAAAGCCTTGCCGACTTCATCAATAACTTTTTCGCTTTGAAGAGTTTTGAAATCCGTCCTGACCGCCATATAGCCTATTGATTTCATATTGTAATAGGGTTCAACCTCCGGGATAGGCTCGCCCGGCTTTTTCTTTTTATAGTAATCATTCAAACGGGCGGTACCTACCTTTTCCGCACGGTGAATAGCATGCAAAAACTCCTCGGGTCGCTCGATAAGCGCCTTTCTGTAAAGCTCCCAGAACTGAGCGTCGGCGTAGTATGTGCCGACTCCGTAGCCCCAGCAATCCTGATTGACCTCAAACCACATGCAGGGGTAATTCACCCATTCATGCTTGTTTCGCATGAACATTACCCAAAGATGATCACGGTACAGGGATTTATCCTTGGTGTAGCGGTTGTCTCGTCTGATTCTCGACACCATTCTGACAGGATCGGTAACTATCATATCGTCAAGCTCAAAGACCTTGCTTCCGAGAGCCATCGCAATTTGGCGAAGCGGAACGGTGAAGCCGTCCTTTAATTCCTGCTTGTGCTCCTCGTAAAAAGCCTTGCTGTTTTCAAATCTGTTCTGCGCCATGAGCGCAAGTGTTTCGGGAAAAATTCCGTCGTATTTCAATTATATCAGTCCTCTTTTTGCCATTTCTTCGGCGGCAAGCATTATGCCGACCTTGGCACTGTGGAAATTAAGACCGCCCTGCATATAGACGGCAAACGGCTCTCTGAGCGGAGCGTCGGCGGAAAGCTCGATTGATGCGCCGCCCGTGAATGCGCCTGCCGACATGATGACCTTGCTGTCGTAGCCGGGCATATCCCACGGCTCGGGCGTTACGAACGAGTCGATCGGTGCACCCTTTTGCATACCCTGGCAGAAGGCTATCAGGTTTTCCTCATTGCGAAGAAGAACGCTCTGAACTATATCGAATCTGTCATCCGTGCTTTTCGGGGTCGTGCCGAAGCCGAACTCCTCAAAAAGTGCGGCGGCAAAGCGTGCGGATTTAATTGCTTCGCCCACGGTGTGCGGAGCGAAGAAGAGTCCCATAAAAAGCTCACGGGAATGGCCGAGTGTTGCGCCGACCTCACGTCCGAGACCCGGGGTCGTAAGTCTGTAGGAAATTTTTTCTACCAAATCCGCTCTGCCTGCAACGTAACCGCCCGTTTTGGCGATTCCGCCGCCTGCGTTCTTAATGAGCGAGCCTGCGATTATATCCGCTCCGACCTGAGTCGGCTCAATTTTCTGAGTGAACTCGCCGTAGCAGTTGTCAACCATAACATCGGCGCTGCTGTTCGCCTTGACGATTTCAACGATCTTCGCTATCTCCTCGCATGAAAGGCTCGGGCGCAGAGAATAACCTCTTGAACGCTGAATATAAACAAGCTTCGGCTGTTCCTCCTTTACCCTCTTTGCTATCTCGTCGTAATCGGGCTTTTCGTTTTTGAGGTCAACCTGCTTGTATGTAACTCCGTAATCGGCAAGCGAGCCGTCACCCTTGCCGTCAATTCCGATGACGGAATGAATCGTATCATAGGGAAGTCCCGTAACGCAAAGCATTGTGTCACCGGGTCTGAGCATACCGAAAAGCGCAACCGCCAAGGTATGGGTGCCGCAGGTGAAATTATGACGGACGAGCGCATCCTCGGCGCAGAAAATATCCGCCGCAACCCTGTCAATCACGTCACGTCCCCTGTCGCCGTAGCCGTAGCCCGTGCTCTCGGCAAACATAGCCTCGCTTACGCCGTTCTTTATAAAAGCGGAAAGCACCTTTTGCTGATTATATTCGGTAATTTCATCTGTCTTTGCGAAATAAGGCTGAATTTTCTTCAGCGCTTCGTCTGCCGCAGAAGCTACCTTCTCGCTCACCTGAAAAAATTCATTGTTCATCGGTTATTATACTCCATTCGTTTTTTACTTCAAATCCAATTGATTTATAAAATTCAACTATGCTGTCGTGCTTGCAAAGGAGCTCGACACGTTTATTATTTTCACTCTCGGCAAGCCTTGTCACGAGCGCCCCCGCAAGCCCTCTGCCCCTGTATTCGGGACGGGTCGCAACCGCTCCGAGGAGCACCGCCGTCTCGGTCGTGAACAGCTTCATCGCACATGCGACGGTTTTCCCGTCCTCAACAGCTGACAAAACCGAGGTCGCTCCCCTGTTGAGTCTGAACGTCGTGTCCGAGAGCCACGGGAGATAATCCCCCACTCCGACCAAATTTGCCGACTTGATTATATCATAAATTTCCTTAGGACGGAATATGTTGTCCGCCTGAATTTCTTTTATTTCATTTTGATTTTTAATGTATTCTACAACATATCCGTCGAGCGACGGTTCTACACCCATCAGCTCTGCGATTCTTTTCTCGCACTGAACGGTGCGAAAACCGACAATTTTCAGAAAAGCATGAACCTCCTCGGCATTCGCTCCCGTCGAGGTGAGTGTTGCGTCGCCGTCAATTCTGCCTATTGCGGAAATTATATTCCCGTCACCGTCCGTCTGCTTCCAAAATTTCACGAAGTCATAGTCCGTCGAATAACAATTGTACAAACATGCAATTCTCGTGCCGAAAACGTCACGCCGACAGAATTCGACGAATTTCCTATCGCCCTTTTCGACTGCTTTAAGCATCGGCAAACTCCTCGGCAAGCTCACGGATAATGCGCTCGCTCTCTGTTATATCCTCCGCCTTGAGCACGCACGACGGCGAATGAAGATAGCGGCACGGCATGGAAACCGTGATAGTCTTTATGCCGCCTGCCATCTTATGGATAACGCCTGCATTGTTGCCGCCTGCAACCGCCGACTTGACCTGCGCCTTGATTTTGTCACGCTTCGCAAGCTCGAAGGCTTTGTCGAAAAGCTCTCTCGAATAGATCGTGCGTCTGTCCATGAACGAAATGACCGCACCCTCGCCGAGCTTGCAGACTTTTTTATTCTCGGGAACATCGGCAAGATCCGCCGCAGTCGTTGTTTCAACAACTATCGCATAATCGGGATTTACTCTGTATGCCGCAGTACCTGCTGAGCCGAGACCTACCTCCTCGCCCGTTGCGAAGTTAAAATACATATCGTATGGCAGGTCGGATTTTATCATATTGATGAGTATTGCACAGCCTGCACGGTCGTCAAGCGCCTTGCACTTGATAAAGCCGTCGCCGAACTCAACGAAATCGGAATTGAAATACGCACAGTCGCCGAGCGAAACAAGCTTCGCCGCCTGCTCTGCGCTGTCCGCTCCGATATCAATATACATTTTTTCGGGCATGGACATTCTCTCGTCGCCCTTTGTCATGTGAATGGGTTTAAGTCCGATGACACCGTTAATTTTCTTCTCACCGACCGTTACCGCTCTGCCGAGCATAACACGCTTGTCAATTCCGCCGATTCGCTCAAAGCCGAGAGTTCCGTCGGAATTTATGCTTGTTATCATGAAGCCGACCTCGTCCATATGAGCGTCAAGCATGACCTTATTTTTCGGCGTTTTCCTGCCCTTTTTGAAAACAATAAGGTTGCCGAGCGGATCAATTTCACAGCTTTCGGCATAACCCTTTATTTCATTTATAATAAACTCTCTTACATCGTCCTCTCTGCCCGAGGTTCCGTTGAGAAGTGAAAGCTTCTTTACAAGTTCAAGCATCGAGACCACCTCCGAGAATGTATTCCGCAATCAATTTTGCTGAGTTTTCCACATCGTCAACGGCTATAATTTCAACGCCCGTGTGCATGTTGCGCTGAGGAATAGAAACGAGTCCCGTTTTGATACCGCCCTTTGAAATTGCGATATGATCGGCGTTTGTGCCCGTTGAATCGCCCATCAGCTCAAGCTGATACGGGATTTTCCTTTCCTCTGCAACCGACTTCAGCCTTTGGCTTATCTTATAGCCGAGCACGGGAGCAATGCCTATCATCGGGCCTTTATTGAGCTTGCCGCACTTTTCGCTCGGCATATCCGGAGCATCGGCAAAGCTGACGTCAACGGCGATGCACTCATCGGCATCGAGATTAAAGCTGCCCGTTATCGCACCGTCGCCGCCTGTTTCCTCCTGACCCGAGAAAAGGAGCTTAACGCTCGGTCTTTCCTTCGTTTTTGAGACCAGCTCGGCGGCTCTGATTATCGCCGCACAGCCTGCACGGTCGTCGAGGGCGGCGCCGAATATTCTGCCGTTTTCCATCTCGCCGTGCGGACATCTTACGGTTATCCTGTCACCCTGGGAAATAAGCTTCTCGGCTTCTTCCTTCGTCATTCCCGTGTCAATGAGAATTGCGTCAAAGTCCTTGGCTTTCTTAGCATCCTCGGGGGTTGAAAGATGCGGAGGAGTCGAGGTCACAACGCCGTAAACAGGCTCCTTGCCCCAAATTGTGACGTCCTGAGCGGCAAGAACTCTTGCGTCCATTCCGCCGCACTTTGCAACACGCAGGAAGCCGCCGTCCTCAATGCCCGTGACTATCATTCCTATCCTGTCCATATGTGCGTCAAGGAGAATTGTTTTCTCCCCTGCCGGCATGTCCGCCGTAACGTTGCCGAATTTATCTTTTTTGACCTCGGCAAAGTCCGACACATATTTTTCGATTATATTCGATATTTCGCTTTCCGCGCCCGGAGTCCCGTTAGCCTCGGAAAGCTCAAAAATCATATCCTTTAAAGTGTTCATTAAATCACCTCATTTATACTACGACTTTTATATTATAACCTTTATAAACAAAATGTGCAATAATATTTGATTTTCTTTTTAAAATAGTTTATAATGTAAAAAAACCACACGGAGGTTTAATAAATGGACGAGAATAAATATCAGGTTATTGACCCCATGGACGACAGCTACAAGCTCACAGCTGCCGATCTCAAAAAGGAAAAAAAGAAAAAGCGCAAGGGTCTCAAGGTGCTTATTGCCATTATCCTTGTTTTTGCAATACTTGCAGGCGGAGCGGGAATATACGTCAACTCCTACCTCAACAAGCTCAACTACGGCGATTCAAAGGGAACGGCAAATCCGAACCTTGATAAAGACGAAACCCTCAGCTTCGATAATCAGGCAGATGCCGACGCCGATCTTCGTGCGAGACTCGCCAACGACGTTATGTGGTATGACGACAGAATTATAAACATTCTTTTGGTCGGCGTTGACTACGGTGACGAGGAAACGGTCATGTTCCAGGGCGCATATCTTCCCCGTTCGGACTCCATGATCCTCATTTCAATTAACACGATAAACAATGTAATCAACATGGTTTCGCTCTCCCGTGCGGCATACGTTGCGATCCCGGGTCACGGCAACAAGCGACTTAACACGGCTCATGCCTACGGCGGAGCAAGCCTGCTTGTTGATACAATCGAGCAGAACTATAAAATAAGAATTGATAAATACATCACCGTTGACATCTCGGGCTTTGCTCAGATCGTTGACGCACTCGGCGGAGTCACGGTTGACCTCACCGCAGCGGAAGCAGGCAAGGTTCTCGGCGTTTCGGCGGCAGGAACATATGACCTCAACGGTGATGAAGCGGTTTACTATTCAAGACTCCGTTCAATCGACACCGACCGTAAGCGTACCGGCAGACAGAGGGCAGTCCTCAACGCCATCGCCGACAAGCTCAGACGCTCCTCCGTATCGACAATGGTTGACCTGCTTGACACTGTTCTTCCGCTCGTTACAACCAATTTCTCAAAGACTGAGCTTCTTTCTCAGGTCACAAAGGCTCCGAAATATCTTTCCATGAGCATGCATGAGGATATCATTCCCCACGTCCCCTACCCTCTTTCAACCCGTGACGGCAAGGAGGTTCTTATCCTCAATTGGGACGAGGAGGACAAATATATCCACGATCTCCTTTATCCCGATATAATCCCACAGTCGGCAGAAAAGAAATAAAAGTTTACCGTACCGAAGTCAAAAACAAGGCTCGGTACGGTTTTTTGATGTGTTGCGGTAAAGGTACTTTTCCTGACTTTTTCCAAAGAATAGAAGAATTTGACCAAGGCTTCCCCTTGAGGGGAAGCTCGGCATGTTATCATATGAAGTGCAACACTTCAAAAAAATAGACAACATAGCAATTT
>CAVGRW010000108.1:0-8647 GCA_963631735.1 Bacteroidaceae bacterium | reverse complement strand
GAACGTCCACCGGACGTTCATTCACTACCGTCGCGCCGCTTCGCTACCCTGCAAGGGAGGCAAAATCTAACGAAAGAGGATGAAAAAATGTTTGCAAAGGTCAACAGCATGGGTATTTTCGGTATGGAGGTTTTTCCTGTCAGCGTCGAGGCTGACATTTCTTCGGGCTTGCCTCGCTTCGATGTGGTAGGTCTGCCCGACTCAGCTGTCAGCGAGTCACGAAACCGTGTCCATTCTGCGATAAAGAACAGCGGCTTTGATTTTCCTGTCAGCCGTATTACCGTCAACCTTGCTCCTGCCGACCGCCGAAAAGAAGGCCCTCTCTACGACCTTGCAATATTCGTTGCCCTGCTCTTGGCATCGGAGCAGCTGAGAGCCGACACGGATGAATATATATTCCTCGGTGAGCTTTCGCTTGACGGCAAGGTTCGCAGGGTCAACGGCGTTCTGCCGATGGTTATCGGAGCGTGTCAGAGCGGAGTTAAGAAAATTTTCGTTCCCTCGGAGAATGCCAACGAAGCGGCAGTGGTTGAGGGCGTTGAGATATATCCCGTTTCCGATGTCTTTGCCGTGCTCAATCATTTGAGAGGCTCAAAGCCAATCGAACCTGCCAAGCCGATGAGATCCGACGGATCGGAGGCATTTGACTATATGCCCGATTTTGCCGACGTTAAGGGCCAGTTTGAAGCCAAGCGCGCTTTGGAGGTCGCGGCGGCAGGCGGACACAATACACTGATGATAGGCAGTCCGGGTTCGGGCAAAAGTATGCTTGCCAAAAGAATTCCGTCGATTTTGCCGTCAATGACGTTTGAGGAAAGTCTTGAAACGACAAAAATATATTCAATATCGGGTGCGCTGAAAAATAATTCGAGCCTTATAACCCGACGCCCGTTCCGTGCTCCGCATCATACCGTTTCATCAATCGGACTTGCGGGCGGCGGAGCGATTCCCAAGCCCGGTGAAATCTCGCTCGCGCATAACGGCGTTCTGTTTCTCGATGAGCTGCCCGAATTTTCACGTCAGGCAATGGAGATGATGCGCCAACCGCTTGAGGACGGAAAAATCACAATTTCAAGAGCGTCGGGAACCTCAACATATCCCTGTTCAATTATGCTTGTCTGCGCTATGAATCCCTGTCCCTGCGGCTATTACGGACACCCGACAAGAAAATGTACTTGTCGTGACGGTGCGGCGGCGAAGTATCTTTCAAAGATAAGCGGTCCGTTGCTCGACAGAATTGATATTCATATCGAGGTGCCGCCCGTTGATTTTGAAAAGCTTGCCGATGAGCACAGGGGTGAGCCGTCCTCGGAAATCAAAAAGAGAGTTGAAGCGGCGAGAAAAATTCAGCAAAACCGCCTGAGAGGAACATCGGCGAATTGCAACGCACAGATGAATGCGGCAATGACCCGCGAATTCTGCAAGGCGAGCGATGCGGCAATGAAAATGCTTCAGGTTGCATTTGACAGGCTCGGACTTTCCGCCAGAGCATACGATAAAATTCTCAGAGTTGCAAGGACGGTTGCCGATCTTGACAATTCCCCGATAATCGAAGCTCCGCACATTGCCGAGGCAATTCAATACCGCTCTCTGGACAGAAAATTTTGGACAAGGTAAGCAAATCGTAAGAATGTGAATTATTGACACAAAATAAAGGTATGATATAATTAAAATAGCTTATTATATCATGCCTTTTAAAATATTAAGAAGGGAATTCAATTTATGGCAAAAAATAAAAAGAATATACCCCGAAAAACAATATATTATGAGAATGAATTGACCGATGATTTCGCAAAAATGGGCATCGAAATTAAGCCCCTGCGTGAAAATTACCGCTATATTCACAGAGGACCGCTGTGGAGGCTTTTCTCATTCATTCTTTACAGAATTATCGGTCAGCCGCTCGCATGGCTTTACACTAAAATTGTGCCGCTTCACCGCTTTAAGAACAAAAAGGCCATTTTAAAGGTGGGTATTTCGGGCGCATATGTTTACGCAAATCACACCAATTTCATTCTCGACGCATTCCTGCCGAATTTGCTGAGACATTTCCGCAGGGGATATATTGTCGTCGGCCCCGATACAATGTCTGTTCCCGGGCTTAACAATATCGTTGAAATGCTCGGCGCGATTCCGCTCGGCTCAACGATAAAGCAGAAAAAGGAAATGGTAAAGTGCGTTAAAACACGCATACGCCAAAGAAATCTTATTACGATTTATCCCGAGGCGCATATGTGGCCCTATTTCACGGGTATCCGTCCTTTTACCGACGCTTCGTTCAGCTATCCCGCTCATACAGGTACGCCCGTTTTTGCAATGACGACCTGCTATCAAAAGAGAAAAATCGGCAGCTTCCCGAAAACAATAACGTTTATCGACGGACCGTTCTATCCAGATGAAAGCCTACCCATGGCTGAGAGGAAAAAGGCGCTGAGAGATCAGTGCTACAATGCAATGAAAGCACGAGCCGAAAAGAATTCGACCTATGAGTACATTGCATACAGGAAGAAAGAGGACAGCGAAGATAAAGATTAAGAAAATTGCCGTACAAAATGAATAATATGTAAAATTTGCCGTAGATATTGATTAGTGAAATATTTATGATATAATAGGGGTAAGCGACAAGGAAATTGTCGTAAAAGGAGGAAAGAAATTTATGACAAGACAACAGATGAAGGCAATGGCAAGAGCACAGCTCGGAAATCAGATTTTCGGCAATACATGGCTTATCGCCGTTGTTGTAGTTGTAATTCAGGCGGCTGTTTCGTATTTGGTCAATGCGATTCCCGTGGTTGGCCAGGTTGCATCGCTTTTGGTTATGGGACCGATCGCATACGGCGTTGCGGCGATGTTTCTCAAGCAGACCCGAACGGGTGAAAAAATGGATATCGGCGATATCTTTAACGGCTTCAGGGACGATTTTTCAAATACGTTCCTTATCGGACTTATGACAATGATATTCACATTCTTGTGGAGCTTGCTCTTTGTCATTCCGGGTATCGTTAAGTCGTACGGCTATTCAATGGCTGTGTACATCAAGGTCGATCATCCCGACTATGACTGGAAGCAGTGCCTTGACGAAAGTCAGCGCATGATGCAGGGTCACAAAGGTGAGCTTTTTGTGCTTGATCTCAGCTTTATCGGCTGGCTTATTGTCGGCGCATGCTGCCTCGGTGTAGGTACATTTTGGGTAAACGCTTATATGGCTGCCGCTCATTCTCAGTTCTATGAGAACCTCAGAAGAATGGAAGTTATGCACAACGTTGAAAACACCGACCCTCAGTTTAACGCCTATAATTACGGTGAACAGCAGAACTGAAAATAAAAAATTATCCGTCTGTTTTGGCTTTTTCCAGAACAGGCGGATTTTTCTTTGCAAAAGATAATTATTGTGATATAATAATCGGCAGAATGAAAGAAAAGGTGATTTCAAATGATACATGTTAGCAAGCCGATGACCGACCTGCCCAAGGAATACAAAACGTCATTGCAGGAGATGACATACAAATTTCTTGATGAAAACAATATCCCGTTCAGCCGAGTTGAAAATGACGAAGCTGTGACGATGGAGGACTGCATCGAGATCGATAAGGCGCTTGATATGAAAACAGTCAAGACTCTTTTTCTCTGCAACCGTCAGAAAACGAATTTTTATCTCTTTGTTACGGCAGGGGACAAGCCGTTTGTGACAAAGGATTTCAGCTCGGCACTCGGCATTTCCCGTGTGTCATTCGCATCGGCGGAAAAGCTTGATGAGATAATCGGCACAAAGGTCGGCGCAACGACAATTTTCGGCGTTCTTCGCCCCGAGGCTGAGGACGTACAGGTGGTTTTTGACAAAGTCGTATGCGAGGACGAATGGTACGGCTGCTCCGACGGTACAACGACGGGTTATATGAAGCTGAAAACCAAGGATATCCTCGAGAAGCTTCTGCCGTATTCAAAGCACAGATATACGGTCATTGATGTGTGAGCAGGTGAAGCTATGGCAGTTAAGAGTGTTTCAATAAGGATTGAGGAAGAAATGCTTCGCAAGATAGGCTATGTTGCCGACTATGAAGGACGTTCGGTGAACAGTCATATCCTTGTTCTTATTCGTGAAAATATCAAGCAATTTGAGGAACAGAACGGAAAAATCGAGGGCGATATCGACCCGAATATCAATGTTAAACCCTCCCGAAAATAAAACCGAACCCGAGAAACGTTGAATGTTTCTCGGGTCATTTTTATATTTCGCCGTCCGTTATGCGGTCAACGAAAAGCAATTCGCTTTCGTATGTGTCGGGCTTATTCTCGTCAATAACAATCAGCCTGCCGCCTCGTTCGCCGCCGTAGGTGTGATAGCCTGCGCCGTGAGTCTGAACGAGCTTAATTCCGTCAACGTCCATTGTGAATGTATTCTTGTGGTCGTGACCGAAAAATGCAGCGACGATATCGCCTGTTTTCTGCCAGCTCTCAAATTGGGATTTAACCTTATCGGGCGGGCAGGGACCCTCGCCGAGAGAGCCGTCAAGGAATGTACCTTCTTCCGCAATGTAAAACTTTCCGTTGTGACCGACTGCGCCCGGAGTACCTTCGCTTACCTCGGTCAGCTTGTCGTATTCCTGCAAAACGGGAATATGCTGGAAAAGCAGTGACGGAACGGTCTTGCCGCCGTTTTCCGCTTTGAGTTCGGCTGCCTTTTTCTCATACCATGCGATTTGATCATCGTGAACAAAGCCGTAGCCCTCGTCCTTCATCACGTTGTAGTTTTCGTCACGAACATAGTCGTTCGAGTCGATACACCAAACATTCCATGCGACACGCTTGCCGTCGGAGGAAAGAATCGGCAGATTGTAATTGCCGCAGCCGAAAACGTCCTCGTCGTTCATCGTGCCCCTGAAATTATCGTATTCACAGTAAACGCTGATTTGATTTTCTTTTGCAAGGCATGGGCATGTCGGCTCGGCTTCTGCGTCGTGATTGCCGAAAACAATTGCAAGCGGGATATTCTTTTCCGCAATCGGCTCAACGATTTTCTTTAACGTTTTGCGCATGTAGTCGTATGTAAATTCCTGCCAATAGCCGCTGATGTTGTCACCGCCGAAAACGACAAGGTCGGGCTTCGCAAGCTCTACGCAGCGTCGGATAACGTTAATCGTTTCTGCGGATCTGTTTATCGGAATTGAGCGGTTTTCGTCGTCGTCCATTTCGGGATCGACCTCGTGAATGTCCGTTAGGTGAAGTATGCGGAATTTTCCGTCCTCGCCGAAGCGGAGAGGGGATTGTCCGTTTCTGATGTGTTTATGTGAATTGGGTAGACCCTTTGCCATAACTAACCTCCGAAAAATTTTATTAAGTATATAATAATCTTTTAATCCGAGGCTGTCAATAAAAAGCACCGACAAACCGTGATGATTTGTCGGTGAAAAATTATTCTTCGCCGGTTTTTGCTTTGTCAAAAATAAGAATAGCCTTGAACAGGTCACCGTCAACGGTAACCTCAAAGCTTCCGCCCTGAAGCTCGGTCAGATTTTTGATGATCGAAAGACCGAGACCGTTGCCGTCGGTGTTCCTTGAAGCATCGTCACGGGTAAAACGTTCCAAAAGCTCCTCGGGAGTCGATTCGATTTTCTTTTCCGAAATGTTTTTAAGTTCGATTTTTACCCTGTTATCTTCAATTTCTTTAACGTTCAGATAAACTCTTGTGTTTGGCATCGCATATTTTGAAACGTTGCTGAAAAGATTTTCAAATATGCGCCAAAGCTTCTGACCGTCGGCGGTTATGCAGATATCCTCCTGCGGTATATGCTCCTCCAATGTAAGATTTTTTTCTTCGAGCTTGGAGCCGAATTCATCGAGCACCTGCGAAATGAAAATTCCGAGGTTAAGACTGTCAAGATTTATTTTAACGGAGCCCGTTGTAATCTGCGAAACGTCAATAAGATTTTGCAAAAGATTTGTCAGACGCTTTGACTGCTTGTTGATTATCTCGTAATATTCGTTCAGCTCTGCTTCGGTGCATTTGCCCGAGCGAATGATGTCGGTATAATTGATTATAGAGGTCAGCGGCGTTTTTATGTCGTGGGAAATATTAGCGATAAGCTCGCTTCTCATTTTTTCGTTTTTGTTTTTCTCCTCAAGGGCGTTTATAACGTCGTCCTTGAGCGTGATGAAGCTGTCGTTAATAGCTTTAAAGTCGCCGAACATTACCTTTGAATCAAGATCCTCACCGTAGTCGCCGTTCGCAAGCCGATTTCCGCTTTCTCTTAAACGGTTAAAGTTTATTGCGATAAAAAAGAGAAGTGTTCCGACAATGAGAGCCATCGTAACCTGAATCAACGCAAAAACAGGAAAGTTGTAAGCAAGTCCCTTGGATTTGAAGCGGAAATAGTTGAAGATGATAAGCCCGAGGTCGAGAGCCAGAACCGAGCCGACGGTGATTATCAATTTGCCGACAAAGGGCATTTTAAAGTAACCCGATCTTTCACCGTTCGATTTGCCTTTTCTTACTCGCTCGATTATTTTATATATAAGAGTGTTCCTGAAAACGTGTCCTGCCTTTATTCTGACCGCCAGTGAAATGAAGTAAATAAGCATTATGCAGAACACGACAAAAGCAAGAATCGCACACGAGCCGTTCCAAAGAACGATGTCGTCCTCCTTTGTTTTATCTGCGGACATAAGCACGATCATTGAGATAACGAATCCGTTTAATGCAACGGTAAGAATCGAAAAAAGGTCAAACGGAACCTTGTCGATAAATCTCATATGGCCGGGCGTGTAGTTAACGTTGACCATCAGCACTGCGACGATCGCCATACCTGTAATAAGCGCAATGAACATTGCAATGATAATGAAGTATTTAAGGCTGTTTGCTGCTCGGATAAGGCTTGACGTAAGCCTGAATGTATCGTTGGCGGAAAGCTCCGATCTTACATAAATATGAATTGTAACGGGTCTGATCGTAGCCGAGCTTTCGTCAAAAAAGCTTGTAGTTCGGCTTGTTCCGAAGCAGGTCTGAATTTTTTTGTCGGGGCTGCTGCCGACAATATCCGAGAGCTGTTCTCCCTCACTCAGCTCGCCCTTTTGCAAGTTGTTGAGTTTATACATTCCGTTGTTGGTTCTTGCGGAAATAATAAGATTTGTGTTTTCACGCTTGTTGTATTTCTCGCAGAGCGAACGGTAAAGCTCATAGTCGGAATCGGTGCTTTTAAGCTCTTTTGTTTGATTTTTGAAGGAGAGCAGAACGTATTCCTCAATGTTGGTATATTCCTTGTCAACCTTCTCTTTCATCAGCCTTGTTGTTGTGGTTTCCGTGACCTGAAATTTATCATAGAAGCCGTAATCCGCCATGTAGCTGACTTCAAGGAACAGGGCAATAACGATCGTCATGCAGATGAGATAGAGAACAACCGCCGTGATTTTGTCCGAGAGGGTTTTAAGCGTTATTTTCATCAACGCTCCCTCCTTTGCATTTTATAGCCGTGTCCCCAGACGGCAACTATATAATGAGGATCGGCAGGATCAATTTCTATTTTTTCTCTTATGTGGCGGATATGTACAATGACAGTGCTCTCTCCGCCGAAAACTCCGTCATGCCACACGTTTTCATAAATCTCCTTGGGCGAGAAAACGCAGTCGGGGTTTTCCATAAAAAGCTTTAAAATCGAATATTCAGTCGGTGTAAAGTTGATTTCTTCGCCGTCAACGAGAACCTTTTTGGAAATATCATCAATAAAAATACCGCCGTTGCGAAGCGACTGACCGACGGGAGCCTTGCCGAGCTCAAGATATCGGCGAAGCTGTGATTTTGACCTTGCAACGACCTCAACGGGATTAAAGGGCTTGGTGATATAATCATCTGCGCCGACGTTGAGACCGAGGATTTTATCATAGTCCTCACTTTTGGCAGTTATGAGAATGACGGGAACATTGTATTTTTTTCTGATTTCTGTTGTGGCTTCAATGCCGTCCATCTCGGGCATCATAACGTCCATAAGCACGAGCTGAACGTCGTTCTCGGCAAGCAAACGCAAAACGTCTTTGCCGTTATATGCCTCCAAAACGTTGTAGCCCTCGGAGGAAAGATATATTTTCAAGGCGCGGACGATGTCCGCATCATCGTCGCATGCGATAATATTTATCATGTTTTGGGGTACTCCTCTCCTATTATGCGTAAATTATAAAATAAAAGAGAGTAAAACACAATGTTTTTGCCGTAATCTTAATAAAATCTTAAGGATTATTCGACCTGCAAAGCAAAAGCCGCCGCAGAAAACAATCCGCAGCGGCTTTTGAGGTAAATTATTAAAATTATTTTTTGAAAAGACCGAACAATCCGCCCTTTTTCTCCTCCTCGGCGGTTTCGATCGACATGACCTTGTAGCCCGTGTCGTCAATTACCTTGCGAAGCTTATCTTCATCAAGCGGCTTTTCCGTTAAGATGACCGTTTGCTTCTTTGTGTGGGAGGAAGTAACCTTTTTGACCTTGAATTCACGGCGTATCGCATCGTTGATGTGGCTTTCACACATTCCACACATCATGCCGTCAATTCCCATTGTGATTTTCAACATTCGTATCATCCTTTCTGTTTGCTATGTTATATAATAACGCTTTTACCTTGGTTGTGCAAGCAAAAGTTACGCCCGTTACCGTTGCGGCAAG
>CAVGRW010000107.1:0-8698 GCA_963631735.1 Bacteroidaceae bacterium | reverse complement strand
CAAAGTTAATTTCATTAAACTTTTTAATGCTTTGCAACGCAAAGCCACCTTTTCTCTTCACTTTTCACTTTTATCTTTTCTCTCTAAAAACGCCTCCCCCTACAACAAGGGAAGGCGTGAAAAATATAAATTTCTGCGTTACTTTTTTGTCTGCTGGGTCGGACCGTAATTTGCCGCTCCCGTATATGCGACATCCTCGGGTGTCGGGTAATACTTCGGCTTGGAGAGATCACGCTGATAAAGTCTGACGTGCTCCCCTCTCGGCGTCAAATCAACAACATCACAGCCTCGCCAATAAACCGTGAATTCAATTCCTCGCACGGTTTCCTTCTTCTCAACCGTCTCTATATCGAACGTAAGCTGAAGAACGTCACCCGCTTTCATTTCCGCAAAGGTGCCCTCAATCTTTTCGCCGTTGAGAGTAACCGACATGTCACGCATCCAATCGTACTTTCGGAAGCCTGCCCTGCAAGACCTTTTTGCCGTCAGGCGAATTATGCCCTCATTTGGAATAAACGACTCCATTTTTATTTCTTCGGTTTCCTTGTCGCAGGGAATATTGACCGTCAGGGTCTCGTCGCTCTCCGTTATCGCATTATCCCACACGGTTTTCAGCGCCACGGGAGCCGTACCGACGCAGCAGCCGGCAATCGAACGGAAACGTGAAAGCGAAATTGAATTCGGCTCGCTTCCGCCCGTAAATCCGCCTATCATACGCTTGTCGATGTCACGGTAGGTTATTCCGTTGCAGTCGGGTCTTGAATTATCGCACTCGACATAGTCTGTGTATTTAACCTGATTTTCCATCAGCTGATTGCGTGCAAAGAGGTTCATGTCGTTCCAATATTCCTCATATCCGCACTTGATAAGCTCGTCGGCGCAGATTATCATATCCCTGATACAGCAGGTTTCGCAGTGCTCCTCCTCAACGGGATGCCACTGTGCATACTCGGGCACCCAGCCGAAATCCGAGGAAAGCGAACGAACATAATCATAGATAGCTTTGCCGTCTTTGATATATCTTTCCTCGTTCGTGAGTCTGCCGAGCTTTACGACTCCGCACGCAAACCACATCGCCGAATGAACGTGTCCGAAAAATTCCTTTTTATAGTTGAAATATCTTGAAGAATCAAGCACAAAATTGGCAATACCTCTTGCAAGATCAAGCGCAACCTCGTCACCCTTTAATTCGTATCGGCGGACAAGAGCCTGTAACGACACCGCATTGCGGATCACCTGCTCTCCTCTGCCCGTGTGACGGGTAAGGTCAAATCCGCCCTCTTTTAAATAAACATCGTTCGGGAATTCGTAAAGTGGCTCGTCCTCGTCATAATCGCCTGACCAAAAGGTACACACCTTGCGCTCAATCACAAGCGAGCGCATACCGCGGACAAGCTCCGAGGCACGTTTTTCCGCCTCCTCATCCTCGGGGTATTCCTCTGTAATCATATTGAGCGCAGGCAGAATATATCCCATCTCATGAAAGGACGCATGAACCGTGTGCGTCCACGGATATTTTTCGCAAAAACGCAGTCCGTGCTCGCCCCATGATTTCATAAGATGACGGCGCAGTGATTGCTTGACGTCATCACCCTCGTTTGTGTTAAGCATACGCATTGCGCTTGTCAAGCCCTCATACCATGAGCCGACGAGTTCGGCATCGTCAACACGGCAATGAGCCGCCTCGGCAGGCTTCTTGTTCGGAAGCAGAAGCCAATAAGGCAGGTTGTCATATGCCTTGTCGCACATATTTGTTATGTAATGATGAACCAATCTTGCGCTGTTTATCGGGTCAAATTTTTCGTACATTTGCAATCACCTCATGATAATCTCCGCCCGTTTTGCGGATTTATAAATATTATTTTATCATGAAATCTGCAAATGTTCAATCATTTATTGATAAAGACTTTTTAATTCAAAGATAATCAAAGTACGAGCAATTTTTAATTGACGGAAAAGCAAAACAATATTATAATGTATAAAAAAGTTATTGAAGGATAGATTTCATGAAGCTAATTAAAAGGCTGTCGGCAATTCTGCTTGCGGCAGTAATGATAATACTGACCTCATGTCAGAGCAAGAATACATTTTCAGGCGATGCCGCAACCCTCCCCGACCGGGCAAGTGCAAAGCCTGTTGTCGATATGACGCAAGAGACGACCGCACAAACAACTACGCAGGCTGCAACAGTTACGACAACAACCGCTGTAACGACGGCTGTGACAACGGCAGAAACCACGACAAAAACACCTGCCGACCCATATAAAACAGCGCTCACCTACTGCGTTGACACGGATAGGTTCAGCCAACAGAAAAATATTGACAAGCGCATTTATCCTGCGAGCATGACGAAATTTCTGACCGCATACACAGCTCTAAAATACGTCACGCCCGAGACAAAATTTACCGTCGGCTCCGAGCAGGACATGGTTCAGCCCGAGTCAAGCCTGTGCCTAATTCAAAAAGGCAATGTACTCACTCTCTATGACCTTCTGACAGGGCTTTTGATAATGTCGGGCAACGATGCGGCTTACACCATAGCCGTAGGCACGGCACGTCAGCTTCGCCCGAATGACAAGCTCAGCGATAAGCAGGCAGTTGCATATTTTTGCGAGCTGATGAACCAAACAGCCAAGGAAATCGGCATGACGGACAGCCGATTTGAAACTCCCGACGGATGGGACAACGATAAGCAGTACACCACCACGGCTGATCTTCTGACTCTGACAAAATATGCTATTAAAAACCCAAGCATTAAGAAGATAATTTCCATCAAAGAGACGAAAGTAACCTTTGCCGCAGGCGGAAGCATAACGTGGAAAAATCACATCAAGCTCATTGACCCGAAAAGTCCTTATTACTGCAAGGACTTTGTCGGCGGCAAAACAGGTACGACCGACAGCGCAGGCTATTGCCTGATATCGGTGTTCGAGAAGAACGGCAAGACCTATATAATAATTGTAACAGGCTGTAAGGACGATAACGCACGCTGCGCCGCCACGCTTGATTTGTACGGACGGATTAAGTGATTGTTTCATTTAAACCAAAAGGCTATGACAGGTTTCATCTTGTCATAGCCTTTAATTTTATTCAATTCCAAACAGTCTGTGTGCGTTTTCGTTGGCTGTGTCGATAAGCTTTTGAGTGTCGGTGTGTCTGACCTCGGCAAGTTTTTCGGCTGAATAGGCAATCAGATCCGATGAGTTGCGCTGACCTCTGAACGGCGCGGGCGTCATATACGGGCAGTCCGTTTCAAGCAAAATCCTATCCTCTGGAACGATTTCGGCAACCTCAAGCGGCTTGCGTGCGTTCTTGAACGTGACCGCCCCGCCGAGACCGATATACATGCCGAGCTTCAGCACCTCTTTTGCCATCTCGGCACTTCCCGAGAAGCAATGCACAACACCCTTGGGCTTGTACTTTTTCAAGAGGTTCATCGTGTCCTCATGCGCTTCACGGTCATGAACGATAACGGGCAGGTCAAGCTCATTTGCAAGCACAATTTGCTTTTCAAAAATGTCAAGCTGTTTATCCTTCGGGACAAAATCGTAGTGATATTCCAATCCTATCTCGCCGACGGCAACGCACTTCGGGTGTGAATAAAGCTCCCTGATTTTTTCAAGCTCGCCGTAAGAAGCATCCGTAATATTGCTCGGGTGAATTCCGACCGCCGAATAAAAATATTCGTATTTCTCGGAGAATTCGATACTTTTAAGACTTGACGCAAGGTCACAGCCGCAGTTGATTATATTTACAACACCCTTTGAGGGCAGAGATTGCAAAAGCCCGTCTCTGTCCTCATCGAATTTTTCATCGTCATAATGGGCATGTGTGTCAAAAATTGAGTGGTACATTATCTTATCTTTGCTCCGTTCGGCATGCCGTCAACAAATACGACCTTTGCCTCGTCGCCTGCGTCGGCGGCAAGAATCATTCCGTTGCTTTCAACGCCGCAAAGTACGGCAGGCTTGAGATTGGAAACAACGATTACCTTATGGCCGATAAGCTCTTCGGGCTTGTACCATTTTGCAATTCCGCTTGCAACGATTCTCGGCGTTTTGCTGCCGTCGTCAAGCGTGAGCTTCAAAAGCTTCTTCGCTTTCTTGACGGGCTCACAATCCTTGATTTCAGCAACCTTGAGCTCAACCTTGGAAAAATCTTCAATGCCTATCTTTGCAAGACCCTCGGCTTCCTCAACCTCGGCGTTTTCCTCTTTAGCTGCCTCCTGAGCGGCTTCAGCTCTCGCTTCTATCTTCTCAAACATTTCCTTTGCGTCAATTCGTGCAAAGAGCGGCTCTGCCTTACCTACAACAGTGCCTGCCTTGAGTGCGCCGAAAGCGGAAAGTGACTCGTAATCCTTGATATCCGTGTTCATCTGAGCGAGAATTTTCTCGGAGGTTTCGGGAAGGAACGGAGAAAGAAGAACAGCTACGAAACGAATACTTTCAAGCAGATTGTAAAGCACGGTACCGAGACGTGCCTTTTTGCTCTCGTCCTTTGCGAGCGCCCACGGGGTCGTCTCGTCAATATATTTATTACAGCGCTTTGCAAGTGTGAAAATTGCGTCAAGCGTGTCGCTGACCCTGTATTCCGAAAGGAGCTTATCAACCTTTCCGACGGTCTCGACCGCAAGGGCTTTCAACTCGTCGTCAAGAGCTTCCGTTACGTCACCCGGCTGAACAATGCCGTCAAAATACTTGTTCGTCATGGCGATAGTTCTGTTGACGAGGTTGCCGAGTGTGTTTGCAAGATCGGCATTGTAGCGCTCGATCATATTCTCGTATGTGATCGAACCGTCCGAAGCGTAGGGCATTTCGGCAAGCAGATAATATCTTACAGCATCAACGCCGAAAAGCTCAACAAGGTCATCGGCATAGATAACATTGCCCCTTGATTTTGACATCTTATCCGTGCCGAAAAGAAGCCACGGATGACCGAAAACCTGCTTCGGGAGCGGCTCACCGAGAGCCATAAGCATGATCGGCCAATAAATCGTGTGGAAACGGACAATATCCTTACCGATTATATGAACGTCGGCAGGCCAGTATTTCTTGTACTGCTCGCTCGAACCGTCGGGATCGTAGCCGATACCCGTGATATAGTTTGCGAGGGCGTCAAGCCAAACGTAAACAACGTGCTTCGGGTCAAAGTCAACGGGAATACCCCATTTAAAAGATGTTCTCGAAACGCAAAGATCCTGAAGACCCGGCTTGATGAAGTTATTAAGCATCTCTTTCTTTCTGCTCTCGGGATAGATGAAGTTTTCGTTGCTCTCAATGTATTCCTCCAACTGCTTCTGATACTTTGAAAGCTTGAGGAAATACGCCTCCTCACGGGCAGGCTTGACCTCACGTCCGCAGTCGGGGCATTTGCCGTCAACAAGCTGTGATTCCGTCCAGAATGACTCGCAGGGAGTGCAGTACATTCCCTCATAGTGTCCCTTGTAGATATCGCCCTGATCGTAGAGCTTCTTAAAAATTTTCTGAATGACCTTCTCGTGGTCGGGGTCGGTCGTTCTGATGAACTTGTCATAGGTAGTGTTCAAAAGGTCGCAGATTTCTCTGATCTCGCCTGCAACACGGTCAACATGCTGCTTCGGCGTGATACCCTCGGCAGCGGCGATCTCCTCAATTTTCTGACCGTGCTCGTCTGTGCCGGTCTGGAAGAAAACGTCGTAGCCCTGCAATCTCTTGTATCTTGCTATTGCGTCTGTCATTACGATCTCGTAGCTGTTGCCGATATGCGGCTTGCGCGAGGTATAGGCAATAGCGGTCGTAATATAAAACTTTCCTTTACTCATTATATATCCTCCTCTGTTTATTATTGTCATAATTAAAATGTTTAAATAAATTTCAGTCGTGCCGTTATCGTTGCGATCTTTTCGGAGCATTTTTGGCGTTTCCGGCGGAAAAATAGCCGCCACTTTTCTCGTTGAGATAGTTTTTTGTCGGGGACGTTAAAAAGCACAGGCAATACTTTTGTATTGGCGAGCATTTTTAGCGTTTCCGGCGGAAAAATAGCCAACGAGAACTAATAAAAAAGTCTCAAAGTATAATAATACTTTGAGACGAGAAAACCCGCGGTACCACTCAATTTGTAATCCTTATAGGAATACCACTCGATTCTTTAACGCAGAAATACGGAAGGCCCTACTGTTATTTCAGGACTTCGGCTCAAAAGCCATAGGTGCTTGGAACTTTGCTGTCGGCTCTCACCTGCCGCCGACTCTCTGAAAAGCTTTGCTCCGACCCTCTTTATCACAGCCGTTGCAAGAATAATAACACCAAATCGAAAAAAAGTCAAGGTCAGATAAGCTCCGCTTCCGCCTTATCGGGATTATTTTTCTTAGCCAAGCTTGATTTTATGCACGGAACAAGCGTTCCGACAAATGTGCAGACTATCCACTCAATATATGCGTTGTACGTTATCAGGGTTCTGACGATCTGAGTAAAATTGGAGCCGAGAGACTGTATGTAATCGCTGCTGTAGAATGCAATCAAAAGTGCCGCAACGAAGAAGACCGTGTTGAGGAATCCGCCGCTGAACGATGAAATTATATTTGCGAATACCGGTGAAGTGTTTCGGCTGAAAAGCCTATGTATCAGTCCGCAGCTGAGACCCATGAGTGCTCTCGGAATAATACAGACCAAAAGCGATAAAGGCACACTGATGTGGATAAACGTCTGTCCGAAAGCATAGCTCGAATCAAAGCAATGCACAAAGCTCGAAATTCCGAAAACCGTGCCAAGGTAAAGTCCGCAGAGCGGTCCGTACTGAACCGCACCGATAACGACCAAAACAGGTAAAAAAGTTATGGATGCTCTCGGCATCTTGAGATAGCCGAGCGGCGTAAGACTCATTACAATGATAAGCACGGTCAAAATTGCAATGAATATCAATTTCTCTTTTCTGTCTTCCCTCAAAGATGTTTTCATTTTTTAAGAACCCTTCCGTTTATAAATATTTTTCAAACCCTCAAGAATAAGATCACGGTCAAACACAATCTTACGATCGCAATTTTTAACAATTTCCTCTGCCAAGCCGCCCGTGGCGACAGTTGTTTTAACTCTCTTTCCGAATTCTTTTTCCATTCTTGCCGTCAGACCGTCGAGCATTGCCGCCGTGCCGAAAACCGTACCCGACTGCATGCAGTCTACGGTATTCGTACCGATTGAAGTCGGCGGTGCGGTCAGTCTGACCGCAGGGAGCTGCGATGTCTTTTTCGCAAGGGCTTCAAGCGATATCCCGACTCCTGCCGAAATCGTACAGCCGAGGAACGTCCCGTCCTCATCAAGAAGAATTATCTTCGTAGCAGTTCCGAGATCGACGATGAAGCACGGCAATTCGTACTTATCTATCGCCGCAACGGAAGCCACAGCCAGGTCTGCGCCGAGGAAGCCCTCCGTGCCCGTAACGATTTTCAGTCCCGTTCCTATATCGGATGTCAAAACCTGAGGAGTGATCCCTGTAACGGTCTCTACTGCCCTGCCGACGGCATTGACGACCTCAGGCACAACACTGCTGATTATTGCGCCCGAAAATCCGGAACAGCTTGCATTATGAAGCTTAAAAATATTCAGAAGCTCGACAGAATACTGATCGCTCGTTCTCTTCCTGTCCGTTGCCAGACGGGAAGTAAAAAGCAATTCGTCGCCTTCATAAATTCCCATAGTTATATTGGTATTGCCGATATCTATCGTCAAAAGCATATCAATCACCGTTTAGCATTATATTGGTTTTTAATCCAAAAGTCAATATTGTCAATATAACAGTCATAATAAACTGCATTTTTTGGTTTTTAAACCAATTATAAACACTCTATTTTTGTATATTTGCCGAAAATTTTAAAGGTTGTTGAAAAAAATGTAAAACTGTTGAAAAAAAACTAAAAGTATGATACGATGAACAGAGTAAACGGAGGCACATTATGAGGATTTTACAAAAAGGATTTAATTATTCACAGGACGGTCCCGGCAACCGTCTCGTATATCACCTGCAAGGTTGCAATTTCAAATGTAAGTGGTGCTCCAATCCCGAAAGCATGCCGCTTTTTTCCGACAAGGCTGAGGACGTTCCGAACGATGACGTTGTTAAAGAGATCGAGCGAAGCAGAATGATGTTCTTTGACGGCGGCGGTGTCACCTTCACGGGCGGCGAACCGACTTTACAACCCGATGATTTAATATATGTATTAAAAAAGGCGCAGAAACTCGGAGTTAATACAGCCATCGAAAATAACGGTTCAAGTCCGAGGCTTTGCGAAATTTCCGATTACGTTGATTATATGATAGTTGACATAAAGCAGCCCGACGACGATATACATAAGAAGTATGTCGGGCACAGCAACAAAATGACGGTTGAAAACCTCATTAAGCTTTCGCATAAGCGCAATCAGCTTCACGTCAGAATTCCGCTGATAAATCACGTCAACACGGATCCCGAACCGTTTGCCGAGCTGTTTAAAAAAATGGACATGACAAACACGGTTGTGGAAATCCTCGCCTACCATGAATTCGGCAAATGCAAATGGACAGAGGAATATCAGATAACGGACGGCTTTGTGACCGACGAACAAATAAAAACATTCAAAAATCGTCTTGAAAAGGACGGCATACATTTTATAACAACCTGAGCGGAGGTAACGGTATGATATTTGACATTTATACACCCGAAAAAGTGACCGAAAAGGCAAAGGCGC
>CAVGRW010000106.1:0-8894 GCA_963631735.1 Bacteroidaceae bacterium | reverse complement strand
AGCACCATGCAAGCGGCTGCTACAGCGCAAATTCAAAAATTAAAAAGCTCAACCGCGAGGCGGAAAACGAACTTATTTATGCGGAAAAAATCGACGTGCTCGCCTCGGTTCTTACAAAATCGGCAACTAAGAGCGCCGAAATTGAGAAAGCATGGGAGCGTGTGATGTTCAATCAGTTCCATGATATTCTTGCCGGTTGCTCAATAAAGCCTGCATACGATGACGCTTACGCAGGCTTCGGCTACGCCAAAGAAGCGGCGATGGAGATCGGCACTTTTGCGGCGGAGCGAATTTCATGGAGAGTAAACACGACAAAGTTTTTTGACTCCGAGCTTTCCGAAATCAGAGGACGACTTTGGACTCGAAGCGGTGAGGGTTCCCCGATGGTCGTTTTCAATCCGCACTCGTTCCCCGTTAAGGGCTACGCAAGCTTCGGCGAGCATTGGGCGACGGGAGTTGTCGATGAGAATAACAACGACGTTGAATTTCAGATGATCAGAGCGCCCTATACCGACGGACAAAGCCGCAACAGATGTCTCTTTAACGTTGAAATTCCCGCCTACGGCTACTCAACCTACTTCATTTTCAGAGACAAGCAGAATTACGTTCCGCAGGAGAGGGAAAATCAATTCTCAATCGGCGAAAAATTCATTGAAAACAGCGTTGTTCGCCTTGAGTTTGACAGCGACGGACGCATAATTTCTTATTTCAACAAGAAAAGAAATAAAGAATTCTGCGAAAAGCCGATGAGCGCAATTGTCTGCGAGGACAGAGACAGCGACACATGGGGTCATCTTGTTTTCGACTTTAACAAGGACGTCGGCAGCTTCGGCAATGCGGAGTTCACCGTTGAGGAAACAGGCACACTCCGTGCAACGCTGAGGGTTAAATCGTATTATAACAACTCCGTGCTCATTCAATATTACACGCTCTGCAAGGACAGCGACAAGGTCGAGGTCAGATGCAAAACCTCGTTCAAGGAGGAATACAAAATCCTCAAGCTCACCTTCCCTGTTGCGATAAGCGACCCGACGGCGGTTTATTCCATGCCGTTCGGATTCATCAAGAAAAAGACCAACGGCGAGGAGGAGCCTGCACAGGGCTGGTTGTCGCTCGAAAACGGCACGGACGGCTTTGCGCTCATCAATAACGGACGTTACAGCTTCTGCGCTATAGGCAACGAGCTGAGAATGATTGCCGCCAGAGCGTGTGCATATCTCGACCATTACGGTCAGGCAACCCGTGACGAAAACATGGAAATGCTTGACAGCGACGAGCTTGAATTTACATACGAATTCATGAGCTGCGACAGCGGAAATTATTCCGAGCTTGTCCGTGAGGCAGAGGTACTCAACATGCCGCTGAAGCTTTATCAGGAGACGCACCACAAGGGCACGCTTCCGCCGACCTACAGCGGAATGAGCATCGACAGCGACAATGTAATCGTTCAGGCAATAAAGATTGCCGAGGACAATAACGGATATGTTCTCCGTGCAATTGAGACGGGCGGCAAAGCCAGCACGGCAACGCTTGATTTGAAATTTATCGGCAGAAAAATTACCCTCGATTTTAAGCCGCAGGAATTCAAGACAATTTTCGTTCCGTTTGACGGCGGAGAAATCAGAGAAATGTTACTGACAGAACTTGACTAAAAAATCGACCTCCTTGCATTATGCAGGGAGGTCATTCATTATTATGTCACCACTTAATTAAAACACAGCCGTTTTTAACCCCGACCGTGGCGGTGTTTTCTTTAAATTTATTGCTCACGCCAAGAGGAAAGAACGGCGAAAGCATCAGGTCGTCCGTTTCATAAACAGCGCCCTTGATTGATATACCCTCGGCGACTCCGCCGTAAGCGAAAACGGAAAGAGTTTTACCTTTCTCCGAATGAAGCGTGATCAAAGAATTTTTAATCAGCGCAAAGGTCTCGTTTTCGCCGACGAGGAAGCCTTCTCCGCCGTGATCGACGATATATGCAAGCGACTGAATGTTTGCAACCGTATGATCCGTTCGCTCGCCGCCGAGACCGCCGTAAATCGCAAAGCGTTTATAACCGTTGTTGAAGCCGTATTTTATCGCAAGCATGGTGTCCGTATCGTCCTTGAGAACGGGAAAGGTTTCAATCGGCGTATCGGTGTTCGGCTTCTTTGAAGAATCAAAATCACCGATTATAACGTCGGGCCGCAAGCCTGCTTTTTGAACGTTCAGATAGCCTGCGTCCGCCGCAATTATCAGATCGTCCTTATCGGGCTTCGGAAAATTATTTTTCATTTCAACCGCAGAAAAAATATAACACGTTTTCATTTCTTCACCATTGCTTTTTTAATTTATGCAAACATTATAATATAAACTCCGAAATTTTTCAACAGATTAAATATCCGAAATCGCCTCGCTTGTGTTTTGTATTCTTTCTGCCATAAAAATAAGACGAAAATCGATTCTCAGCTGATTTTCGTCTTTATATTTTATTTTGTTACAAGCTCTTTTTGCTTTTCCGATTTCTCCTCGATTTCCTTGTTTACGTCAAATTTCTTGCCGTGATGATACGGGAATATCTTGAGGAAAATCCATGCCGCAACGGCACCGATAGAGTTGAGAATTATATCGCCCATTGTGTCCATGAGCGGCCATCTGCCGATATTCTTCGGGTCAAAGAGCGTTGCTTCCTTCGGCGTTCCCTTTGCAAGCTCATAGCACCAATGCTGAGCGTCGCCGATCGTGCCCTTTTCGGGGTTTGTCATAACCTGATCCATCGTAAATTCGACAAGCTCCCAGCAGGTCGAAACAAAGAACGAGAAGCAAAGAGCACAAAGCAGGGCAACGGGAATCGAAACAGGCTTGTTGTCACGCTTTTGCATTGCGACAACGACCTCATAGCCGAGCAGAACGCAAAGTCCGCCGCTGAGAAGATGCATTCCCGAGTCCCAAAATCTTGCGTCATAATAAAAATTAAGGAACTTTCCGCAAAATGATGCGGCAAAAATCATAACGATTGAAAAATCCTGTATCAATGACGGCAAATGCCTTACAAAGCATTTTTCGGGAAAAAGCATGAAGATTTCCCAAGCGAACATTGCAACAAAGTTTGCGCCGACCTGAAGCGGATCGGAAATATCAAACGGCTTTCTGAAAAATCCTGCGATAAACGCATAAATCATCAGCGCCCTGAACACCCACCAGAAAACAAGCTCCCATGTCTTGCAATTTGACTTTATACGGCCGATATACTCTTTCATTACATCACCTTTTTTATAATTCGTTGACATGTGTGTTCTTTCATAATACGACAAAATACCATATTTGTCAATATTTTATTCCAGCTCGTCCTCATAATCTTCCTTGGAATAGTCAAAGTTTTCGTCAATTTCAACTCTGCCGAATTTTCTGCGTTTGGAGTAATCGCCCCTGCTTCGCTTATAAATGTTATTTCCGAAGCAGGTACTGTGCTTTCCGTTATGGTGGCAAACATGACCCTTCTGCTGAACGCTCATGAGCAGAGCGTCACCGCCGCAGTTAAGGTCAAGCGACATAAGGCGCTGTGCGTTACCCTTTTCCTCACCGAATTTATAAACATTGTCGGTTGCCGAGTCATAATAATATGCCCTGCGTGTTTTGAGAGTGTAGGCGAAAGCCTCCTTGTTCATGTAGCCGAGCATGAGAACCTTGCCCGAGCCGTATTCAACCGTTATCACGGGCATTGTGGTTTTATTTTCCCAAAGCTTGTAAAGATCTGTCATTCTTATTTCCTCCGTTATTAAAATCCGAAAAAGCTCATCTGCGTGCTCTGCGGCAAGCCCTCGAGAGCGCCGCACGCATCAAGCGTTTCCATAACCGACTTACTGATTCCGGCACGCTGCTGAAGGTCGTCACGGGACATATATTCTCCCTCGCCGTCGTCTCTTGCTTTCATCAAAGCAACCGCCGCCGACTCGCCCGTACCTGCCATGGACATGAACGGAAGTCTTATCTTTCCGTCCTCCAATTTATAAACAGTTGCATGCGATTTGTAAAGATCGATCGGCAGAAATTCAACGCCTCTCGCCATCATTTCGTTAACAACCTGCATTGCAACATACATGTTTTCTTCCTTTGCCGTTGCTTCGTGACCCTTATTCAGAATCGAATTCATGAGCTGCTTAACGGCTCCCCTGCCCTCAAGTATCGCAACGGTATCAAGGTCCTCGCCTCGAACCGTCATATAGGTCGCATAATATTCAGTCGGCTTATAAACCTTGTACCATGCAAGGCGCATTGCGGCGCTGACGTATGCCGCAGCGTGAGCCTTCGGGAACATGTACTTGATCTTCATGCAGGAATCAATATACCAATCGGGAACGTTATGCTCCTTCATGGCTTTTATATGCGCTTCCGTCAGAAGCTTTGTAGCGTTACCTTTACGGACAATTTCCATTATCTTGAACGCCATATCGGGCTCAAGACCCTTATGCATAAGGTAAACCATGATATTATCACGGGTTCCTATAACCTCGGAAATCGTACATGTACCGTTTTTGATAAGCTCCTGAGCGTTGCCGAGCCAAACGTCCGTACCGTGGGAAAGTCCCGAAATCTGGAGCATGTCGGAAAAATTCTTCGGCTTTGCTTCCATCAGCATGCCTCGTACAAACGGTGTACCGAGCTCAGGGAGTGAAAGCGTACCCGTTTCACAGCCAATTTCCTCCGCCGTTACTCCGAGCGGTTCGGGAGAAGTCAAAAGCTCATAAAGCTTCGGGTCGCAGATATCAACGTCGAAAACGTTGATGCCCGTTGAGTCCTCAAGGTGACGGTAAAGCGTTGGAACATCGTGACCGAGGTTATCAAGCTTGAGGATAGTATCATGAAGCGAATGGAAATCGAAGTGGGTCGTTCTCAGTCCGCCCGAAACATCGTCCGCCGGGTGCTGAATGGGTGTAAAGTCCTCTGCGTCATTGCTTGCCGGGACAACGACCATTCCGCCGGGGTGCTGACCGGTTGTTCTCTTAACTCCCGTACAGCCCTTTGTCAGCCTGTCCTCCTCGGCACGGTTGACTGTTATGCCCTTGACCTCAAGCCATTTTTTAACGAAGCCGTAGGCAGTCTTATCGGCGATAGTGCCGATAGTACCTGCTTTAAACGTGTGGTCAATTCCGAAAAGCTCCTCGGTGTATCGGTGAGCATAGAACTGATATTCACCGCTGAAGTTAAGGTCGATATCGGGCTGTTTGTCTCCCTTGAATCCAAGGAATGTTTCAAACGGGATGTCGTGACCGTCACGGTGCATCGGAATTCCGCAGTTCGGGCAGTCCTTCGGCGGCAGGTCATAGCCCGAGCCGACGGAGCCGTCCATGAAAAATTCCGAGTGCTTACATTTTTTACATACATAGTGCGGCGGCAGAGGGTTAACCTCGGAAATACCTGCCGCATGGGCAACGAACGACGATCCGACGGAACCTCTCGAGCCGACATAGTAGCCGTGCTCCTCAGAGTTCTGAACAAGCTTTTGTGCAATCATGTAAAGAACGCCGAATCCGTTTGAGATGATAGATTTCAGCTCTTTTTCAAGGCGTTTTGCAACATTCTCGGGTACGGGATCGCCGTAGTCCTTCTTCGTTCTCTCCCAACAGATACGGGTAAGATCCTCGTCTGCGCCCTCAAGGCTCGGCGGGAATGTTCCCCTTGGGAACGGCGTCATGCCGCTTTCGCAAAGGTCGGCAATTTTATTCGGATTGGTAATAACAACCTCTTTCGCCGTCTCCTCGCCGAGATAAGCAAACTCGGCAAGCATTTCATCCGTTGTTCTGAAATAGAGCGGAGCCTGCTGAGAAGCGTCGGAGAAGCCCATTGAAGTCATGAGTATCTCACGGAAAACAGCGTTGCCCGGGTCAATGAAATGGACGTCGCAGGTGGCAACAACCATTTTGCCGAGCTTGTCCGCTATGTGAATTATCTGTCTGTCAACATTTTCAAGGTCCTCAACCGTCTTGAAACGCTCATAACGCTCGTCCTGACTGCGAAGCATGAAGGCATTGTTGCCGTTCGGCTGAATTTCAAGATAGTCATAGAAAGAAGCGATTCTGAGAACGTCCTCATCGCTCTTTTGATCGACAAGCGCACGGTAAAGCTCGCCCGCTTCGCAGGCGCTTCCGATAATAAGTCCCTCACGAAGCTGCATGAGCCTGTGACGGGGAATTCTCGGTCTGCGCTTGAAAAATTTAAGGTTTGAATCCGTTATAAGCTTATAGAGATTTTTAAGTCCCTGCGTATTTTTTGCGATTATAATTATATGGTAGGTCTTTTCGGCACGGACCTTTTCAATATATTCGGCAGGTATCTCATCGTCAACGCCGAAGCCGTAATCATCATAGAAAGCGTCATCGTCAACGAGGTAGCCCTCCATGCCGTAAATAATCTTTATTCCGGCTTTTGCGGCAGTGTTGCACGCCTCGGGGAAAGCCTGAACAACGCCGTGGTCGGTAATTGCAATTGCCTTGTGACCCCAAGCTATCGCACGGCTGACAAGCTCCTTTGCACTCGTCATACCGTCCATTGCCGACATATTTGTATGCAGGTGAAGCTCCACTCGCTTCTCGGGAGCGTTATCCTGCTTCTCGATTTTTTCAATCTCCGTGACAGCCCTCGCATTGATGAGATAGGTGTGCATATAGGTGTCCATATTTATAGCGCCTCGGACAAGCACAGTCTTGCCGTCCTTGAGGTTCGCCACAAGATCCTCGCACTTTTTCCTCTCTCCGAAAACCTTGACGGGATAAGAAGAAGTATAGTCCGTTATATTGAAATTGATTATGCTGTAGCGGCCGTCCTTGGACTCTCTCGTTTCAAGAGAGAACACGTCGCCCCAAACGACAACCTCGCCGTCCTCGGGCAAACATTCCTTAATCGGCTTCGGCTTGCCCTTAACAAGCGTGCCGAAAAGCGGCTTTGCATTTGTAATGGAAATCGGCAGATCGTCGTAGGTTTTTTCTTTCGGCTTTTTCTGAACAGGAGCTTTTGAAGCGGCAACGGGATTAGCCATCGGCGCCGCAACCGAAATCTTTTGATTTTCTTTTTTCTGAAGCTCCTCAAGCGCTTTTATATCGTCCTGAGCGGAAGCATTGCTGACAAATTCGACCGCTATCAGTCTTTCAAATCGGCGGTCGATTGTCTGACGAATGAATTTGTCACAGCCGAGATTAACAAGCACATCCTTGCCGTTCGCCGCAAGCTCAACGGTCAGCTTATCCCCGTTGAGGTTGTAGGTCGCACCCTCAAGAATTGTTCTCGACGCAGGGAAATGCTCGTAAATTTCTTTGACAAAATTCGTCATGTAGTTTATATCAAAGGTCTCGGGAGGGAAATGAATTCCGAGGTCAAGGCGGTGCAAATTCATCACACGGATAAGCTCCGCCCTCGCCTTTTTGATTATCGCCGAGTCAATGGGCGCAGGAAAGCTGACGAGCATACTGACACTGCGTTCAGATAGGCTCGCCTCTATACTCTCAACCGTTGCGGAGTCAAAATACGCCGCAACACCCTGATCTATGTACTCGCCGAAAAGGCTGAGGAAACTGACTTCTTTCAAAATTACACTCCCAAATTATTACATCTTATCTATTTCAGCCAGCAGCTCGCTGACAATATCTTCTTCTTTGATTTTTCTTATAATTTCGCCCTTTTTGATGAGAACGGCACATCCGTCACCGCCTGCGATGCCGATATCGGCTTCCTTTGCCTCGCCGGGTCCGTTGACAACGCAGCCCATTACGGCTACCTTGAGCGGCTTGCGGCAATCTCTGAGCGCTGTCTCAACCTCGCCTGCAACCTTGATGAGGTCAATTTTGGTTCTGCCGCAGGTCGGGCAGGAAACGATCTGAACGCAGTCGTTTCTGAGGTCAAGAGCCTTGAGAATATCAAGTCCTGCGTAGACCTCTTTAACCGGATCGGCGGTCAGCGAAACACGAATCGTATCACCTATTCCGTGCATGAGCAGACTTCCGATGCCTGCGCTTGATTTTATGAGACCCATGCGTTCCGTGCCGGCCTCGGTTACGCCGAGATGGAGCGGATAATCGCATCTTTCGGCAACGGTTTCATATGCCTTTATCATATTGCCGACATTGGACGATTTAATTGAAATTACAATGTCGTCAAAGTCAAATTTTTCAAGCAATGAAGCATGGTACATTGCGCTTTCCGCCATCGCTTCGGGAGTCGGTGCACCGTATTTTGCAAGAATCTCCTTTTCGACCGAGCCCGAATTTACGCCGATACGAATAGGAATATTCCTCGAACGGCACGCTTCGACAACCTTTTTAACTCGATCGTCCGAGCCGATGTTGCCCGGATTTATACGCACCTTGTCAACTCCCGCCGCAACGGCTTCGATCGCAAGGCGATAGTCAAAATGAATATCCGCAACGATAGGCACGCTAACCGCTTCCTTGAGCGCAGGAATGAGCTTCACTGCGTCCATATCGGGAATTGCGCCGCGGATAATTTGACAGCCTGCTTTTTCAAGCTCGACCGCCTGCTTAACGCTCGCTTCGATATCGTGGGCGGGCTTGTTGAGCATTGACTGCACCGTTATCGGTGCGTCACCGCCGATATATGTGTTGCCTATTTTTATTTTTTTCGTTTTTCTTCGTTCCATTTTAATACCTCGGTTCGGTTAAAATGTTTTCTCGCTTTTCTTTATCCCCTCCGCCGCTCTGCGGCACCTCACAATGGCAATATTGTCAATTAACCTTTTATTTGTCGAAAGAATTGACCAAGGCTTCCCCTTGAGGGGAAGCTCCGTCGTAAGACGGTGATGAGGTGGAAAAGTTCGAGTCTGATTTTATTAAACCATGCGATGAAAATTTCGCCACCTCATCCGAGCGGCGCAATCCGCCGCCCACCTTCCCCTCAAGGGGAAG
>CAVGRW010000105.1:0-8913 GCA_963631735.1 Bacteroidaceae bacterium | reverse complement strand
CTTCGGGACGTTTGCCGTTTGTTATTACCGTGTCCGTGCCGTTGGAGGTTGCCAGCTTTGCCGCCTGCAGCTTTGTTCTCATTCCGCCCGTTCCTCTGCGTGAGCCTGCACCGCCTGCGATTGCATACACGCTTTCGTCAATTTGCTCTATTTTCTCAATCAGCTTCGCCTCGGGATGCAGACGTGGGTCGCTTTCGTAAAGACCGTCGATATCGGAAAGAATAATCAGCTTTTTTGCCTTGCAAAGCACGGCAACGACCGCCGAAAGCATGTCGTTATCGCCGAAGAGCCGCTCCGTCGATTCGATTTCGGTGTAGCTGACCGAGTCGTTTTCGTTGACTATCGGAATAACACCCATTTCGAGTAACGCGTCAAAGGTATTCGTGAGATTTTCCTTTTTCTCCTCCTGCTCAATATCCTCGGCATTGAGCAAAATCTGCGCTGTTGTTTTGTCGTAGTCGCCGAAGAATTTATCATAGAGAAACATTATGCGGCATTGTCCGACAGCGGCGGCAGCCTGCTTCATTTTCATGCTTGTCGGTCGGCTTGCCATTTTCAGCTTGTGCGAGCCGACGGCAATAGCGCCCGATGAAACAAGAATAACCTCGTAGCCCATGTTCTGAATGTCGGCAAGCACGCAGGAAAGCCTGTCAAACGAGCGCAAGTCGCTTTTGCCGAGGTCGTTTGTCAGCGTTGAAGTGCCGACTTTTACAACAATTCTGTTTTGATAAAGACTCATTTTTCACACCTCAATAACGCTGTGGTTTCTCTTTGCAAAGCGAAGGACCTTATGTATAATATCATCAGTCTTGATTTTCATGTAGCCTGTTGTTGTGCCGTCGCTGCAGCCGTAGAATTCCTCTTTGAGAACGTCACGGTCAAAGATGATCTGCACGTCCTCGGCTGAGGGGAGAAGTACACTGAAAACGGTTGCCGCACCGATTTTTGTGCCAAGCATTTTATCCATCAGCTCGGCAGGTGCAAAAGAGACTCTTGAAATCCCGAGTGCGGTGCTGAAATCCTTTGAACGAAACGGCTTGTCGCCGACGGTGATAAAAAGATAAAACAAGGTCTGCTGACGGTTGCAAAGGAAAAGCGTTTTTACCATTTTCATTTTAAGCTTTTCGTCAATCAGTACGCAGTCCTCCATGGTTATTGCCTCGTCTGTGTCGACCCTTTCGTAAGGTATTTCAAGGCTGTCGAGCGTTTTATACACCTTTTCCTGAAGCTCGGTTTTGAATTCCGCCGGAGCGGTAGTTTTGATATCGCTTACATAAAACATTTTGTTCTTCCTCTCTTGACTTATTTCACAATAAAGTATATCATTGAACAAAGTATTTGAAAAGCGAATAATTATCATATTATATATAACAAAATCAGATATAAGAGGTGCGAAATGGACGCTAATATTTTGAAATACATGGCTCTGATTAAGACTGTTGAATGCGGAAGCTTTACAAAAGCGGCGGAAATTCTCAACTATTCTCAGTCGGGAATCAGCCGTATGATAAATGACATTGAAAAGGAATGGGGAATAACCCTGCTCGAGCGCAGCCGTGGCGGGCTGAGACTGACCTCGGACGGGCTGAAAATTCTGCCTTTTGCACAGGAGCTTTGCAAAAGCTATGAAAGGCTGCAGATGCAGGTTGACGATCTCAACGGCTTGCAGTCGGGAATTATAAGAATCGGAGTTTTTTCAAGCGTTGCAACGCATTGGCTGCCTAACATTATAAAAGCGTTTCAAAAGGACTACCCGAATATTGACTATGAGCTCCTGCTCGGCGACTATACGGAGATTGAAGCTTGGATTGCCGAGGGCAGGGTTGACTGCGGATTTCTGCGTCTGCCGACCCACCCCGATTTTGAAACGATTTTTCTTGAGCAGGACGAGCTGATGGCGGTCATTCCCGAAAATCACCCGTTGGCTGACTGTGAAAAGTTCCCGATAACCGCGCTGTGCAATGAACCGTTTATGATGCTCAAAAAGGGCAAAAACAACGAGTTCTCCGAGATTTTTGAACGCTGCGATCTGAAGCCCGATATTAAATTTACAACATGGGATGATTATGCGATAATGTCAATGGTCGAGAGCGGACTCGGTGTCAGCATTTTGCCTAAGCTTATTCTCAGGCGCAACCCCTATCATATAGTTGCCAAGAAGCTGGACATTCCGACCTACCGCAATATCGGAGTTGCGATGAAAAGCAAAAAAA
Source organism: Bacteroidaceae bacterium (assembly GCA_963631735.1). Lineage (GTDB taxonomy): Bacteria > Bacillota > Clostridia > Oscillospirales > Acutalibacteraceae > CAG-488. The sequence goes on along the minus strand of CAVGRW010000105.1, from coordinate 6,700 downwards.
CCGCCTCACTTGCCGTGAAACGGTTTCTTGATTATCTCGATTGCCGCAACGCTTAACCCTGCGAAAGTGTGATTATCAGCTTGACTAACATTCCGACGAAAACCGCCGCACCGACGCCGCTGATAATTCCGTAGATTTTCTTTGACTCCTTATCGTCCTTTTCCTTGATGAGATAGTAAATCCCTACGATCGCAACCAAAATTCCGATCACCATACCTATAATACTTACAACCATTACTTTTTCCTCCATTTCAATAATAATGCCGAGTTTGTTATTACAAGCACCGAGCCTGCATTGTGGACAAGTGCGCCGATGACAGGGTTGAGCGTTCCGATTATCGCAAGAATGATAGCAACAAAGTTGAGAACCATTGAAAATGTCATGTTCAGCTTAATCGTTGTCATCATTCGCTTTGAAAGTGCAATCAGGTGCGGAAGCTCCTTTACGTCATCGTCAACGAGCGCAATATCAGCCGCATCAACGGCAATGTCACTGCCGACGCCGCCCATGGCTATACCGACATCAGCCGCCTTGAGGGCAGGCGCATCATTCACGCCGTCACCTATCATGCAAACGGAATTGCCGCCGTCCTGATACTCACGGATATAATTCAGCTTATCCTCAGGCAGACAATTTGCCCTGACATCGCTGATATGAAGCTGTCCTGCAATAGCGGAGGCGGCATTTTTGTTGTCACCCGTGAGCAGAACAGGCTGAACGCCGAGAGAAGAAAGACTGTCAATCATCTTTGCGCTCTCGCTTCGTACAGTGTCGGAAAGGACTATGTAGCCCGCAAAGCTGTTATCGACAGCCGCATAAATAACCGTACAGCCCTTGTCGAGGTACGCTTCAACCTCTTTACTGACCTGCGAAGAAACAGAAATATTATTGCTTTCAAGCAGTTTTGTGTTTCCTGCGAGAACCGATTTGTCATCAACAATAGCGGAAACACCCTGACCCGGAACCATTTTGAAGCTCTCGGATTGCGGAAGCTTATCGGTGATTTCCTGCTTACAGCAGCGGGTTATCGCCTTGCCGAGCGGATGCTCGGAATACTGCTCTGCGGCGGCACAGAGAGCAAAAAGCTCATTGTTGCCAAGACCGTCTGTCCGGCTGACCGCTTTTATAACCTGCGGTGTGCCATAGGTGAGTGTGCCCGTTTTGTCAAAGGTAATTTTTGTAACCTTGGCTAGCCGCTCCAAAGCATCACCCTCACGGACAAGGAAACCGTGCTTGGTTGCGTTGCCGATTGCCGCCATGATCGCCGTCGGCGTGGCAAGAACAAGTGCACACGGACAGAACACAACGAGAATTGTGACCGCACGGATTATTTCGCCCGAGATGAGCCACGTCAGCGCCGCTGCACTCAGGGCAATAACGACTATCCATGTCGCCCAACGGTCGGCAATGCCGACGATTTTTGCCTTGCCTGCGTCCGCAGACTGAACAAGACGTATCATGCGCTGAATCGAGCTGTCCTCGCCGACCTTTGTTGCCCTCATTTCAAATGTGCCGAATTGATTGACCGTGCCCGAGGAGACATCGTCACCGACCGATTTATCAACGGGGAGCGATTCGCCCGTCATGACCGCCTGATTAACGGAGGTCTGACCCGAGATAATAATTCCGTCAACGGGAACGCTTTCGCCGGGGAGAACACGTAGAATGTCGCCGACCTTAACCTGCTCGGCGGGAACGGTTTTCTTACCGCCGCCGCTGATAATTCGTGCCGTCTGCGGCGTGAGGTGAACAAGCTTTTCAATGCCTGCCCTCGCTTTGGCAACTGTTAAATCCTCAAGCAGTGCGCCAAACTGCATAATAAATGCAACCTCGCCTGCGGCAAAATCCTCGCCGATACAAACGGATGCAATGAGCGCAAGCGACACAAGCACATCGGCTTTGATGTCAAACGCCGTAACAAGACCGATAATCGCTTCAAGAACAATCGGCACGCCGCAAAGGATAATGGAGACCCACGCAATGTCAAAAGGGAGGGGGATTGCCTTTGTCAGGCTTAAAATCAACGCAATTCCCGAAATGACAAGCAGGGTGATGTCCTTCTTCGTTCCGCCGAGTTCAAGCAGATGCTCGAGTTTTTCCATGGCGGAGTTTATAGCTTTTTTCATATCACCACTCTTTTCTATACCTTATGGGGTATATGTATATTATACATATAGGGGTATAGGTTGTCAAGAGTGAAAATAAAAATTATGGAAAAAACAATTTGTGTGTGATATAATCAATTTGAAAATTTTGTTTCGGAGCAGACATTATGAATATCAGCGACAAAAATATTGACAGCGGCAAGCCCTTTGATTGGGGCAGAACCTCCGCCGACTATGCGAGATACAGGGACATATATCCGCAGGAATTTTTTGACAAAATAATCGAAAGAGGACTTTGCACGGCAGGGCAGAGCGTTCTCGACCTAGGTACAGGCACGGGAGTTTTACCGAGAAACATGTATCGCTACGGTGCAAAATGGGTCGGTACGGATATCTCTGAGAATCAAATTGAGCAGGCGAAGCGGCTGTCTTGCGGCATGGATATTGATTATTATGTTGCTTCCGCCGAAACGATTGATTTTCCGCCGAGTTCGTTCGATGTTGTAACTGCTTGCCAATGCTTTTGGTATTTTAACCCCGAGGTTCTCGTTCCGAAGCTTCTTAAAATAATGAAAAAGGACGGACGTTTGCTTGTGCTTTACATGGCATGGCTGCCGAACGAGGACAGGATCGCAGGAGAGAGCGAACGGCTGATTTTGAAATACAATCCCGAATGGAGCGGTGCAAGGGAGAAGCTTCAACCGATTGATATAGCACCCGAATACTTTAAAAATTTTGAGCTTGTTTGTCACGAGGAATACAAGCTGAATGTGCATTTTACCCGTGAAAGCTGGCACGGCAGAGTCAAGGCGTGCCGTGGCATAGGCGCTTCGCTTTCCGATGAAGAAATAGCAAAATGGGAAACGGAGCACAAAACCTTGCTTCAAAAAATTGCACCCGACGAATTTGACATACTGCACTATGCGGCACTTGCCGAATTGAAAATAAAGGAGGGCTAATATGTTTCCTGACAGAAAAACAGCAATATCCGAGCTTGTGCTTGCAGGAGAGATGAATCCCGGACCGTGGACAAAACATTCATATAACGTTGCCGAAGCGGCACGGCTGATTGCCGAGGCAAGCGGTCTTGACAGCGAGAAGGCCTATATCTGCGGACTTCTGCACGATATCGGCAGGCGGACGGGCATTGCCGCCGTAAGACATATAATTGACGGCTACGATTATGCAATGTCAAAGGGCTGGGACGAGGTGGCAAGAGTATGTTTGACTCATTCATTCCCCGTGAAGAATATCGACGCAGATATAGGCAAAAAGGACATAACTGCCGAGCAATATGATTTCATAAAGACATTTCTTGACGGCATTGAATATGACGATTACGACAAGCTGATAATTCTTTGCGACGCTTTGGGCGATGCAAACGGCTTGTGTATTCTTGAAAAAAGATTTATTGACACGACCCGCCGCTACGGAATTTATCCGTTCACCGTTGACCGTTGGAACAAAACATATGAATACAAAGAATACTTTGAAGAAAAGATAGGTAAGTCGGTTTATGCCGTCCTGCCCGATATAGAAAAGTGCATATATAATTAAAATAACCATCTGATTTCCTGCGAGATCAGATGGTTGCTTTTTAATCAAATTGTACCTGCCGATTGTCATTTTCATATGCTTCAAAGCACATTTTGACCTGTTCGGCATTGTTCTTTTCTTCCGCAAGCGGCGGCAAATCGTCAATGGAGAAATAATCAAAGCCTGTCGTTTCGATATTGCTTTCAAAATGTCCGCCGATAAGTGAGCAAAGAACAAAAATTTTGCAAACTCCGTAAGCGTAAACGGGAAGATTGTGCTTATTCCTATCCTGTACTGCAATAATTCTTTCCGCCTTAACGTCGAGTCCCGATTCTTCCTTAACCTCTTTGACAGCATTTTCACCGACGGAAACATTGACCTCAACCCAGCCGCCCGGGAGCGACCATTTTCCGTTGTTCTCTCTGACAAGGAGAATTTTTCCGTCCTTGAAAACCGCCGCTCTCGTGTCGAGCTTCGGAGTTTGATAGCCTGTTTCGTTGCAGAAGAGATTTTTTACCTTGTCAATCGGCATATCCGATTTATGGGCAACCATTTCCGCCGAGATTTCACGGATACGCTCAAATCTTTCAATGTCGTAGGCATCCTTGCTGTAGGTCAAGCCTGCCTGTGCAAGGCTTTGCAGTTCGATTGCCCAATCAAGCCATCGCTTTTCTTCATTCATAAGCGTCAACCCATATTGGAAAATCTTTCGACTGCCTTGGTGAAGCTTTCAATCGTTTTGTCGGCGTCACCGTGCTCAATTCCGTCACGCACACAATGCTTGATGTGGCCCTCAAGCACGACCTTGCCGCAGCCGTGCAGAGCCGACTTGGCGGCATTTATCTGTGAAAGCACGTCCTCACATGGAACATCTTCGTCTATCATTCTGTCAATTGCCTGAACCTGACCGATGATTTTTTTCAGTCTGCGGTGCAGATTTTCGGCGTCCATACACTGTCTCATATTTTTTCCTCCATACGTTAAGGGGTATTACTATATTAAGGCTTTTTGCAGAAAAAGTCAAGTTTGAACCTGTTTGGACTGCTCCTTTTCAATCTTCTCAACGCTGTCGTTTCGTACATGCTCACGCAATGACTTCATGTATTCCGAAAAGTCCGTTTTGTCGTTCCCGTAGGTCATTTGCAGGTCATATTCAAGCGGAAGCCATGTTGAAATATCGCTCTCGTTATGCTGAATAAGAGCCTCAAGGCTGTCCATAGCCTTGTATATTTTCGCTTCAAGCGTTTTTCTTTCCGCCATTTCTTCGTAAAGCGCCGCCATTTCCGTGCAAAACGGCTCAGGCAGGGATTTTACCCAACTAAGTAAAAGCTTTTCTTCCTGCTTTTCATTTTCTTCGGTTTTCTCAAAGGTCGGAATGTCGCCCGTGAATGCTTCGCCGAGGTCATGTATAAGGCACATTTTAAATATCTTTTCAAAATCCGCTTCCGGGAATTCATCGCTGACAAAATAAGCCGTGAGAGTCATTCGCCATGAATGTTCTGCGACGCTTTCTCTGCGTCCGCCCGAGGTATAGCAATGCCTTGTTGCGTCCTTTAGCCGTTCGGCAACGGCAAGTGTTTCAATAAGCTTTCTCGGTTCCATGTTCAACACCTCTTTTGAAGATTATATCACAGGCAAGAGAGAAAATAAATTGAAAATTAAACTTCTTTTTGAAGAAATTTTTTATAGCTGACATCAATTCCGAATGCGCCGAGCGGTGCAGTTATTATAATCGCAAGCACGGCAACGGAAAGAACGATATTTCCGCACGGCAGACCCATTGCGAGTGGAACCGATCCGATAGCCGCCTGCACGGTTGCTTTTGGCAGATATGCGATTACACAGAACAGTCGTTCTTTAGCGTTCAACGGCGTGCCGATGAGGCATAGAATTACACCTATGGCTCTGAAAATGAGAGCAATGAATATCATTCCGACGGCGGCAAGACCTGCGCCGAGAGTGTATCGGATATCGACTGCCGCACCGACGAGAACAAACAGCAAAACCTCGGCCGCAAGCCAGAGCTTGCCGAATTTTGCCGAGAGTCTGTTTGAAACCTTATCCGTGCTTTTGATTTTCAGCACGCAAGCCATACTGACAACCGCAAGTAAGCCCGAGACGGAAACATATTCTTTGACCCATGCTTCAATCGACATGAGCAGAAACGAGACGCCGAGAATAATTATTACCTTCATGCTGTTGCGAACAAGATGTTTGTGGGCATATGCCGTTTCAAAAAAGAAGGCGAGCATGAGGCCGAATATTGCGCCGAGAACGATGCCGAGTATAATTGAAATCGGAATGTTTACAAAATCCATGATTTTGGCACTGCCGCCCTGTGCCATGTTTGAAAATGTTGAAAACAGAACAATTACAAATATATCGTCACAGGAGGCGCCTGCCATAATGAGCTGAGGAATACTTTTTTCTGTGCCGTATTTTTCGTCCATAAGCTTAACCATTCTCGGAATGACGACGGCAGGGGAGACTGCACCGAGAACAGCACCCATAACGGCGGCTTCAATTCTTGTTACGCCGAGAAGCATGGGCGCAAAAATAAAATAGCCGAGAATTTCGCACCCTGCCGGAACGCAGGACATCATAACGGCAGGACGTCCGACTTTTTTGAGGTCGGCAATATTCAGTGACAGTCCTGCCTTTATCAGAATTATAATCAATGCAATTTGTCTCAGCTCAGAAGAAATCCCGAGTATTGACGGGTCGAGCAGATTGAGAACATACGGTCCTAATACAATTCCCGTTGCAAGCATACCGATTATTCTCGGCAGCTTGAGCTTTTGACAAATGGCGGCTGTAGAAAGACCGACAAGAAAAATGAATGAAAGTGATGCGAGCATAAAAATCCTCCTAAAAATGCAGAAAAGCCGATGCTTCTGCAAAATATAATGCAGAAGTCATCAGCTTAAAAGCGGTTCAGGCCTTGCGCCATGGGAGAACTTCATTCCCGTCTCCGATATTATAGTGTCATAGGATATAAATGTCAAGTCATTTTTATCGGCTTGATTTTATCGCCGTCAAATTCGACCTTGTCGATGCA
>CAVGRW010000104.1:0-8955 GCA_963631735.1 Bacteroidaceae bacterium | reverse complement strand
GCTCTGACAGTCCACCGGACTGTCATTCACTACCGCACCGACACTTCGCTACCCCGGAGGAGGAGCCCACGCTCTATGGTAATTCCTGCTGATATTTTATCAGCCTTCCCCTTAAGGGGAAGCCTGGTAAATTTCCACTAACTTTTAGCGAGAGATTTTTCGGTTAGACAGTTCAAAGTTCTCGACGGCTATATAAACGAATCCTTTTATTAGATTGAATTAAAATTGTTCACAGTGCATTTTGCAGCTTGGGTGCTGTACGTGTGTACTGCCCCAAGGGAAAAATGTGCTGTGGGCGATTTTAATTCAATCTATCACTTTAGCGAGAGATTTTTTCGTTAGACAGTTCAAAGCTCTCGATGGCTATATTATTATATGCCGAGAGGGCTTTGGGCTGTATTACAGAAAAAGATCCGCTAAATCAATGCTTTGTAGATGTCGCCTTTTTTATACCCCGACAGCTTCGCCGCCTGTTTCGCCGCTTCGCTGACACTCATGCCGCTTTCTACGCTGTGACGGGCGCACTCTATCGCCTGCTCAAGGGTCATTTTATCTTCGGTTTTCTCGGGTTCTGCACCCTTGATAACAAGAACTATTTCGCCCTTAACGCTGCCGTCGGCATACTTTTCAACGGCTTCGTCAAGCGTGGTACGGATAACCTCCTCGTGAATCTTCGTAATCTCACGAACTATTGCAATTTCACGGTTGCCGAAAACCTTGTTCATGTCTCGGAGCGTTGCGCCCAGCTTGTGCGGCGCTTCGTAGAAAAGCATGGTTCTTGTCTCTTTTTCGAGCGAAAGAAGATGCTTACGGCGGCTCGGCTTGTTCACACTGAGGAAGCCCTCAAAGGTAAAACGACCCGACGGGAAGCCCGAAAGCGCAAGTGCGGTCGAAAAAGCACACGGACCGGGAACGGATTCGACCTCCACTCCCCTGTCGTGACAAAGACGCACAAGATCCTCGCCGGGGTCGGAGATAGCAGGCATACCTGCGTCGGTTACGATTGCGCCGTTCTCTCCGGAGAGAATTCGCTGAACGATCAGCTCACCGTGCTCCTTTTTATTATGTTCAAAATAGCTTATCATGCTCTTTTTTATGCCGAAATGATTGAGCAGTTTAAGGGTCACTCGTGTATCCTCGGCGGCAATGAAATCAACCTTTTCGAGCGTTTCAACGGCACGGGGCGAAAAATCCCCAAGGTTGCCTATCGGAGTTCCGACAACATAAAGCTTACTCATTTAACGTTCTCCTTATACTCACCGTAAATATCGGTTACTTCCTTTGAAAGTCCGCCGTCCTCACCGTACATTATCAGAAGCGGATCAACATTCATAAACGGCTTGCCGCCCTTTCTGCCCTCTATGAGGAAAAGCCACGGGCGTGTGTACGGCGTTTTTGCAACAAGACGAAGCCGCTTAGGCTCAATGCCGTTATTCTTCATGGCAACGATAGTATCGCTGAGCCTTTCCGGACGGTTGCACATGCAAAGTCTGCCGCCGAAATTCAGCAAAAAAGCCGCCGCGGAACAGATATCGTCAAGCTTACATTCAACCTCATGCCTTGCTATGAGCTCGGCAGGCGCAACGCTTTTTATGCCGCTGTCCGCCGCCTTGTACGGAGGGTTCATCGTCACAACATCCATTGAAGCGTGAGAAAGAACCGATTTTATGTCCTTGAGGTCGTGGTTTATCGGCTTGACCTTTTCTTCGACCGAGCTTTTGCGAATGGAATCGCAGGTCTGCATATAGCCCTTCTCCTGCAATTCGACAGCGGTTATCTCCTTGGCACAGTTGTTTCTGCACCAGAGCATCGGAATTATTCCGCAGCCCGTACCGAGGTCGCATGCCCTTTCATTGCGCTTCGGCGATGCAAAATCGGCAAGCAGAACGGCATCCGTGCCGAATGTATGCTCCTTTGATACGGCAACATATATGCCCGAACCGAGAAATTCACATTTAAAATCGGACATAGCATTGCCCCCGTTCAGTAATTATAATGTATATTATACAACGTAAACAGCGCCGTGTCAAAGGTAACGACGCTGTTTCTGTTTATTTTATTCTGTTTACGATAATTATTGCCGCTCCGAGCACGACGAGAACAACGCCCGTCGCACGGTTCAGCGTTTTTGCCGAGACCTTATTGGCAATCAGCGCCGCGATTAGCGCAAAGACGAGCGTGCTGACTACGCATGTGATGAGTGCTACCGGATCGGGCGCACCGCCTATTGCGAAGTGGCTGGCAGAGCCCGTCAGAGCCGTTGCCGCCATGATGAACACGCTTGTGCCGACGGCTGTTTTAAGCTCATAGCCGAGCACGGTCGTGAGGACGAGAAGCATCATCATTCCGCCGCCTGCGCCGATAAATCCGCAAATAAAGCCGACCATCGAGCCGCAAATCACGGAGCGAATCGCCTTTTGCTTTGCCGTGGCATTTTGCAGTCTCGCTTTCGGCGCAACAACGGGCTTGACGATAAATTTAATGCCGAGCAGAAGGGTCATGAACACCGAGAAACTGCCCATAGTCGTTTTCGGTACAATGCTTGCAACGTAGCTGCCGACAAGGGTGAAGCAGAGCACCGAAGCCATCATGATAAGACCGTTGCGAATATCAAGATTTTTATTTTTACCGTATGTGTAAGCCGAAACGGCACTTGCAAGCACGTCGCTCGCCAGCGCAATTCCAACAGCAAGATACGAGTCCATATCAAGGAATGTTATAAGCATGGGGCTGATCACCGCGGCGGCGCTCATTCCTGCAAAGCCCGTGCCGAGGCCTGCGCCGATACCGGCAATGATACAGATTATAATTTTAAAAAGCATTAAGCTTCCTCCCGACCGAACAAATTGATGTTCTCAAGTATTTTTTCATTCACTCTTTCAAAAATCTCCTCTTCCTTGGGGGAAATTCCGCTTTTCAGCGTGGAAATAAATTTCTCCTGCATCGCTCTGCCGTCCGAGATAATATCTTGCGCCTCATCTGTCGGCACAAGGCGGTGAATTCGCCTGTCCGAGGGGTCATCCGTGCGAACCAAATAGCCCTTTTGAATCAGCGTTTCGACCGCAACGGAAGCAATTCCGCTCTTGATTCCCCTGACGGCGCAAATGTCCCTCGCCGTGTTGTTCTCCGGATTGTTTGCGCAAAACATGAGAACATCAAAGCAGGACTGATTTATCCCGTATTTTTTGCACAACGGCTGAGAAAGTCCGCTGTAAATATTCGCCAGCTTCTTCCCCACTGCCATCATTTTTATCGCAGTCATGACACCCTCCGAATAGTCTAAAATTAGAATATCTATTATTATATCATTGCGATTTGCTATTGTCAAGCCGAAAGTTTCCGTGTAACTCACGGTTTACAAATTTTACCATTGGTTGCTGTTTATAGCAAAATAAAAAATATATAATAATGCTACATTCGCGAAAATTACAAGTCCTCTTTTGAGTGAATCAAAACACAAAGGAGGATGATTTATGAATTTTAAAAGACAAGGCTTTTGGAAAGGTAAAAAAATGGTTGTAACGGATATCGGAAAACGAATTCGGCTTGCTCGTGAGATTGCAGGATTCACTCAGGAAAATCTCGCGGAGGCGGTCGATGTTTCAAGGACTGCCGTTGCACGATGGGAAAGCGGAGATATTGTTCCAAATTTGCAGCACATAGTTGACATTGCGATGTTGCTTAATGTCAGCACGGATTACCTGCTCGGTGTCAAGGGTCCCGACGAGAATAAACTGCCCGAGTTATCCGAAAAAGCTGTATTTGCTCTTGCCAGTTTTATAAAGGAGGTTAAGAAATAATAAAAGTGAATTAACGCAAAAATCATTAAAACCATTAAATAATAAGGAGACATTAAAATGATTTGTTCAAGATGCGGAAAAGAGTTTAACGGTAAATTTTGCGAGCACTGCGGAGCACCCGCTCCGAGCAGTGCGGCACCAACCCCCGGTACATACCCTATCGAACCTACGCCGACCAAGAAAAAGAAAAAACCGATTTATAAAAGATGGTGGTTTTATTTTATAGTTGTCATCGCCGCAATCGCAGTTATCGGCTCAATTTCAAGCAATCAATCGAAAAAAATTAAATGGAGCGACATAATTTTAAGCGCGCAGTTACCCGAGCCACCTAAAAATAAAGGCGAAATTCACGAAAATACTGCCGAAAAGCTTTGGGTTGACATCAATAAAATTTCCGACAAGCAGTATAACGATTATATCGAAGCCTGCAAAGCAAAAGGTTTCACGGTCGATCCCGAATCGGACTCCATGTCATACGGTGCATACAATGCCGATGGATATAAATTGAGTCTAAGCCATTACGGCAGTGAAAGCGATATGAAGATCGATTTGGAAAAACCGATTGAAATGTCCGCTATTACATGGCCTACCAGCAAAGCAGGCAAGCAGCTTCCCGCTCCTAAATCCACAACCGGAAAGTTTACCCGCGAAAACGATGACAGTTTCTTCGTTTACATCGGAAACACGAGCAAAGACGATTACAACAGCTATGTAAAGGCTTGCTCCGATAAGGGCTTTACGGTTAATTATGACAAGGGTGACAGTTTTTATAACGCTGATAACAGCGCGGGCTGGCACATTTCAATCAAATATGAGGGCAACAATATTATGAGCATTGATATTGACGCTCCGAACGAAAACAGCACAGCTCCGTCGGCTTCAGACGACACAACAAAGGCCGCTCAATCAAAGCCTGCCAAGACAGCCAATAACGACTCGGATATGGTTGACGGAATGCACCGTGATTTCAAGGAAGCAATGGACAGCTACGAGGAATTCTTTGACGAGTATGTCGCATTTATGAAAAAGTATAAAGAATCAAATAATTCAATTTCCATGCTTTCCGATTACACAAGGTTTATGTCACAATACACTGAAACGATGCAGAAGCTTGAAGAATGGGAAAGCAAGGATCTCAACACAAAGGAAGCCGCTTATCTTCTCGATGTAACCAACAGAATAAACAAGAAGCTTCTTGAAGTTGCCGAATAAAAATTATATCAGAGCAGTTGCACTTAATTGTGCAGCTGCTTTTTTTACGGCAAAAAGCCCAACCCCCGAACCTTTGTGGGATTCGGGGGTTGGTGTTATTCTGTTAGATTTGTCAGTCCGTCGGGTTATCAGTGGGCGGTGAGGGAGGCTGTGCCTTCTCTGTTCCAGCCTGCTTCAAACTTGCCGGCTGCGGTGTAGCTCTGTCCCGAATAGAGTCTTGCATTTACAAGCCATACCTCGCGGTCGAGCAATCTGCCTGTGTCGGGCACTTCGTTGCCCTCTGCGTCATACGACTTGCGGCTCTTTACAGAATCGCTGTATCTTGTGTACGTTCTCGTCATTCCGTCTTCCGTTATGAACTGTACCTTCGTCGCTCTGCCTTCAATCGTGAGCTTGTAAAGTCCGCTCTCCTCATCGTACTCGGCCTTGACGATTCGTCCCGTATCAAGAAGCTTCTCCGTAAATATCAGCCTGCCTGTGCTGTTTTCCTCTATCCAGTTGTAGCCTACTTTCACGCTGATACTGTACTCATACTCTCCCGCAGGTCTGCTCTTCGACATTCTCCACGTCTTTGTTCCGTCTTCGTTTGTCTCGCTTTCCGCTACGGTCACTGAGTTTCCGTCTCTATCCGTGAATTTTATCTTGCCGACTTCTCCTGCCGTTATTACGATCATTTCTGCGGCTTCTCCCTCTTCCGCTTCGCCGTCGTAAACATTCACGATGTACTTATCGCCGTTTACTCCGTCATAGAGGTTGATCTCCGTATCATTGAGCATGAACGTATACACTCCGCTCTTGTACATTGCATCCTCGACGCTGAGCGTGATCATTCCGTTCTCGTCGCTCTTGAGAGTTGCCGTTGAAGCATTCGTCGCCTTATCCTTCATTGTAAGGGTATAGCTCTTGTTTGCCTCGCCCGTCTTGATTCTGATCGTATTGCCTGTTGTTCTGTAGACATTGTTCTCAAGCGTTGAGTTTTCGTCTGTGAGGATCTCCATTGTTCCTGCATTAAGGCTCAGCGTATCTATTCCGCTTCCGCCGTCCTCAAGGATCGTATATGCTCCGTCTGCCGAAGCTGTTGTTACGGTCACTTCCTTAATATCCTGCTTGCCTACATAGAATACCTTATCTACCGCATTGCCCCATCTGTCTACTACGTGTACATATGTGTAGCTTTCCGACTTCGGATAATAGTTGTAGCTCCAGTTATTGCCCCATGCCTGATATCCGAGTCCCGAGCCTTCATGCTGTACTCTTGTTCCGTTGGCGTTCTTTGTCCAGTACTTTGCTCCTACAAATGTCAGGCTCTTTGCCGCATTGTAATTTGACGCATCCTTAAACAGCTTGATTATCTCATTGACATCGGTTGTGTTGATCTTTCCGCTGCCTATGTCTGTTGCACCGAGCTCATAGGTGAAGGTGAACGAGCCTCTGTCCGTCTGTCCGTAGGTCGTGTCATTTACCTTGTATACCGTATCTCCCGTCTTCGGAAGCTCCCAGTTGCTTGCTCCTCCCGATGTTCTGAACAGGTGGTACTGATTGAGGTATGTGTCCTTATTTACCTGATCGCCTGTTACCGTCATCTGATCGCCCGAATGATAATCGACAACTATCGTTATCTTCTTTGTATTTGCTGTATCATCCGTGAGGTTCTTCTGCCAGCTGTTTGCATTTCCTATTCCCGAGGACAGTGCCGACTGTGCTGCCACATTCGGAGTAAGAGCGTCGTCGGTTGCCGTGAACTCATATGTTACCGTTCCGTTTGCTCCGCTTGTGAACTCAGGTGTAAGGGTGATTACCTGCTTCTGCTGATAATAGCTGCTTGCTCCGCCTATCGACAGCTTTGTATATGTCAGATAGTCGTTATCCGCATTGCCTGCCGGTATCTTTGCTATCGAATATGTGCTTACGTTCTTTGCACTTCCCGATACTGTCGGCTCTGCCGTTGCCTTTGCCGTCGTCGGGTAGCACACTCTGCCTGCTGTCTCGATATCGTCTACCGTTATCAGGACTGTCGGGTTTGTGGAGTTCGTGTAGCAGTAATATGTGTAATTGCCCTTACCTGCATATACATAGTTCACTGCCGTTGCTCCTGCAAGCGTTTTGCCGTTTGCATCTGTTACTGCCTTTGCTGCGTCGGCATTTTCATATACCTTGAAGCCGGGTCCTTCCGTCTTGACCTGTGTCTTTGTCTTGAATGCCTTTGCCATTGCGGCTACGTATTCATTAAGCTTTGTCTGGAAGGTCTTTCCGTCGGTATCCTTTGCCGTGATGCCGTAGTTCTTTGCCTTGATCGCATTTCCGTTTACGAGTGCGTTCTTTGCCGTTTCGACCGTTGTTGCGAGGTCATAATGGTTAAGGTTCATCTCGTTGAGGTTATGTCTTGTGCCGCTTGCGTCGATGAGGAAGTTATTGAGATAATCCGTTACAACTCCTCTTTCGTTAAGCGTGATATCTACCAAGGCATTGATCGCATCCTGCAAGGTCTTTGTTGCCGCCGCGAGTCTTGTTGAATAATCGCTTGCGTTTACGTCTGTCGGGATTGCATTCTTTGCATTGTTATATGCATTGATTGCATCCTGATATTTCTTGAACGATGCTGTGTCATACTTCGTTGTGGTTACGCTTGTTGTGTTGCCGTTTGCGTCTACACCGGTTACGATGCTTATCGTATTATCCTGGTTGTATTCGCCCGACTTTGTTTCCGCATCCTTTACATATACCCACTGTGCAACGAGTGTTACGTCGCCGTACTTGCCCGAGCCTACCTTTGCTCCTGCTCCGTACAGGTCGCCCGACGTCCAGTTACCGTTCGTTACCGTTGTTACCTTCCAGCCTACGAACACGTATCCGTCATATGTCGGTGCCGCGATTATCGTTATCTCTGCGGTTATCCTGTAGCCTACCTTTGTATCATCGGAGCCGTTACCGTTGACGTATGTTATCGTGTACTGATTTTCTGTCCACTGTGCATACAAAGTATCGGTCTGTGCGCTGTTGGTATAGCTTGCTCCCGCCGCGTAATTCGTTCCGCTTCCGTTTGCCTGTGTATTCCACGACTTGAACGTATAGCCGTTTCTTGTCGGAACAGTTGACGGGATCGTTCGTGTGATATTAAGCGTTGTGTCTGCGGAGTTGTAATACGCTCCTGCGAGTGTTCCGTTTGCCGGAATATTCTTGACAGAGGTATCTCCGTTTGCGTTTGCCTCATACTTCAGGGTCTGCGACTGAGTATATATTGCGTAATATGTGAACGGTCCGCTGCTGACATTGACGCTGAGCGCTGTGCCGCCCGCTATCTTTGCATCGCCTACAGCTTTGGATGCCGCCGTTGATGTCGTCCAGCCGAGTGCAGTCCAGCCGCTGATCGTGCCGAAGCTTGTCGGCGCCGTTACCGTTCCCGTCGTCTCACTGTTCTTGAACGTTACGCTGAACTGATTGTGTACCGCTCCCTTGCTGCCCGAGTAGAAATGCACGGTGACGGTTTTGTGCCACTGAGCCGTTACGGTTACGTTGCCGTACTTTCCCGCGTCGATGCTTGAGCCTGTGTAAAGCGTTCCGTTCGTCCAGTTGCCCTCGACCTTTGTCACGAGCCATCCGTCGAATTCATAGCCTGCTCTCGTCGGTGTCGGGAGGTCAATCGTAGACTCAATCGTGAACGTCTTTGACGTCGGATTTACATTGCCTCCGTTTGCTTCAAACGTTATCGTATATACATTCGCAGTCCACTGTGCTGTGAGGGTTGCCGAGCCTGCGCCGCAAACAAATGTCGAATCACTTGTTGACGATGTAAGCGTACCTGTTGTGCCTGCCGTTCTCAGCCAGCCATTGAAAGTATATCCGTTCTTTGCGGGAGCGCTCATTTTAAGCGTTGAGCCGTAAACCATGGTGATGTTGGTTGACGTCTTTATCGTCTGCGAGGACGCCGCTGTTCCTGCCGCAG
>CAVGRW010000103.1:0-8969 GCA_963631735.1 Bacteroidaceae bacterium | reverse complement strand
GTCATAGCGTCAACGCCGATCTGCTGAATAGCGTCGGTATAAACCATGTCGGGAGCGTTCTCGTCAAAGTCTGCAAGCATAAGGTCGGCAAACACGCTGCTGCCCTGCCATGCGCCTACAACGCTGATTATCTTCTCAACTCTGCCTGCATCGGGATAAAGATTGAGATAGTTATTAACAACGCTTGCGCCCATGCTCATCGGAACAAGTATAACCTTGTCGGAGCCTGTCTGCGGAAGAACAACGTCCTCTATGTAATCGTTAAGACCCTCTGCATTCTCAAATGTATTTGAGAAAATCGAATAGTTGTAGCAATAAACATTGTCCTCGCCTATCTCGTCAACGAGAGCCTGGCAGGGAATTCGTCTGTCGAAAATTCCTCTTGCGTCCTCGTTATATCCCGAGATCGGGCACGGATAGTTAGGCGTTACAACGTTATTAACGAATGAGCCGTCGTCTTTTCTGAGATGGTCAACAAAAAGAACCTCAAGCGCACCCTTGAGCGTGCTCTCGGAAATTACGTCACGCTGAGTTGCGATCGTTACAACAAGACCTGCAACAAGGCGGATCATCTTGACCCAATCAATGATTGAGTAGCTTGCAAAATCAGTGTTGACGTGGAGCATGTTCCAGCTTGCGATCTCATTGCCCTCGTCATCATACTTGTATGTCTGAGACTGACCGATACCCGGAATGAAAACGACCGGTGTAACGTCGTCCTTTGCGTTTGCCGTTATGGCAACAGCCGACATGGTGAAAACCATAATCACGCAAAGAATTACGGAAATGATCTTCTTTGAAAGTTTCATAAAATAACCTCCGTTATATTTTATCAAGACAATAATAACAAAAATATCGAATAAAATCAATATACAATTAAAATTTTATGGCAACATCATACAAAAATCTCATTGGAAATATTTTACAAAATATTAAATATCTCGGTTATACAGCCTATTGTATAGGTGGCGGCGGTTTCGATATTTTGATTTTTCCTGTTCACCCAGCAGGAGTCAAGTCCGCTGTTTTTTGCACCTGCGATATCCGAGGAAAGCGAATCGCCTACGACAAGAATTTTCGACTTGTCCCCTTCTTCGATATGCTCAAGAACATAGTCAAAATATTCCTTCTGCGGCTTGTTGAAGCCGATTTCTTCCGAGATGAAAACATCCTTGATATATTTCATTATCGGCGAGCCTCCCAGCCTGCCGTTCTGAACGATTTTTGTTCCGTTCGTCACAAGATAAAGCGAATAATTCTTGCTGAGCCTTTCGCACGCTTCAAGTGCGCCGTCAAGAATAAAGCTCGCCTGCGAAAGAAAGGTCATATAAGAAAAGTTGGCTTCTTCCGTGTCCGCCGACACGCCTGTTTTATCAAAAAAATCGGCAAATCTTTCACGGAAAAGCTGAGGTCTCGTCAGCTCTCCCCTCTCAAGCTTTTTCCATTTTTCGTCGTTTATTTCCGAATAAAGCCGACGGTTTTCCTCGGTCACGGGGATATTGTATTTTTCCATGAGCTTGTCTATTGCGAATTTTTCCGATTTCGAGAAGTCAAAAAGCGTTTCGTCAAGGTCAAGAAGCAGTGTTGTATATTTCATTTTTTGTGTCCTTTCGCTTTGATATCTTAATAATTCTACTCTTTTCTAAACTGAAAATCAACAATTTAAACAATTTGTAAAAATTTTAACAATCTTTCCCGTTTCAGGTTGAAAAACAAACGGGCGTTATAGTATAATATCACAAGAAAATATTGGAGGCAGATAAATATGGAAATTGATATGACAAACATCACTTCACCCGAGCTTTTGCAAAAGGAAGTTGAAAAGATGAATTCCTTCGGCGTTCGTCTGACCGGCACAAAGGCTCAAAGAAACTTCATAAAGTATCTCAAAAGTCAGATACATGACATGGGCATCGAGACCTTCTCCGATCCGAGCCGTTTCATGCGCTGGGAGGAGACTAACAAGAAGCTTGTTATCAAAGACTTGGACGAGGAATTCGAGGTTCCCATCTCTTCAGCATTCCCCTATTCGGGCAGAACTCCCGCCGAGGGCATTACGGCACAGATGACACTTGTTAAAGAAAAACACGTCGGATATCTCAACGCAACGGATAAAATCGCCGTTGTTGAGGTCAACGAGCTTGACTTTTTGCCCAGCGAAATCGCGTTCAACGAGCGTGAAAGAAGCATACCCGAGGGATTGAAGCTCCCGAGCCACTACAACGGACCCGTCGCAACGGCTTTTGTCAACTTCCCGTTCCTTAAAATGGCGAAGCTTGCAGGCGCAAAGGGCGTTATCTGCATTTGGAAAGGCATCAACGACGACTGCATCGAAGGTCAGTATCTTCCGTTCATTCTAGACTATCAGGGAATTCCTGCCGTTTGGATCAACTCAAAGAACGGTCAGAAGGTCATTGAGGAAGCCGAAAAGGGCGCATTCGCAACGCTCACCCTTGAGGGCATAATCGACGAATACGCAAAGACGGAGTCCTTCTGGTGCGTGCTTGACGGCGAGGAAGAGGGCGAAAGCGTTATCATCAACACTCACACCGACGGCACGAACTGCATTGAGGAAAACGGTCCTATCGCAATGCTTGCAATGATAAAATATCTCAAGGATAAGCCGCTCAAGAGGACACACATTTTCGTTTTTGTAACGGGTCATTTCAGACTTCCGAATTTCAAGAACATTGACGGCGGCGGAGTTCAGGCAACATCAAAATGGCTGACCGCTCACAGAAGCCATTGGGACGGCAAGGAGGGTCACCTCAAGGCGGTTGCAGGACTTTCCGTTGAGCATCTCGGCTGTAAGATGTGGAAAACCGACGAGAACGGCGAATACAGACAAACGGGCGACGTTGAGACCGAGATAGTCTACACGGGCAACAAGGTAATGGACGACATCTATTTCAAGTCGCTTGAGGATCGTAAAAAGGTCTATACCCTCACGCTCAGAGGTCATAATCTTCTCCACTTCGGCGAAGGACAGCCGCTCTTTAACTGCGGAATTCCCGAAATTGCGCTTGTTACCGCTCCCGACTGTCTCTGCGTTATCAGCGATAACCACGAGATGGATAAGTTCGACGCCGAACTGATGTATGAGCAGACGGTATCGTTCATCAAAATGGCTCTTATGATAGACAGCCTCACCGCTCAGGAAATAGGTCCCTGCGACGGTTACTCGGCAATTGCGACAAAGAAAATGGTCGAGGACGGCACAGCCAAAATCAAAGAGATCGCAGGTAAGGTCAAGGATATTCTTCCTTTCTGATTTTAAAAATTGCATCAAAAAAGCTCCGAGGCCATAAACTTCGGAGCTTAATTTTTATTTAATTCAATTAAATCAATACCAGAGGAAGCCTAAGAGAACGATCATGATGATCCACTGCCACCATGCGTAGCTTACGGTGACCTTGCACTCTGCCGTTGCCTTGCCGTCGGTGCTCTTTGCGGTAATTGTTGCAGTGCCTGCGCCCGTCATTTTCACGTTGCCGCTGTCGTCAACGGTTGCAACCTTGGTGTTAGAGGACTCCCACTTGATCTGCTTTGCGTCGTAGCTTGACTCAAAATCAATCTTCTTCGTCTGCTTGTAGTTTGCGCTGATCGACTCGGTTTTGAAATCTATGTATCCCGTGATAAGCTTAACTTTAGAGGTCATATCAATGTTCGTGTTTCCCGAGGTCAGAACGCAGCTTGAGAATGTTGCGCCGTAATCGGCTGTCGTAACGTTCTTTGAGCTCTTTGCAAATGTAATCTCATAAAGCGAAATTGTCTTTGAAATTGTTTTTGTCGAAGCGAACGAAATCATTTTTGTATCCGTATTGTTTGCCATTGAAATAATTCCGTTGCTGTCCTCAATGCTGTTCTTCAAATCTCTGAGCTCGCTCGTTATCGCAATACTCTTGCATGCGCCTATCGGACCGGAGACGTTGAACTGAATGTCAAACGAATTTACGCTTCCGCTTGCGAGCGACAGAACAAATACGACCGATGAGCTTGACTGACTCTTGACCTTTAATTTAAACTCGGGTGCGGCAGGAGCGGCGGAAACCGAAACCGCAAAAATGCCGATCACCATTATTACGGCTAAAACGACCGCAGATATTTTTTTAAGCATTTTCATAATAAAAATGTTCCCCTTTCTGAGGCTTTTTATTTTCGGATTTATAAAACCCTTATTTTAATTTTAACGGCTTAATATAAATATGTCAATATTTATTTTATTTTTTCTGTACAAATTATATTCTCTTTGATATAATATAGACGTATATTTTCAAATTGAAAGTGTGATTTGATGAAGCTTCTTGCCATAGGAGATGTTGTCAGCGACGGCGGCTGCCGAGCGCTCTCAAGGCTTCTCCCGAAAATTAAAAGGCAATATAATATTGACGTGTGCATAGCGAACGGCGAGAATTCAGCCAAGGGCAACGGCATACTTCCAAGCTCGGCAGAAAGTCTTTTTTCCTCGGGCGTTGACATGATAACGACGGGCAACCACGTTTTTCGCCGCCGTGAAGCATCGGACTTTCTCGACGAAAACGAGTTTTGTCTGAGGCCTTACAACATGCACCCCTCCTGCCCCGGCAAGGGCACGGGAATAATCGACATGGGCAGATATCGCATAGGCGTTATCAACCTCATGGGAAGTGCGTTTTTCAATGCAAGCTATGCCAATCCGTTTGACAGCCTTGACAGGGCGATTGAAGAAATCAAGGATTGCAAAATAAAAATCGTTGATTTTCACGCAGAAGCTACGGGAGAAAAAAGAGCCCTCGGCTTCTATGCAGACGGACGTGTTTCCGCCTTTTTCGGCACACACACCCACGTCAGAACCGCCGACGCTCAAATTCTTCCGCAGGGCACGGGCTACATAACCGACCTCGGCATGTGCGGCAGTGAAAAATCCGTACTCGGAATTGAGCCCGAATGTATAATCCGTGCGCTCAAAACGGGTATGCCGACGCTTTTCCAAGCCAACGAGGATAACATTCTTTTAAACGGCTGTATATTTGAAATTGACGAAGCAACGGGCAAGACTGTTGCGATTGAAGCAATAGATATAAGGGAGTAATATCATGTTAAAATACACCAAAAAAATAATTGCCGCTTTTGTCTGCATAGCAATTCTTTTCTCGCTCTGCGGCTGCGGCGGCAAGTCTGTGATGGATACCATTTCAAACCTTGGAAAAGAAAAGGAGCCCGAGCCGCTTGACGAAATAGGCTTCACCGTTCCCTATATGCGTACGGATTCGCTCGACCCCTACAAGCTGACGAATTCCATGAACAAATATATTTCGGGTTTGATTTACGACTCCCTTTTCACGGTTGACGAGACCTTCAAAGAGACTGCCGTAATTGCCGAGTCATATACCGTTGCGGACAAAACACTCACAGTTAAAATCAAGAGCGAACTCAAATTCACAGACGGTACACCGCTTACGGCGAATGACGTTGTTTATTCGTTTGATCAGGCAAAAACGAGTGTAACCTACGCCGCCTATCTTGAAAACATTGACTCTGCGGCAACCGACAGCACATATATCGTCACCTTTGCGCTCAAAAATACCGACAGCTCGGAAGCGGCTAATCTCATCTTCCCGATCGTCAAAAAGGGCTCATACGACGAGGACACAAGCGATAACACGCAGACAGACGACGAAGAAAGCACAACGACTGCCTCGGGCGGCGGATATACTTCAAAGATCCCCGTCGGCAGCGGCCGCTACACCTTTGTCACAAACAGCGAGAGCAAGTTTCTTCAATACAACAAATCCCGTTTGGGCGGCTACAATCCGAAATATGCCAAAATCGGACTTATTGATATTTCCGCCTCGGAATCGTTCAGCAGCCTTTTTGAGTTGAATAAAATCGACTTTTATTGCGATAATTTCGACAGCGGCAAATACACCAAATTCACAAAAATCAGCGACAACGTTGAGCTTACAAATCTTGTATATCTCGGCATCAATTCGCAGAACAGCGTTCTTTCCGAGCCCAAGGTTCGCCGTGCTATATCCCTTGCACTCAACCGTGCCGAGCTCGCCTCAGACGCTTTCGCAGGCTGTGCCGTCGCTTCGGCGCTCCCCTTCCACCCGTCATATTACAAGCTCAAGGGCTGCACGCTGCCGACTTTAAATCAAAAAACAGACAGCGCCGTTCAGCTTCTTGAGGACGTCGGCTATTCAAAAATCAACACCTCGGGCGCAAGATACAACGAGGATAAGGTCATGAACCTGACCCTGCTTGTAAACAGCGAAAATGATTTCCGCCGCTCGCTTGCAAGAGGAATTCAGCAGGCACTCGAAAAAATCAACATCAATGTCACGATAAGAGAAGTTTCATATTCCGACTATGCTTCTTCGATATCGGGCGACAGCTTCGATATGTATATCGGCGAGACGGAGCTTCCGAACAGCTTCGGCCTTTCGAGATTTTTCTCAACAGACGGCGGACTCAGATACGGCATTTCCGAGAAAAGCGAAACGGCAAGAATTTATAATAAATACCTCAGCGGACAGGCGGATATGCAAAAGCTTATCGGCACATTTTCCGATGAGCTCCCGTTTATCCCCATTGCATTCAGACAGGGCATCACCGTCAGCTCGGATAAAATAACGAGCGAGATCAAAACAAATCCCGGCGACTGCTTTGCCAATATCGACGAATGGACGGCACAGTGATGGACAAAACCACCAACATACAGTATTTAAAAGGCGTCGGTGAAAAAAGAGCCAAGCTTTTGGGCAAGCTCGGGATTTTCACCGTCGGCGATCTTCTGCGCTATTATCCGAGGGAATACACGGATTGGAGCAAGGTAACGAGCATTGCCGCCGCTCCGTTTGACGAGCCATGCTGTATTAAGGCGACCGTTGACCATAAGCCGAGAGGAGCCAAGGTCAGCAAGGGCATGACGATTTACAAAACCGTTGCGACCGACGGCGAGTCGCTCATGAACATCACGATTTTCAACAGCAAATACACCGCCGAAGCCCTCGAAGCGGGCGAAGAATATCTTTTCTACGGAAAGGTCGGCGGAAATTTTCATCGGCGTGAGATGTCGTCGCCGCTGATTGAAAAGGCTTCAAGCGGCGAACGAATTCATTCAATATACCACCTGACGGCAGGCGTCAATTCAAAATATATCGAAAAGCTGATACGTCAGGTCTTTTCCTCGGGCAATGATTATTTCACCGATTGTCTGCCGCAGTCGCTCAGGGATAAGCTCTGCCTTATGGAGATCAACAATGCGCTTCGTGAAATTCACCTGCCGACGAACGAGGATATGCTCCATGAGGCACGGCGCAGAATTATTTTTGAGGAGCTTTTCATCTTCCAGCTCGGCTTGATGAAGCTGAATGGCAACCGAAAAGAGACCACTCCCGTTGCCGTCTCGCAGGATTACACCGACGAATTCAAGCGGCTTTTGCCTTTCAAGATGACGGGAGCGCAGGAACGTGCCGTCAGCGAAAGCATAAGACAAATGACGAGCGGAATAACGATGAACCGCCTTTTGCAGGGCGATGTCGGCTCGGGCAAAACCGCAGTCGCCGCCGCATTGATTTATACCGTTGTCAAAAACGGCTATCAGTGTGCTTTCATGGCGCCGACGGAAATTCTCGCTCAGCAGCATTTCAGGACATGCCAAAGCTTTTTTAAAGATACAAACATTCATGCCGAGCTTCTGACAGGCTCGGTCACGGCGGCAAACAAGCGAGCGATAAAAGCACGGCTGAAAAGCGGCGAAACTCAGCTGATAATCGGAACTCATGCGCTGATTCAGGACGATGTTGAGTTCAACGCTCTCGGACTTGTCATAACGGACGAACAGCACCGCTTCGGCGTTAAGCACAGAGCGGCGCTGAGCAAAAAGGGCGACAAGCCGCATACCCTTGTTATGTCGGCGACGCCGATCCCGAGAACGCTCGCCCTCATGCTCTACGGCGATTTGGACGTCTCAGTGCTCGACGAGCTTCCGCCCGGCAGACAGCCGATCGAGACATATTACGTCACGGGCAAGCTCAGAGCGAGAGCCTTCGGCTATGTCAAGAAGCACCTTGACGAGGGCAGGCAGGGCTATATCGTTTGTCCCCTTGTTGAGGAGGGTGACGAGGATATCGCCGCCGCAGAAAGCTATGCCGAAAATCTTTCAAAGGGATTTTTCAGCGGCTACGAGGTCGGACTGCTCCACGGAAAAATGAAGCCTAAGCAAAAGGACGAGGTCATGTCACGCTTTGTTTCGGGCGAGGTCAAGCTGCTCATTGCAACGACAGTTATCGAGGTCGGTGTAGACGTACCCAATGCCGTTATTATGGTTATCGAAAACGCCGAGCGGTTCGGACTTTCACAGCTTCACCAGCTCAGAGGACGAATAGGCAGAGGACAGTATAAATCGACCTGTATTCTTATCTCAGACGCAAAAACCGACAGCGCAAAGAAGCGCATGGAGATAATGACGAAAACGACCGACGGCTTCAAGATTGCCGACGAGGACTTGAAGATGCGAGGACCCGGTGATTTCTTCGGTGCACGCCAGCACGGACTGCCGAACATGAAAATGGCATCGCTCACCGACTCGGCATTGTTGACCGAAGCCCACCGCTTCGCACAGGAGATTTTGTCAAACGACTTCAACCTCCAAAACCCCGAAAATAAGAACCTGAACAACGCAATTTACGAGCTGTTCAATTCGGAATATATAATGAACTGATGAGAGCGTTTAGCGCCGATGACGCCCTGCCTCCTCAGTCACCGCAGAGAGACCATGCACATGGGAAATTTTCACCGAAACCTATTTTTTAAAAAATAATGACAAATCGGAACTTATGTATAAATATGCGTAAGTTCCGTTTGTTTTAGACTGTCGAGGACAAAAATTACAGTTACCTACTGAAAAAATATGCAAAAAAGCGGTTTATTAACAGTTTATTTGTTTTTCAATTCTTGACTTTATAATATATAGTATAGTATAA